>JBGPIK010000644.1:0-2545 GCA_041484845.1 Binatia bacterium | reverse complement strand
CTTTCACCAACATGAGCGCTGAAATATGGAACGATCTCGTGCGCCCCGGCATCATACCGCCGGTGAAAGGCTGGGGAAGGCTGCTCGCAGGATGAATAATTAAATTCACCTCGCGTCGGATCCACCCAGGAGACAGACCGAGATAAGAAAGAGCCGACTTCAGGCGACTCATCTTGAATTTGATTTAGATGAAGGCGCGATCGCGTATTGAATCTAAATGCTCGTCTGAATGAGTATGACGGCATCACCCGGCTGATTCGCAGTAGCTATCTGGAGCTGTGCTGATCGAGGTGAGGTCATGTGGACCCCTGGCCGCAATTTAGTGATTGCAGCGGTTGTCATAATTTTTCTTGGTGCTCATGTTACAAGGGCGTTGGCCGCCCAGAGCAAAACGCTCAGCAAAGTCGTCGTCGGCTATGGTTCTACCGACGGCGGGGTCGCAGTATTAGGATTTGCTAAGGAAACCAAACTATTCGAAAAGCACGGCCTCGATGTGGTGCTCGTCGGCATGGGCACTGGATCGGTGTCATTGCGGGCGTTGATTGCCAAAGATCTGGGAATTTCCTCGCTCTCCGGTTCCGGCTTGGTGCAAGCCGCATTGCAAGGAGCCGACACCGTTTTAATTGCTGCGCTTATCAACGGATTTGTTTTCAAGGTTTTCGCCGCGCCGGAAATTTCCAGCCCGATGCAACTCAAAGGCAAGAAATTAGGCGTCAGCCGCTACGGTGCCACATCGGATTTCGCCGTCCGACTAGCGCTAAAGAAATGGGGGCTGAATCCCGATCGCGACGTCAATATTCTGCAAATCGGCACGTCACAGGACACTGTCCGCGCCATGCAGACCAAAATGCTCGACGCCGGGGTGATGAGCGGCACCTCGTCGCTGATCGCGCGCAAAGCGGGCTTTCGTGAGTTGGCAGACCTCGCCGACCTGGGGTTGCATTACCCGACGTCGGCCATCGGGACGACGAAATCTTATCTCCAGAAGAACGAAGCGGTCGTGAAAGAATTCATGCTCGCCTACATCGAAGCGATCCATGATTTCAAACGCAATAAAGAAGCCGCGCTGGCGGTGTTGAAAAAATATACGCGCAGCGACGACCGCGAGGTGTTAGAGGATAGCTACAGCAACGCCGCAAGCAAGTATCTCGCTTTGCCGATTCCGACCATCGAGGGAATACGCACGATTCTGACAGAACTTTCAGGCACGGTGCCTGCCGCGAAGAACGCCGATCCGGAACAATTCGTCTCGACCAAGATTGCGCGGGAGATCGAGGCGAGCGGGTTCGTTAAGCGACTCTACGAGAAGTAAAGACAGAGTCGGGATTTATCGCAATCGCGGCAAAGCACTCGGCTTGTGGGCACATTGATCGGCTCAGAGCGGGGTCGGCACCGAGCGCACGTTCAAAGTTCAAGGACGGACGGTGATGGACGGTGCCGCGTTCCAATCGTTCCAAGAGCCTGCCCTGAGTCTATCGAAGGGTTCAATCGCTGCGCTCCGTTCAAAACGTTTGAAAGATGACAGAGCGTGAACTTCCAGACCTCCCGGGTCGGACCACGCTAGGTCTCGGCAGTTTAAAGAAATTTCTCCCGCAGGGTCGTGTTTTCTGACCTCAGGCTGTCCAGCCAGGGGTCTCGCAGTTTTTAAGACCGCGCCCGCTTCAGAATGTCGAACTGTTCTCCGGCGGTGCGACATCGAACGCGTTCACGGTCAATCCGATCAGGCTGTAATGGCCTGCGAGCGCGACTGTCTCGATCAGTTGTTGGCGACCCAGTTCAGCCAGCGCGCGCGTATACAATGCCTCGGGCAACGCCCGCGTGCGCAGCAGAGTGCGCACGATTTCCACGAGCAGGCGCTCGCGCGCCGTCAGTTGCTCCAACATGCCGTTGAGGCGCACCGCTTCGATCGCCTCTGTTCTTGTGCCCACCTCACGTCCTCTGGCCTCGTGCCGTGCCCACGGGTAGCGCGCGCCCATTTCCCGCGCGGTGGCCATAATCACGAGCTCGCGGTCGACCGCCGGCAGCGCCGCGTTGAAACGAAAGTAGTCCTCCAGCGCCGCTACACGGTCGGCGAGAGGCGGTACGTGCATCAATACTCCAAAGGGTCCTCGCACTCCCGTACGGACCGCGGCGATGCGGTCCCAGACCGCTTGATCGTCGGGCGCCAGGGCATCACGGTTGATAGCTGGTAATCGGCTCATCGCTCCTCCTATCTGTTATTGCGTTCCTCATCGTTTGGTCGGCTACGACGGTCGATGTCACCTCGTTGGCCGCAGCCGTCGTCAAATCGATCCGATCGCGCCCAATGGATGCAAGGTGTCACGGCTCGCCCGCAGATTCATGTTTTCTGACTTTAGCAGCTCATTTTTACGGGCAAAGTTCAACCCCGTAAAGCTTCACTCGATTCCTGCAGCGCATACATCCCTTTCCCCAGCGCTTGTGGGCTTGAAAATTTCAGCACGAGGCAAAAAATAAGAATTTCGTCAGAGCCTGTATGAACCGGCCTGTCTGCTGGAAATTTCCAGCGGAATGATCAGGCGTGTTG
>JBGPIK010000643.1:0-2601 GCA_041484845.1 Binatia bacterium | reverse complement strand
GATGGTGTGATGACCTTCGATGACCGCGCTGATTTTGCCTTCGCGTTCTATCTCGATTCCCTTGCGCAGGTTGATGGTCCCATCTTTGATCCACGACAAATAAGAGGGAATGCGCGTGACGCCGTGACCGGGATAGCCGCGAAGGTCCGCTCGCACCAAAAGCTTTGCAACGAGCGCTGCACCCGTTGGCGGCATGCCACCTGTAACGAGCAACTGCTCGCTGAAATTTAGTAGTTGACTATGATCGAGTCTCGGCACGAATTGGCTCCAATCAGTGTTTGTCAACCGGAAAATAGCGTTCCAGCCAGTCGGAAACGATGCGCGTCAAACGGGGATTTTCTTCGTTGAACGTGAAGTGATCGACATCCGACAGCAGGTGCAACTCGGCCGGCTGCTTGGCGCGTTTGAACATTTCAATGGATTCGCGGGTTGGAGTCACCGAATCATTGGCGCTATGGAGAAGCAGCAGCGGCCGCGGCGCGATGTTGCCCACCTGATCGTCGGCGCGAAAATCATGCATGCTCTGTGCCGTCTCGGCGGGAAATTCCATGATCGATCCCTGGCTCATGCGATTGCGCAATTTCTCGGGAATCGGGACGATTTCGTAACGCGGGACCATGAGCGACTTGCCCGTGCGCTCGCGATGACGCTTTCCTTCCGCGAGCATACTCGTGAAGCGGGCCCAGGCCTCCGATGTCGGATGCTGGCCGCGAAACTTACGCTCACCGTCGCCCCAACCGCCGCACGAGATGACCGCGGCGACCCGCTTGTCCACGCCACCGGTGTATACGGCGACGGCGGCGCCGAAACTACTGCCCAGTAGCGCAATGCGGTCGGGGTCCACTTCAGGGCGCGAGGCCAAGTAGCGTACGCCGTTGCGCGTATCCGCCACCTGATCGAGACAAATTATCCGACCGTGTTCGCCTTCGCTTTCCCCGCAACCGCGAAAGTCAATGCGCAGTGTGACATAGCCCCACTCGTTTAGCTGTTTGGCGACCACAGTCTGTCCGTGCCCGTCTTTATTGCCGCCGAAGCCGTGCAAAACGATAAATGCCGCCCTGCGCTCGCCTGGCCGAAGATCATCCGGTGTGTGCATGATGGCGGATAACTTGAGTCGGTCCGATTCAAAGGTGACTTTCGATTCCATTAGCGGCTCCTGTGAATGTTTTAATTCCTTTCCCCACCGCTCGCTACTAAGACACTATCCATACCTTTCGGGTCTGTCATTCCCGAATGCTTCTATCGGGAATCCAGGCGAACCGTGACTGGCCCCCCGATGAAAACGTTCGGGGGTGACGGCTTTCGGAGATAACCTGTCATCTTGCGGTGGAGAGATCATCTCTACCTTGCATAATCCATTACTCAACTCGTGAAAATATAGATGACTCGCTCTCTGCAAGAGGCGGGTCTATGTTTAAGAACGTTTTATATTAACTACCAACATGCGCTCGTTTATCCCCACGGACCGAAAAAGGGTTCGCCGAGATACGCATTGCAGTCTCCATCCAAAACCTCCGGCCATTCGCTGAGCGCGCGTGGAGTTCGGCGCTCGATGGGACGGGGTTTGCCGTCCCAGCCCACCTGCTCCATGGCAAAGTAGATCTGAATGCAATGACCATCCGGATCCAACGCGTGCGCTGCATAATCGATACCTGGATGAAGGTCGGGAGGTATGGCTTCGGTAACCTTGACGCCGTGGTCTTGGAGAAAATTTACCGCGTCACGCAATTGCCGATAGTTGGCAAGCTGAAGCCCCAACACGGCGCACGTCGAGTGCGCGCTCAAACCGAGGATCTCGCGCAGCGCGATGGGAAAAAGCGCCAGTGAATGATGCTCGGTGTTGCAACGGAGAAAAAGGCAGCGGTGTCCCTTCCATATCACCTCTTCAGTAAGCGTAAAGCCGAGCGTCTCGCGGTAAAATGCTTCCGACGTCTTCAGATCTTCGACGAATAGGGTGACAGGGCCGAGGCGGACAATCTTATGCGGCCGGGGCGATAATATGCCATCGACGTTGTAAGTCGCGGGCAGGCGCTCGATATAGCGATAGCCGGATGTGAGGTTGATGCCTTTTGACTGCGCCTGCTGCACCTCCTCAAATTCGGAAATTTGCGGAAGCTTGGGCGGTTCGTCAAAGCCGCGCTCGTACATCGCGCGCGGTTTACTGTGGCCGTTCCAGCCGATTTGCTCGATACCGTAATAGAGTTCGTTGCTGTGGCCATCGGGATCAAACATATACGTGTGCCAGTTCGAACCCGGCATATCGCGGCCCGTGCGTTGGAGATTGACTCCTTTGCGACTAAACCATTGGATCGCATTCCCGACTTCGGCAAGGCTGCCGACTTGCCAGGTGATCTGATTGACGGTGACGCCGGGCCGATCGCGTCGGCCGATCGCTTCGCGAACTCTTTTAGGAAAAAGCACGAGGGCGTGGTGATCGGTGCCGTAGCGGGTGAAGTAACCGTTCGGGTCGCCGAGGCCGGCGAGCAATTCAGGATTGGCGGCTCTTTTCGAATAGTCGATGATGTCGGAAATCCGGAAACCGAGGAGATCCGTATAGAAAGGAACTCCGGCTTCCATATTTACGAGGTTAAACCCAAAGTG
>JBGPIK010000642.1:0-2660 GCA_041484845.1 Binatia bacterium | reverse complement strand
CTCTACGATGCGCTCGCGAATCGGCGTGCCCCCCCTTGGGGCGTAAGTACAAATTCATTTCTGAGACTAGGGTTCTGCGTCCGGTTGTTTTTCCGGCGCGGCGGCGGCGAAGGCCGGCAATGCCAGACAGTTCTTCTCGATCGTGACGAGAAACGGGAAAGGGGAGAGATCAAGACCGAAGCGCCGCGCGTTGGCTAGTTGCGGCACCAGGCAAATATCCGCCAGAGTCGGCGTATCGCCGAAGCAAAATGCGCCTCGGTTGGGCGCCGAAAATTGCATTTGCTCAAAGGCGGACAATCCAAGATTGATCCAATGCTGCGCCCAGTGATTAATGGCCTCGTCCGATTGGTTAAAATTTTTCTTCAGATAGACCAGCACCCTGAGATTTTGAATCGGGTGAATTTCACAGGCGATGAGGAGCGCCATACTGCGCACCGTCGCGCGGTCTGCCGGATCGGGAGGCAATAGCGGCGGCTTCGGAAAGCGCTCTTCCAAATATTCGATGATCGCCAACGATTGGCTGAATATTCTGCCGCCGTCTTCCAGCGCCGGCACCAGCGCTTGCGGATTGATGGATTTGTAAGCCTCGCCCAATTGCTCGCCGCCGCCGCGGCGCAAGTGAATCGGAATCTGTTCGTAATCCAGACCTTTGAGGTTGAGCGCAATCCGGACGCGATAAGAAGCGGAGCTGCGAAAGAAGGTGTAGAGCTTCATATTGAAAACTCCTCGCAGGCTGCTGAAAAACCTTCTCGGAGTCCTTCGACTGTGCTCAGGACGAACGGTGGGAAATTGATATTATTGGCAATTTTCCGTTCATGCTGAGGTTCTCGAAGCATTCGGATTTTTTTCAGCAACCTGCTAACATCCTCGTGTATCAATTTTGACTGATCGTGTAAACGGCTCAGAGATGAAACGGGCGATCCGTGCTGAATAAACGCGCGAAGCACTCTCCGGAGAGGGTCACTTGAAGAATAGCTTTTGGTATTCCTTGCGCTTCTCGGCGAAGCCGGCCGTATCGAGCTCATCCATCTCGACGAGTTGAAGTTTTTCGGCATCCGCAAGCGGCGGGTAAATTCCTTTGCGCGTGACGAACTCGCCCGATTTGGCCATGATCTTGATGCTTTCGTCGCCGAGGAAAAAATCGATCAAGGCTTTTCCGGCGTTGGGATGAAGCGCCCGGTTGCTGAGCTGCACCGCATGACGATGGCCCAACATTTTTTCCAAGCGCACGTAATCCATGGGCGCGCCCTTCTGGCCGAAGACGACGACGTACTTGAGATAAGTTATCGCAAGCGGAGTTTCCCCAGTGGTCACGCGTTCGGCGGCATTGAGCACGCCCTCGACGATCACCGGCTTGGTCGCGCCGAGAGCGCGCAGATAATTATCCGCCCGCTCCTTGCCCATCAGTTTATAGAGACTTGCCGGCCACATCGCCGCCACCGCACCGCGCACCGGATCAGGAAAGGCGAGCTTACCCCTGAACTCCGGTTTAAGCAGGTCCTCAAGAGATTTGGGCGCCGTTTCCGGTGTGAGCATGCTCTTATTGTAAACGATCCCCACCAGGCTCATGCGGTAGCTCGGACCCAACTGCGGATGAAGAAATTCCTTGGCGTAATTTTTACTCACCGGTGAAATATAGTTGGCGAAGATGCCGTCCTTGAGCATGATCTCCATCGGTCCCGCATTGTTGATGACGACGTCATAGAGCGGCTTTCCCGCATTGCGCTCGCTGAGCACGCGCTCGAGGACCGAAGCGCCCGACGCGCGCCAGTAGTCGATCGGGATTCCGGTATGCTTCTCGAAAGACTTTTGGATGCCGTCGAAGATGTCCGACTCCATGGAGCCGTAGACCACCACTTTCCCTTCCTTCTTTCCTTCGGTGACGAGCTTCGCTTCCTGAGCCAACAGAGGAGCCGCGAGAAACAGAAAGAAAAAGAAATTAAACAAAAGCGGGAGAATTTTCATCGAGTTTCCGCTCTGAAATAGCAGATACGCTATCCTGTCTCGACCGATTGCGTCTTTTTTGATCAGTAGAATCGAAACCTTAATCGAATCCCTATGCGCCCAATTCGACGCCGGTGATGCACGGCAGCCCGTTGACGATCGAGCGCGCGCCCAAATCATCGATGGCGAGCAGAGTTCCGTCAGAGGTTCCGGCGATCACTCCATGGCCGTCGGGCGTAGCGCACATGTGCATGACGCCGCCTTTCAAACCATCAACGACCATCTCCCAGTGGGCGCCGAGATCGCGGCTACGGAAAATGGCTGCGTCGGCGCCGCGTTCTCGGATCCAAGTGTTAGGCCGCCCTTTTGCGCTTCCCAGGTAAACGAGCCCATCACTGTCCTCCGCCACGCACATGCCGTAATCGTGTCCCGGCGGAGTAATCTCTTCCCAATGGGCAGCGCGATCAAGACTGCGAAACGCTGCCTCGCCGCAGGCTGCGAAAACTTTTCCCGGATTTTTCTTGCATGCCAGTATCTCGTGGACGTCTGCATCGGTCAGCCCCTCATTGGCCGGTTGCCAATGGTCACCGCCGTCATCGCTTAGGAGGAGACCGCCCACCTCTATGCCGGCGTAAAGACGCTTGGGCGATGCCGGGTCGAACGTCAAATAACGCGTGCGCGATTGCAATTCCGGGCTCGGTGGAAATTTTGCCGCG
>JBGPIK010000641.1:0-2665 GCA_041484845.1 Binatia bacterium | reverse complement strand
CAGGAAGTTATCAATCAACTGGAAAAAGAATTAGAGATTATCGAGACGCTCGACTATCCCGGCTATTTTTTGACCATGTGGGAGATTGTCGAGTTTTGCCGCGCCAAGGGCATTCTCTGCCAGGGGCGGGGTTCTGCCGCGAATTCCGCCGTTTGTTACTGTCTCGGCATTACCGCCATCGATCCCGTGCGCATGGGTTTGCTCTTTGAGCGCTTCATCTCCAAAGAGCGCGCGGAGCCGCCCGACATCGATCTCGATATCGAGCACGACCGGCGCGAAGAAGTCATCCAGCATGTTTATCAAAAGTACGGCCGCGAGCGCGCGGCGATGGTTGCCAACGTGGTGCGCTATCGCGCCCGTTCCGCTTTGCGCGACGTCGGCAAGGCATTGGGACTCTCCGAAACGGGCTTGGACCGCATGGCCAAATTTCTTTCTTCTTACGAAAGCGTCCCTGCCGACGCGCTCCGACAGATGGGCCTCGATCCATCCAATCGCTTGCATGATCATCTGCTGCGGTTGACGAACGGGCTTTTGGATTTTCCGTGCCATCTTTCCATTCATCCCGGCGGTTTTCTGCTGGGGCATGAGCCCGTGCACGACATCGTTCCGATTGAAAATGCCACGATGCCGGAGCGCACGGTGATTCAATGGGATAAGAATGATCTGGAAGATCTCGGTTTATTCAAAGTGGATCTTCTCGGGCTGGGTGGGCTGACGCAACTCGACCTTTGTTTTCAGCTATTGCGCAAACATCGCGGCGTCGAGCTTTCGATGGCGACCATTCCGGCAAATGACGCCGCGGTTTTCGACATGATCTGTAAAGGCGACACGGTGGGCGTGTTTCAAATCGAGAGCCGCGCGCAAATGGCGATGCTGCCGCGCCTCAGGCCGCGCAATTTTTATGATCTGGTGATTGAAGTTAGTATCGTTCGGCCGGGACCCATCACTGGCGGTATGGTTCATCCTTATCTGCGCAGGCGTCAAGGAAAGGAGACCGTGGAATATCCTCATCCGAGTTTAATTCCAGTATTGAAAAAGACTTTGGGCGTGCCGCTATTTCAGGAACAAGTGATGCGGCTGGCGATGGTGGCCGCGGATTATACACCGGGCGAAGCGGATCAACTGCGGCGCGACATGGCCGCATGGCATCGCACGGGCCGCATGGAGTGCCACCGTGACCGTTTGATCACGCGCATGCAAGCAAAGGGCATCGCTCCGGAATTCGCCGAAAGAGTGTTTGAACAGATTCGCGGCTTCGGTGAGTATGGTTTTCCGGAAAGTCATGCCGCCAGTTTCGCGCTGATTGCCTATGCCACCGCCTGGCTCAGGTATCACTACCCGGCCGAATTTACCTGCTCGTTGCTCAACGCCCAACCCATGGGTTTTTACATGCCGGCGACGATTGTCGATGACGCGAAGCGCCATCATGTCATGGTCCTGAGCCTCGATGTCGGGCACAGCTCGTGGAATTGCACATTGGAGCCGGGCAGCAACGGGGCCGGCGGGTTTGCCGTGCGCATGGGCCTACGCTACGTCAAAGGCTTGGGCGAGATCGAAGCGACAAAAATTGTGGAGGCGCGCAAAACCAAGCCATTCACCTCACTTGACGATTTTGTCCGGCGCACGCGATTGAATGAAGACCTTCTTGGCAGGCTTGCCGAGGCCGGCGCATTCGAGAGTTTGGGTACGGACCGCCGAACGGCTCTCTGGGATAGCCGCCGGCTCGCCCGAACAAAAAATGAATCTCTGGCTTTGTCGACGCGTGAACCCATCCCCGCTTTTCACTCACTAAGCGCCTTTGAAGAAGTTAAGTGGGACTATCGCACAAGCTCGCACAGCGCGCGACGACATCCGCTCGAGCCCATGCGCCCTCATCTGATCCGCCAAGGCATTCCTGACGCGCGTACCGTGATATCCATGAAAAACAACGAAAGGATTCGCTATGCGGGTTTGGTCATCTGCCGCCAACGGCCTGGAACTGCGGGCGGCGTGATATTTATGACGCTGGAAGACGAAACCGGCTTTGTCAACGTCGTACTGTGGGACAGCGTTTTCAAGCGCTATCCGGTTTTGGCCAAGACCGTAAGTTTTTTAGGAGTGACCGGGCGGCTTCAAGTCGAAGACGGAGTGGTTCACCTAGTTGCGGAACAACTCTGGGAGCCGGCATTGGAATTCAAACCCACCGGCGCACCGAGTCGGGATTTTCACTGAGGACACGTGACGAGAATCGGTTCCCCAAAGCACACGTCTCTTGTAGGCAAATCACCCATGAAATACTATCGTGCCGCATATGCTGCTAACTGAAATACTTCCTCGATCCGTTTTGTCGTACCCGACCAAAATCGCCGTTGCTTGCGGCGAGGCGCGTCTGAGTTACGCAGAAGTGGGCGCGCGCGTGGCCGCATTGGCGGCGGCGCTGCGGTCGTTCGGCATTAACCCCGGCGATCGCGTAGGCTTACTGCACAAGAACTGCCATCGCGTACTAGAAACCTATTTCGCAGCCGTTCACGCTGGCGCCGTCCTTGTCCCGCTCAATTACCGTCTCACGGCGAAGGATCTGGCCTTTATCATCGATGATACGCAGACCCGGCTGATCATCGCGGATACGGAATTCGCCGAATTGGCGAACGCCGCTGCTCAGCGGTCGAAGATGGGATGTCGAATT
>JBGPIK010000640.1:0-2731 GCA_041484845.1 Binatia bacterium | reverse complement strand
ATCCGAGAGTTGTACTTGACGTGAAAGAGGTTCTCCCAGTCGCGGCGCGCGCGCTGCGGTTGACTCTTCAGCCCTGGGACGTACGAGCTGCGGGCGGTTTTGAGAAGGTATTCGCTGCCCTGAGTAAGCAGGACCCAGATGGACTCTACGTGCCGCCGTCGGGCCCGCTAATGTTTTCTAACCCAAAACGGATCGCGGACTTTGCCTTAAAGAGCCGGTTACCGTCGATGTACGTGACCAGAGACTATGTAGATGCCGGTGGGCTCATGTCCTACGGGGCGGACATCACGGATAGCTACCGGCGCGTCGCATATTTCGTGGACAGGATTCTGAAAGGTGCCACGCCCGGCGACCTGCCGGTGGAGCAGCCAAAGAAATTCGAGCTGGTGATTAACTTAAAGACTGCCAAGCAGATCGGCCTCACGATTCCGCCGAGCGTGCTGGCGAGAGCGGCTAAGGTGATCAAATGGCAGAGATCAGAGGTCAGACGTCGGCAAAAGCCATACGCTTAGCGCCAGGCTCTTTGCACTTTGCTTTTTTGGCACTTTGCTCCTTGCTCCTCAACTGTCGATTATGGATCCTCCGACACTCGATCATTGACAGACAGACCCGCATTGGTAGACTGAACAAGCTTTAGACGTAAACGCAAATGGAACATGAATCTGATCATTTTGAGCGTGATAGAGCCCGGCCAGTTGAAATTGCCAGAGAGGTGGCCCGGCTTGCCAGATCGGTCCTCGGCGAAGACGCAGAGGTCATCTGGTTTGGTTCATGGCCTCAGGGAAAGGCACTGCCTCACTCGGATATCGATGTGGCTATCTCTACCGGCGCCCCGATTGCTCCAGAGCGCATGGGCCTTTTGCAAGAAGCAGTGGATGAACTTTCCACGCTTTACGAGATCGACATCATGGATCTCAACGCTACGGGTCCCGCCTTACGTGAAGAAATCCTCAAATACGGGGAACGTTTATGACCGCGCGTCGAGAGGCGTTGGCAGCGGCGATTGCGCGGTTACGCGAGGTATTAAAAGCGCCGGAAAGCGACGTGAGCCGCGATGCTGCGATTCAACGTTTTGAGTTCTGTTTTGAATTAGCTTGGAAGTCCATTCAAGAACGGGCGCGCGATGAGGGCTTAGATTGCCAGTCTCCCAAGGGGTGCTTGAGAGTTGCCTTTAAAACCTCGTGGATTGAGAACGAACAGGGCTGGCTGGCGATGTTGGAGGACCGGAACCGAACCTCGCACACTTACGATGAGGATCTAGCTAAGGCCGTGTTTCGGCGCCTGCCAAACTATCTCCCGCTCCTTGATGCATTACTCCATAAACTTGCGCCGTAAGCGTAGGCTCTCTACACAGTCGCGGAATAAAAACGTCTATTTCCAACAACGGCTATCGTGTTTTGCGGGCGACATCGTGAGAAGCCGTCAAGATCCCTTCGCCCGCTATGGCATGAGAAATTTTAAAAGCCAACAGGCCCGCTGACCTGCCCGTGGAGCCAGTGAAATTTGAGCTGATCATCAATCTTAAGACGGCGAAGCAGATCGGGCTCACGATTCCGCCGAACGTGCTGGCAAGGGCGGACAGGGGAATCAAGTGAAAATAGGTACGAGGCAATAGGCCCCGTCGGCAGACGGCGCCGCGTTGACTTAGTTCACTACTTAGGCTAGACAATCACCATGATTCGGCTGAACATTCATGAGGCGAAAACACATCTATCGCGCTACCTCGCCAAGCTTCGTCGGGGAGAAACCATACTTTTGTGCAAGCGGAATATTCCGATTGCGGAAATTCGTCCACTTCCACCGCAGCGAAAAGCCAAGCGTCCGATCGGCCTCGCCAAAGGAAAACTTAAAGTCCCGCCCGATTTCTTTGAACCCCTCCCTCCTGAATTCATCAACGGGTTTCATGGCGAGCAGCCGTGAGGGTGCTGTTAGACACCGCCACATTCTTGTGGGCGGTTAGCGACGCGCCTGAGTTTTCCGACGACGCGCGCGAAATATTCGCCGAGCCGGGAAATGAAATCTTCCTCAGTTCGGTCTCCGCATGGGAGATCGCTGTAAAATATGCTTTGGGCAGGCTGCCTCTGCCGGAACCTCCGGGGCGTTTCGTCCCGCTCCAGCGCAAGCAGCACGGCATCGAGCCGTTGCAGCTCGATGAAGAAGCTGCTCTGCATCTGACGCGGCTTCCGCTGTTACATAAGGACCCTTTCGACCGAATGTTGGTTTGCCAAGCGGTCGTGCACCATCTCGTGATCCTGACTCCTGATGAGTTAATTCACCAGTATCCCGTGCGAACCATTTGGTGACTTGGCGGTAAGGCAGATCGGCCTGACGATCCCGCCCACCGTGCTGGCGCGGGTGGACAAAGTCATCAAATGATGGTTCGACATCGCTCACCACAGGTTTTAGATTTTCGATTGCCGATCCTTCGGCCGTGCTCAGGACAGACTTTCGATTGGGGAGAAAACGCATGAATGAAAAGTGCTGGCTCCAAGTTCTGAATTCTCGCTCCGATAATCCAAAATCTAAAACCTGTACTGAGCTAAGTCGAAGTATCCAAAATCTAAAATGGGGTGGAGTCTTCGCCGTCGCTCTCACATTCGCTTTCGGTGGGGTTGTGACCGAAGCGCAGCAGTCGGGAAAAGTCCCCCGCATAGGTTTCCTGGATCCAAGCACTGCTGCTGGCAGCGCGGTCCTCGTGGAGGCGTTCCGGCAGGAGCTGCGCAAGCTCGGT
>JBGPIK010000639.1:0-2766 GCA_041484845.1 Binatia bacterium | reverse complement strand
TGTCGGAAGGGGTAGGGCGGAGGACGAAGTATCGCCGGCCGAGTACGAAGGGGTGATGCATTTCCTTTACGATTGTTCGAAATATGCCAGCGCAAAGACGACGGAAGGCCACCACTACAAGCGCGTCGTGCTGCAACGCGCTATTTTGGACGACAAACGATTACCCGTTGAAGACTATTTTAAACTCGACCCCGTCTACTATCGGCTCAAGGCGGCGCTCGAATCGATTGTGACGCAGCGGAACATCAAACCCAAAGATAACATCATACGCACCCCCATGCATATCAATGCCGGCAATGGCTTCGTTTTTATTTCGCGTCGCGGCGAGGTGTATCCGAGCGGTTTCATGCCGATCGCTGTGGGCAATGTCAAAGAAAAGTCGCTGATGGAAATTTATCGCGAGGCGCCGCTACTCCAAGACCTCCGCGATGAGTCGAAGTTTGAAGGCCGCTGCGGGCTCTGTGAATTCGTCGGAGTCTGCGGCGGCTCGCGCTCACGCGCTTACGCGGTCACCGGCGATCCGCTCGCCGAGGAGCCCTTTTGCACGTACGAGCCCGGGAGTTTCCCGTTCCAGGAGGAGCTCGAGGCGCGCTTGCACACGGAACGACCGTCATAGTTTTCGCGTCGCCCCTGGGTCGTCGGCTCACCTCGACTACTTTGTTCGTGATTGAGACGAGTCTAGGCCCGAAACGGGTTTGTTCGGCGAAGCGGAGGAACATCCATGGCGAATGCTGCACCTCCATTTGGAGCGCGACCGATGGAAGAGGTGAAAACGGAACTCCTCGGCCGGGCGCAAAAAAATCGCAATCCTTTCTTGTACACAGTTTACGACGAAGTGAAGCCGGTTATTCAGGGGCTGCGCTCGGTTGATCGCGAAGAATGGGCAAATGCGTTCACCGCGCTGGCGCGCCCGCACGAACAGCGCGCGGCACAGGCCGAGGCGGCTGGAGATGTGGCGAAAGCGCGCGCCGAATATCTGATCGCTTACGATTGTTACCATGTAGCGCGCTATCCCGCGCCGAACTCGGCGGGAAAACTGTCGGCGTACAGAAAATCACAAGAAAATTTTCATAAAGCGGCGCGCTATTTCGATCCGCCTCTCGAACGTATTGAAATGGCTTTTCGCGGACGGCCGGGCGAGGGAGCGGTATCCGTCGGGCTTTTACGCAAACCGAAGGGCATTACAAAACCGCCGGTCGTGGTGATCTGGGGCGGAATCGACGCCTTTAAGGAGGAACGGCCGAGCGATCCCTATCTCAGGGTGGGTATAGCCACACTCGCCATCGATATGCCCGGTGTTGCGGATGCGCCCATTGGGGGATCAGAAAATGGGGAGCGCTTGTGGGATGCGGTGTTTGACTGGATTGCGCAGCGGGAGGATCTTGACGCAGATCGCGTGGGCATTGTCGGTGGCAGCACCGGTGGATATTGGGCAACCAAGGTAGCTCACACCCATCGTCAGCGCATACGCGCGGCGGTTAATCAGGGCGGCCCCGCACATTTTGCTTTCATGGCCGATTGGATCGCGAGAGCGCAACGCGGTGAATATCCGTTTGAGCTGGCCGAGACGCTGGCTTGTGCTTTTGGCCGCGCGAGCGCCGATGAATGGGTGGAATATAGCCCGCGGCTTTCGTTGCTCACCCAAGGCATTCTCGATCGGCCCTGCGCGCCGCTTCTCTGCGTCAATGGCGTCAACGACAGTGTCTTTCCGATCGCCGATATGTATTTGCTGCTAGAACACGGCGACCCTAAAAGCGCCCGTTTTTACAATGGCGGTCACATGGGTGGGGGAAACGCGCAGGCTGTCATCGTTGCGTGGCTCAAGCAAAAACTGACCTGATGCGAGGCAAACAGCCGAGTCATTCATGCGTGACGGCAATCGAGGGGGGAGGTTTAAAGTTCAATGTTCAAAGCCCGTCCTGAACGAAGCGAAGGATCTTTCCTAGCCTTTGTGACAGATCCTTCGAAGCTCAGGATGCGCGGGGCGCGCACCTGGAACATTGAACCTTGAACGCCCTTATGCCTTCGCTCGTCCACGCCTCGTGGTGAGATCAGCCGAACGGCTCACCCCTCGATCCATACGGTTCACGGCTGGTTGAGCTGCTGATTGCGCAGTCGGTCCAAATCCTGTTGAATCTGGTTTTTGCGCTGCTGGTCGCGCAACAGATCCATCTGTTGCTGGCGCTGGAGATCCCTTATCTGTTCCTGCTGGCGCGACGGGTTTTGCTCGTGCTGGATGCGGTCGAGTTGTAGTTCCTTCTGAATCCGCTCGATCTGCTGGTCGTTCTTGAGCCTGTCTAATTCTTGTTGTGTCTGATTAAGCTGCGGCTGTTTTTGTAGTTGCGGCTCGTTGGTTCTATTTTGCTTCAGCTGATCCAGCTGCTGCTGCGTTTGATTGAGCTGTTGCTCGCGCTTGAGATTTTCTAGTTGGTCTTCCCGGCGCAACTCCTTAACTTGCTCCTTCTGACGTGATTCCGTTTGCTCTCTGCGAATCTCTTCAGTCTGGTCGGCTGCTGCGCAAGCAATTGAGCGCAGCGGTACAAGTAGCGAGACGCAAGAAAAAAGCAAAATAGCGGAAGGAAAATTGAGAACCTTCATTGGACTTGCGACACCCAAACGTCAAGTTACCACGAATAGACATTCGGCTTAAGAGGGTTTTCGTTCGCCGTCTCAGTTTACACTGCGACGATGAATGAAGGCGGCGCACCCCGGTGCTAGTCGCGGAATCGCTACCGGCGCGAAAGATGACGTTCTGCTCTGTCATCC
>JBGPIK010000638.1:0-2792 GCA_041484845.1 Binatia bacterium | reverse complement strand
GTAACCACCAAGAGCTTTATCCAGAGAGACGAAGAAGCGGTCCGGCGCTTTATGAAGGCCATTGTGGAAGGCGTTCATTTTTTTAAGACACAAAAGGCCAAAAGTATGGAGATCATGGCGAAATATATGAGAGTCAAAGATCCGAGGATCATCGAGGTCGGATACGACTTTCATGCCGAGGTCTATGAAAAGGCACCGTATCCTGCGATAGCAGCGATCCAGGCGGCGTTAGAAGAGATAGCTCACAGAAATCCTAAAGCACGGGAGGCAAAGCCCGCGCAATTTATCGAGACCAAGTTCGTCCGTCAGTTGGATGAGAGCGGTTTTATCGACTCACTCTATCGATGAAAGCCCAGGCGTGTCTATCATCGGCATTCGCATTAACTTCGAAAACGACGAATATCAAAGGTAAAGACGCGGCCGTGTTTGTTTCCGCGTTAACGGAGGCCATCGCGATGAAAGTCATCCGCATTCACAATTTCGGTCCGACCGAGGATGTTCTCCAATACGAAGATGTCCCGGTACCCGAACCAAAAGCCGGAGAAGTCCTGATCAAAGTCGAAGCAGCATCACTGAACCGTGCCGATCTCAGCTTGCGCAAAGGTGCCTATCGCATCTCGCCTGATGCGCTGCCGGTAATCCCTGGCCGCGAATTCGCCGGCACGGTGTCGAAGCTCGGTGCCGATGCGTCCGAGTTCACCGTCGGCCAGCGTGTCGTCGCGTATCCGAGTCTTGGCGGGTACGCCGAGTACGCTACGGCAAAGGTTTCTGAAGTTCGACCCATCCCTGACGGAGTTACTTTCGCACAGGCAGCAGCGCTGCCAACGGCGTCGCTCACCGCCTGGTTCGGCTTACAGACCGACGGCAACTTGAAAGCAAACGAGTGGCTGTTGATCCAGGGCGGCAGCAGCGGTGTCGGCGTCGCCGCAATCCAAATCGCCAAGCGCCTTGGCGCGAGAGTTATCGCGACCTCCGGCAGCGAAGTAAAGTGCCGTAGACTGCGCACGCTCGGCGCGGATGTGACGATCGATGTATCTGAGAACGAATTCGCGCCGGAAGTGATGCGCGTAACCAACAATCGCGGCGTCGACGTTGTTCTGGAAATGATCGGCGGCGAGGTTTATCAGAAGAGTTTACAAGTATTGGCGCCCGGCGGGCGCCTCGTTTCGATCGGTGGCGCCTTCGGGCCGGTCCCCGATCCAGCACCGGCTTTAACGGAAGGTCGAAAAGCCATGCGCTTTTCGATAACGAACTACTTGAAAGCAAAGCCGGAGGATTTCAAACAACTCGATGCGATCTTAAAGTTAGTCCAAGAAAAGAAGTTCGACCCGGGAATCGGCAAGAGTTTTCCGCTCGCCGAAACCCGTGCGGCACAGCGTTATCTCGAAGGGCGCGATCATTTCGGCAAGGTCATGCTCACGATGTAGGAAGTTGCTGAGACAAGGAATTCCATACTTCGACAAATTCGTCATGAACGGATAAATTGTGTATCATCCCGACTCGTCTTACGTTCGTACTGAGCGCATTGAACGGAGAACGAGTCTATTGAGTAATCAGGTTAGGGGGAAGGATAATTAGGGGACCTTGTTGCCTAGCTGGAATTACTCCGGCAGCTGGCAACCAGTCTGAAATCCTGATGGACGATATTCCACGTAGGCAACAACGTCCCTGAATTCCGCATAGCCGTCTTTGTCGAGGGCGCCCTGCCAGCGCCAGCAACCCGATGGCGTCTTGACGCAATTGCGGATGAGTTTTTGTCGGAGAGTCACTCTATACCGACGCTGTTGGAAAAGAGTCGTAACGCTTGAATGCATTTTTTGGGCTTTGTTCTTGCATAATTATATAAGATAAGGCTCTATGAAATCTCGAATGTCTGGCATATTTAAGCACCCCATTGGGTGTCGGGAGATTCAATCAAAGGAGTGCCTGCATCTTGATGTCTAACAACGCAGACAAGCTCAAAAATCGGCTTGCTCCCTCCAAAATCGAATCATCGTCAAACTCGCTTGAAAAATTCCATAACCATTGGTCAGGAACCACGAACACTGGATCGAACTGGGATATATACTGCGGCGCGGCTGAAGATATTTTAAGAAGATTACGGGATGGGCTCTTCAATTCAGTTATCACCTCACCGCCGTACTATTGGTTGCGGGACTATGGCGTCGAGGGGCAAATGGGCCAGGAAGAAACCGTGATGGAGTATGTGAATGGTCTGGCTTCTGTAATGGACCAAGTAAATCGGGTGCTCAGAGACGATGGGCTTCTATTTCTCAATCTCGGCGACACGTACTACTCTGGGAAAGGTAAGTCCCACGGCCGTGACCCCAAGAGTAATAAGCGCCGGTTTGGGCTGCGTGCCGTAGATAAAAGCGGAGGCCTTGGAATAGGTCTACAACGGAAATCCATAATTGGAATTCCGTGGCGGGTAGCGATAGAGATGGCCAATCGTGATTGGGTTTTACGTAGTACAATCATATGGCACCGAAAGGGGTCCCTGCCTGAAGCTGTAATAGACCGACCCCGAAGGAGCTACGAATATGTCTTCATGTTTGCCAAGCATCGGAAATATTATTTTAACCGTCGAGCATTAGAGGACATTATCGTAGAAGAAGATGTATGGACGATTCCTGCAAGACCAAAGCAGAGTAAGTCTCTGTGACAAAATAATATAGACATTTCAACCAATTTCTTCTATGCTGGGTGAATGGAGGAGCGCGCAAAGGTACTCCGGTTAAAACTAGCGGAAGTTCTTCCCTTCCTCAACGAGAAGCAGAGACGTGTTCTGGCCG
>JBGPIK010000637.1:0-2808 GCA_041484845.1 Binatia bacterium | reverse complement strand
GTTGAAACTTATCGCCGTTCATCTGCACCGCCACCGTCTTGCTCGCGTCCCCGCTCTTCATTAATGACGGTAATGCTTCTTTAAACGCTTTTTTGCTGCCCGTCAGCGGAATGCGGTCTTGCGGCCGCCGCGGGCCCGCCAGACTTGGCACGACCGTCGCGAGATCGAGCTCCAGCGTGTCCGTGAACATGGGATCAGGAGACGCATCAGTCCGGAACATCCCTTGTTCTTTGGCATAGGTTTCCACGAGATTGATGAGATCGGGGTCTCGTCCGGTCAACTGGAGATACCGCAGCGTCTCATCGTCGATAGGAAAATATCCGATGGTGGCGCCGTATTCCGGCCCCATGTTCCCGATGGTGGCGCGATCCGCGAGACTCAAGCTGGACAACCCGGAGCCGTAGAATTCGACGAATTTTTCGACCACGCCTTTTTTCCTGAGCATTTGCACGACCGTGAGGACCAGATCCGTCGCCGTGGCGCCTTCGGGGAGTTTGCCGTACAGCTTGAAGCCGATCACTTCAGGAATGAGCATAATAATCGGCTGACCCAGCAAGGCCGCTTCGGCCTCGATGCCGCCCACGCCCCAGCCCACTACACCCAAGCCGTTAATCATCGGGGTGTGGGAGTCCGTGCCGACCACCGTGTCCGGATAAGCGAAATAGGCTCCATCTTTCTTGACACGAAAAACCACCGGCGCAAGATACTCAAGATTGACCTGGTGGCAGATACCGGTGTCCGGCGGAATCACGCGAAAGTTATCGAAGGCCCTTTGGCCCCAGCGCAAAAAAGCGTAACGCTCGGCGTTGCGCTCGTACTCGATTTTGGAATTCTTCTGAAACGCATCGGCTGAGCCGAAATAATCGACCTGCACGGAATGGTCGATTACTAAATCCACCGGCGCCAGCGGATTGATTTTCTTTGGATCCCCGCCGAGCCTTCTCATCGCTTCGCGCATCGCGGCAAGATCGACGACGGCAGGCACCCCGGTTAAATCCTGCATTAAGACTCGGGCCGGCATAAAGGCGATTTCTTTTTCCTGCTTGGCCTTGGCATTCCAATTGGCCAGCGCCTCGATATCGCGTTTGTTCACATGGTGATTGTCCTCCTGGCGCAGCAGGTTTTCTAGAAGCACTTTAAGAGACACTGGAAATCGAGAAATATTTTTGAATCCCGCTTTTTCGAGGAGATCGAGCCGAAAGATATCATAGCGTTGACTGCCAACCGCCAGCACCTTTCGGGTGCCGAAACTATCCACGTACTTCTGTGCCATTTATTGCTCCTTATAACTAGATAGGTTAATCATGGTAGATGCTCTATTTTGTAGCGAGGCTGCCCTGATAAAGCAACAGGGACAAAACCGGGCGCAGGATAACCAGCCCCATCGCCGAACTCAGGAAAATCTTGTAGGCTCACGGTAGGGAAAGCGCGCGTAGATTTTGAGCGCACACTTTGGTCAAATGATCGTCTCATAATTGCCAATAACCGCCTAGACTTCGGAGTACATCCGGTTTGGCCGGATGCAAAGCGATTCATTTCGGTCTTTAAACCAAAACATAATGAAGATCGCCGTGCAAAAATATTCTTCGGACCAGATCGACGCGACGGTAACCGTGCTCGCGGATGCCTTTGTGACAAACCCGCTTCACGTTTCTGCATTGGGTCCCCACCGCATCGATCAGAATCGACTTTTTTTTCGAATCGGCTTGCGCCACATGTTCGTTGGCCAATCCTTTGTCGCGCTTTCGGATGGCGAAGTGCGCGGTTATGTGCATTTCAACGCGTCTCCCTATTGCCTGCCGCCTCCCGAGGAAATTCCATTGGCGGTGGCAACCCTGTTAAAGCCGCTCGGCGAGGCGCTTCCGCAGGTCGTCAAGTGGATGTCTCGATGGTGCCACCTCGATCCTGAAGAATCCCATGTGCATCTCGGACCTATAGGTGTTGCCCCCGCGGCTCAAGGTCAAGGAGTCGGTACGGCATTGATGCACCGATATCTCGAGTATCTCAAACAGGAGCGCGCTGCGGGGTATTTGGAAACCGACCGGCCCGAAAACGTAGGATTTTATGAAAGGTTCGGATTCGTCGTTCAGCGCAACGAAGTGCTCATCGGCACGCCCATTTGGTATATGTGGCGCGATCAGGAACCGTAACTTTTCTGTCTCAGTTGCGTGTCCCCAGATGGAACAGTTAGAGCTGCTGCTTACGCCCTAATTGCCCTTGCCGTAAATTTTATCGATGAATCCTTCTGCCTCGAGCTCACGAACGATGCTGTCGTCAATTAAACTGTCGACCGTGACCTTGGCCCCGGGATTTTGCTTTAACGCGTCATCCAGTTGAACTTTCATGCCCTCTCGAGTCGTATAAGGGACGCGCTCGAGGATTTTTACAGTCGACCCGTACGAGCTGTCCAAATACGCTTGGTTTACCCCGCGCAGATACTTTGCGATGATTTTTTGCGTGGCTTGCTTGTGGGTTTTAAAAAAATGCGCTGCTTCGATCAAAGCCATCACGGTTTTTTTAACCGTGGCGCGGTTCTTGGCGAGAAAACTTTTAGTCGTCACCGCACAGATGAACGGTAAAGGATAAGGTTTTTGCAATTCCCCCATGTTGGCAAGAATTCGGTGCGGGAGGCCACCCGGTATCAGGTGAACATTACCCGGCGGCGAAGGAAATCCGGCGATGATCCCGCGGCTGAAGCCGGCGGCCCGCTCGGCAGCACCTCCGACCTGTAATATTTTAACGTCTTCCATCGGCTTTAAACCTAACCCCTTCAACAGCTCCCGTGCCGCCACATCGGAGACACTGCCG
>JBGPIK010000636.1:0-2864 GCA_041484845.1 Binatia bacterium | reverse complement strand
TACGTTTCGAGCAGTTTAGACCAGGCTATTGAAGAAGCGGCTCCTTATCTGGCGAATTATTCGGACGTGCACAGAGGAGCCGATCTCGCGCGCAAAGAACGGGGATCACGGGTGATGGGCGATGCCAAAACGCAGCTTGCCGAGGGGTTTGTAATCGCCGGCGATCCGCAGCGCTGCGTCGACACGATTCAAAGATGGCGCGAGGAAGTAGGACTCACCGTGATTTCCGGAACCTTTCAGTTCGGCGGAATGCCGCACGAGATGGCGCTGAAAAACATTCGGCTGTTCGCCGAACGCGTGATGCCGCAGTTTAAATAGACTAGAGGTCAGACGGCCAGAGATCAGAGGTCAGAAAGTGGGACGGATTAATCGTAGAGTCTCGGAGCAGCTCCGAGATAAATCTGAAGCCCGCGCACACGTAACTCAAGTAATACACCGCCCTAGACACAATCGCAGCGATAACAGTCCGGCGGAGTGGCTTTGAACAACGGTGCAATGTTCCAATACACGACGGGGGCTGATATCCTCATACGCCGCCGTATTGCCAGCGTTTGGGGAAATCAATACTCCTTGACAACTTCTCCGTGGGTGAAGGATGTTGCGTGAAGATTTGCTTCCTTGAGTTAAGAGGATTCGCCCTAATACAATGCCGCAATGGCGGCAGTAGACTCTATGGTTGGAAGTAAAAATAGAAACTTCGGAAGTATCACGAAATGGACAAAAAGAAAGATAAAGACTTAGTCCTTAATGACCACGGAAAATTAAAAAACGAGCTCATTCGTGATACAATGAGTGAAATTTTTCGTAACCATCCTAAAAATTATATCGCCAAAATGGAGGAAATCGGCTTCGAATATTTTGAAGACGATAATGATTGTGAAGAAATAAAAGAAAGAAATGCTCAGCCAGAAAACCAACGGCAGGGAGACCTCGTTGCCTATTTTGAAGGTAGAAAAAAATTATCAAAAAAGATATTTGAAAATTACTCCAAGGAAAAAGCTACAAAGAATCCAAACTATCCATTAATTAGGAAATACTACAAGGAAGCCAATAAAAACCTTAAATCCCTCCTTCTATACGGCTTGGACAATTATCCCGGTAGAATTGACCTGCTTTCTGACTTGGCATTCTTCCATGAGTTCGAAAACATTCTCAATATTCTCATCGCTTATTACACCAAAGCATGTATTGACCAAGAGAACCTTGAGACATTTTCAGAATTAGCCAAAGATTTCTATTGTTCCACAAATCCTGATGGTTACGAGGCATATTATGCCCTTCGGGAGTTGTTTGAATCAGAGACAGACAAAAGACAAATTATTGAATTCCTGATAGCAGAAGATGAAGAGGCAGAGAGAAAAGCTTCTCAGCCAATCGAATTTTAAACAAAATTCGTCCAACAAAAGGGTCAACCTGACCGCGAGAAGCTAGGCGGCGCTGCGCGGAAAGGTTTTTGGCGCGGCAGGTTACCCTTAGCGTTGAGACTGTCGAAAAAATTTAAGTGAGCCATTTGCAACACAAACGACCGCCACGTTCTCTCTGGTAGGGATTGGATTAGTAGGCGCGACTAGAAACAAAGAATGCGTGTGCGTTCGCGTTCCCTCCTCGGTTCTCGTTAGTGGACTTTGTGGTTTCATTCATGTATTAGACGAAAGGACCCGGTTCCGGGTCGGTTCCCGCAAAAAATTCTTGGGAGGCAGAAGCATGAAAATCTGTCACTATAATTCGAATCAGGCCGGTATGGTGGTGGATGATAAGGTTTATCCTATTGGTGATGCCTTGATTAAAGCCGGCCACGTGAGAAGCGGTTACACGATGCTCGAAGTTATCGATGCATTGGCGAACAATCCCGCGGCCATGCAATGCGCGCGCGATGCGGCGAAGTCGGGTTCGTCCGTGCCGCTGAGTTCCGTCAAACTGCTGGCGCCGATCACCAATCCCGGTTCGCTCTGGGCGGCGGCGGCCAATTACCGCGCGCATCAGCAAGAAATGATGGCGCGCGTGAGCGGCCTAGACCGCGCGGCCAAGAGCAAGGACGAATTGATGGCGGAGTTTTTTCTCAAGACGACGTCGTCCATTATTGGTCCCAACGACACGGTGATTCTGCCGAAGATTTCCAAGCTGGTCGATTTCGAGTGCGAACTGTGCGCGGTGATCGGTAAGCGGGCGAGAAAGGTGAGTGAAGATCAAGCGCTCGACTATGTTTTCGGTTACACGATTTGTTGGGATATTAGCCAGCGCGATCCTTGGGGGAAGGGCGTGCAAAACACGCGCAATATCCGCAAGGGCTTCGATACCTTCACCGCTTTGGGGCCGTGGATTGTGACCAAAGACGAGGTCGGCGAGCCGCAAAATCTTGCGATCAAGGTTTTACAGAACGGCAAGGAAGCGATGACGGCGCACACGAGCGATATGATCTGCGGCCTGCGCGATCATATTCGTTTTCTCACCAGTTGCCTGACGCTGCGTTCGGGTGATCTGATCACGACCGGCACGCCGGCCGGTGTGAGCAAACTTAATCATGGCGATCATCTGCACGGTACGATCGAAAAGATCGGCAGTATGGAACTCAATGTCAAAGCCGAAGAATAAAGCACAAAGTTTAAAGCTAAAGGAACAAAGATATGTCAGTACCACCGAAAGTTAATCCGCCGTTGCGCATGCTTCTCGGTCCGGGTCCGAGTCCGGTGGATCCGCGCGTACTTGAAAGTCTCGCGCTTCCTGTTATCGGTCATCTCGATCCGGCGTTTTTGAAAATCATGGACGAGAGCATGGCGATGCTACGCGAGGTTTTTCAGACGCAAAACCGGCTGGCCTTGCCGATGTCGGGCACCGGCAGCGCCGGTATGGAGACCTGCTTTGTT
>JBGPIK010000635.1:0-2877 GCA_041484845.1 Binatia bacterium | reverse complement strand
TCACTCGACCGGAGGCATTAAAACAAAGAGTAAGAAACGAGGTTAAGAAAATGCTCGCTTCGAACGCTTGATCGTGGTCAAGCCAGATTGCAGATCAGATCCTATGGTACATCAAAATTGATGTTGCAACCCGATGGATTTTACAGTAGAGTTTTATGAGACAGAGGCAGGGAAGTGCCCGGTGCGGGAATTTCTGGATGAGTTGAAGGCCAGTGACCCGGACGATTTCGCGGCGGTGGTCGCTGGTCTCGCGAAGCTGCGAAGCCGACAATATCACCGGGAACCGTTGTCCAAGGCGATTGGCGACGGACTGTTCGAACTGCGCCATGTCGGCAAACTCAATACGCGCGTCCTGTGGTTTTTCATGAAAGGCAGGCGGATCGTCCTCGTGCACGGCATCCGCAATAAGGGACAGGCGATCCCGGCACGGGATCTCGCAACCGCGCGGGAACGTATGCACGACTGGCAGCGGAGAAAAGAATGATAAGTTCGCGGCAGGGTTCACCCCCCGAGACGCGAAGAGCGCAGAGGCAAGAACCCGGACGATGAAGAAAACTAATTTTGACCGTTACCTTGAAACACAACTGAAAGATCCGGCGTTTGCCGCACGATTCAAACATGCCGGAGAGGCGTGGGACGTGGCACTGCAAATCGCCGCGCTACGCAAGCACGCCGGTTTGTCGCAGAAAGACCTAGCAAGACTACTCAAGAGTTCCCAGCAACAGATCAGCCGGCTGGAATCCCCCGGCTACGAAGGCCATTCGCTCAGCATGCTGCGCCGCGTCGCCGATGTCTTGCGCGCTAGGGTGAGGGTCGTTTTAGAGCCGGTCGAACCGAAACGCTCCATGCGAGTCGCAGAACGCCCCGCGCGTTATGGAATCAAACGTCCGGCCAGGAAGAGGAAATGAGCGAAGGTAAAAAGTCCCATGAAGATCGAATACGATACCCTGCACGATCTGCTGAACATTGAATTCCTGACAACTGTTTCTATCGAGGACTCCGTGGAAATGGACGGCATCGTCATCGATTATGCAAAAGGCAAGCGCATCGTCGCCATAGAAGTTTTAGATGCGAGCAGGCGAACAAGTCGGAACCCTTTGGACCTCATCGACTTGGCCATCGTGAAATCTTCCGGGTCCGGTGCCGTCCGCGAAAGTGGAGAGCCCTACGGCAGAAAGGGAAAGGCCAAACCCAAACGTCCTCGGCCGTCTTCGAGCTGAAGGTCATCCGTTGAACGTTTTGCACGGAGGGAAGCGATTGACCGGCTTGAACGATTGGAACGGCTGGAACAAGTTGAACCTGGCGAAGCGGTTGAATGTCTGAACATAGTGAAACGGTTGAACTTTTGAACTTCTGAGAGACAGGCGAGGCCGTGAACAGGGACGGGCAGAAGCCGTTTGCAAGAACGGATTCCCGTCGCGTAAGATCCAGTGAAAAATTTGGGGGGACCCAATGCCAAGCAAAAAATATCCTCCGGTTAGCGATAAATCTGCCGCTAAGGAGCTCGTGGTCAAAGAGGCCAAGGCTCAGCCCTATCGTCGTGGAAAAGACCAAAGGAATAGCGCTCAGGTCTCCTTAAGTATTGCCCGCATGAAGCAGGACAGAAAAAGCACAGCAAGAGTCCTGACGCCAGAGCCAGGCGGAGCGATCAGGAGACCATCTCAGTTAGCCTTGGCACGGCTAAGGAAATTGGAGCGAACGCAAAAAGGTCAAATAGCAGCCATAGAGATGGGATCGCAGGAAATTTTTGTTGGGAAAGATGTTGTAGGGGCAACACTCAAGGGCTGGAAGAAATATCCCGGCCAATCCTTCTACTTCGTGCGCATCGGATATCCCGTCGTCCATCGTCATCGGGGGGGGCTTCGCAAGCGATGAGGATTCGAGTTACCGGAAGAATCGTGGATGCAGAACCTCGGCTTTCAAGCCGGATTGCTGGAAAGCGCCTGATTTTGGATGGCAAAGGGCGTGAGCATATGATTTTGGACAGTGGTTTCACGGGGAGTATTGCGATTTCAGAAGAGTGGGCGAACCGATTGGACTTGCGCTACGCGGGTATCCAGACTTTTGGGCTTGCCAATGGGCAGGTCGTGGAGTTTCCCACTTATCTGGGCCTTGTTCGCTTTGGCCGGGTGGAGGCGTCCGCCGAAAAATCGTCGGCTTGTTGGTGGTTGACATCGCGTTGGTCGAAGCAGGCGTAGAAAAAAGATGTGTCACAAAACAGGCGGGTTGGGAGCGCCATCAGCGACTCTTCACGCTGGAACCATAGAGATGTTCCTTGACATGCCCGGATACCTTCGTTTTTCGTCCCCGGTACTTTGGGAGCGTGCGCATCAGTTGAACGAGCTTCTTGGCGGCGGCTCCGGGCTCCGGCTCCGGCAGCGCCGCGCGCAACTCCGCCACCACCTCGTCGCGCACCGTGATCTCAACCTTACTGTTTGATGGACAACCACTATCATCTTGTGATTGAAACGCCGGAAGGCAATCTCTCCAAGGGAATGCGCCAGCTTAACGGCATCTACACGCAAGTTTACAACCGGCGCCATGGGAGCGTGGGGCATGTCTTGCAGGGTCGCTACAAAGCCATTGTCATTCAAAAAGAGACCCACCTTTTGGAGGTTTGTCGCTACGTGGTCCTCAATCCCGTGAGAGCCAAAGCGACGGGGAGGGTCGAGCAATGGAAGTGGAGCAGTTACGGGGCCACGGTCGGGCTCGGGAAAAAGCCCTCGTGGTTAACCATTGACTGGGTATTGGGCCAGTTGGGCAAGAGAAAATACCCCGCCGCAAGACACTACCGTCGATTTGTGAGGGAAGGGATTACTAAAGCGTCGATCTGGGAGGAAATACGAGCGCAGGTGTTGTTGGGTAACGAGGAGTTTG
>JBGPIK010000634.1:0-2936 GCA_041484845.1 Binatia bacterium | reverse complement strand
GTATTTGACAAATGTTGTGGCGCCAACCTAATGTAGGGTGCACGTAAATTCAGGAGGAACTTCGATGAATATTCTCATCACTGGAGCGGGTCTGATCGGGGCGCACACCGCCCGGCAAGCTATCGAAGCAGGCAATAAAGTCGTGCTTTTCGATCTTTCCCCCAACCGCGACTACATTCAAAAGATTGTCGGCAAAGAGCAGGCAGACGTGGTCGCCGCCGATGTGCGCGACTTGCCGGCGCTGCTCAGCGCCATGGAGCGCTTCAACGTCGATACGGTGATCCATACTGCCGGCTTAATCGGGTCACGCGTTCAGGAAAACTCCTACACGGGAGCGACAAATAATATTTTGGGGACGATCAATATTTTGGAAGCTGCGCGGCTGCGTCGCCTCCGCCGCGTCGTTTACGTCAGTACCTTCGGGGCCTATGATCGTTCAAAAATCACCGACAGCCTTGTGCGAGAAACCCACCCCATTGGCGGCCATAATCTTTATGCCGCGACAAAGGTCTGCTCGGAGCACTTGGTTCATGCCTACGTCGGAATGTATAAACTTGACACGGTCATTATCAGGCCCGGCGGGGTATTCGGCCGCGGTTTCTACGTGGGCGGCTCCACCGTGGGCAAAGTAATGCGCGATTTGGCTTTAAATATAATTAAGGGCGAACCCATGACAATCGACGCCAAGACTTACGGTCCCAACGAATACGTATACGGGAAAGACGTGGCCATGGCGCTTTTACTTGCCTGTCAGGTGCAGAATCCGAAACAAAGAGTTTACAATGCCGGAACCGGCGTGGTCACGGGCCCGGAAGGACTCGCCCAACTCGTCAAGGAACTCACGCCCAATGTGGCGGTAAAAATCGCTGGCACAGCCGACGCCGACAAGAGCAAATACATTCCGATGGACATCAGTGTTTCTAAAGCGGAGCTTGGTTACGCGCCAAAGTTTACACTCAAGGAAGCGTTGCGGGATTACATGGACGAGCTGTGGAGCGACGGCTCGCGATGATCAAAACGAGTTGATTCTATAGACGTCAATCCGCCAAGCGGAAACGGATCATAGTGTAGAGCGCGGCCACGCCGTCTTTCCAGGTGATCTTTTTCCCTTCTTCATAAGTCCGGCCGTGATAGGAGATCGGGACCTCGTAAAATCGGCAGCGCTTCTTAGCTAGTTTCATGGTGATTTCCGGCTCGAAGCCGAAGCGCTTGGATTTAAGCTCGATGCCTTTCAAAACCTCGGCGCGGAAAACCTTATAGCCTACTTCCATGTCGGAGAGATTCAAATTGGTGAGCATATTGGAAATGAGGGTGAGTGCTCGATTGCCCACCGAGTGCCAGAAGAAAAATACACGGTGCGTCCCACCTCCCGCGAAACGCGTCCCGTATACCACATCGGCCAGCCCGGCCTCGACGGGCTCCAACAGCTGCGGATAGTCCGTTGGATCATATTCCAAGTCGGCATCTTGAATGATAACGACATCACCGGTCACGTGGCTGAGTGCCGTCTTGAGCGCCGCGCCTTTTCCCTGGTTGAAGGGCTGAAAAAGAATTTTCACCTTGTTGAACGGATCACCGCCGCGGCGATTTTGTTCTTCGAGACGCGTCAGGATCTCGCGGCTTCGGTCCTTAGATCCGTCGTCGACCAGAATGATTTCTTTAGGAATCTGGACTGCGCGTACCCGGCGCACCACTTCCTCTAGCGTACGCTCCTCGTTGTATACGGGAATCAGGACGGAGAGCATCACTGTTCGAATTCGCGCTTTTTGAGCTCCCGAACAAACGCGGAAAGCTTCGGGTCGGCGTTGACCGCATCGTTAATCTTGGCCTGAAAATCAGCCGCGGCAGTTTCGATTAGAGTCGTATCCACTCTCAACCCAAGCCACTGTGTCAAACGCAGGAGCAACGCCAAGCTACCTCTTGGATTGGGTGAAACCGAAAGGTAATGGGGCAGTGACGCCCACAGGCTCAAATGGGGCGTGCTGGCGTTGCGGAAAGCGTCCGACAATACGCCAATAATTCCCGTCGGTCCTTGATAGCGCGATGGCACCAGGTCCAATTCTTCCATCAGCTTCGGGTCGGTAGAAAAGCCCGTGAGCGGCACGGGACGGGTGTAAAGCACTTCATCGAGATAGGCGCCCAACGTTATGACCGTTTCAATCTGGCACTCTCGAGCGAAGCGAAGCATGGTCTCTGTGAAAGTTCGCCAGCGCAGCTGGGGCTCAACGCCTATACCAAGTACAAAATCACGGTCGATGCCCATTCCTGGGGCAGAATAAAAATCGTACGAGGGCCAATGGATCTCTCTGATTTTGCTTTCATTTAAACGGACCAAAGGCCGCTGCACGGAGAAATCATAAAAATCCTCCGGGTCGATGCTGGCAAATTTCTTTGCAAGCAATTGCTCCGCCAGATAGCGGACCGCTGTTGTCGCGGAAGCGCCGGCATCACTCCATCCGGCAAACGCAAGGAGCAGCACCGGGCTTCTCAACGATGGACGACTCTCAAACACCAGGGGGTCAATATTCATGGCAGGGTCAATTTACCACAATTTCGCTCTTTCGCTCCAGTCCTTTTATGATGTCCTTCGGCACAAACTCAAGGGGGCTTGATCACTGCCTTTGCTAGGACTTGCGCCGTCGGTTTGCTATAGTGTTAAAGGCGAAGTTGGCCAGAAGCCGGATCCAGCAGCGCTGCTTACACATCTAGTTCGGATTTTAAGTCTGGAGTCGGCCGGCCATTTCGAGTCATCAACGAGCCATCGAATAATGGAGAGCAAAGTAGCCTTGATCACAGGGGGCGCTCGCGGCATCGGGCGAGCCTTGGCATTGGATTTGGCCAACCGGGGGTGGTCGGTAGCGATTTGCTACCGCACGAGCGCTCAACAGGCGGAAGAAGTCGTGGAGGGTATCCGCCGGTCCGGTGCGAAAGGTTCG
>JBGPIK010000633.1:0-3011 GCA_041484845.1 Binatia bacterium | reverse complement strand
CCAGACGCTCCCGAAGGTTCTTGGTGCCGCCGACGTAGAGCTTTCCGTCCGTTTCTGATTGCAGCACGTAAACGTAGTGCATTTGCTATTTCACGGGCCAGGGATTCAGGCAAACAGAACGTGACGAGCGTCTGATTTGACCAGTCAAAGCAAAACGCTCTTCAGAGGGAAATGTTTTGCTCAGCTCGAATATTGTCATGGCCAGCGCGAATCCTTTTTTATAGACATCCAAATCTGTGGCCGAATTTAATCTCATGTCTTATCGCTGCCCTCCGTTCTCTGACCTCTGACGTCTGACCTCTGATCTCCGCCCTGTGCCATTTCACAGAACAGTTCGTAATACGCTCGCACGCCGATTTTGCGGTCAAAATGGAGCGCCGCCTTTCTGGCATTCTCACCCATGCGCCGCGCCAGCGCTCGGTCCCGATACAAGACGAGGATTTTTTCCGCGAGGGCTTCCGCGTTTTCCGGCTCCGCGATAAGACCGCAGTCATATTCTTGGGTGATCGCAGCCACTTCGCAGTTGCCTTCCACCGCCGCTACATAGGGACGGCCCGCCGCAAGAATGCCGTAAAGCTTGCTCGGGACAATAATCCCGGCGAGCCCGCGTTTGAGAGAGACCACGAAAACGTCGGCGGCGGCAAACGACTCTCTCAGATTCTCTTTCGGTTGGAACGGCAGGAAGCGCACGTTGTCGAGTCCTAAAACTTTCGCCTCCTCGATCAGGGCGGCTTTTTTCACACCGTCGCCGACAAAAACAATTTCAAGATCGCTCAGGTGCCGCAGGTGTTTAGCCGCGCCGAGAAGAACTTCGAGGCCTTGAGACAAGCCGATGTTGCCTGAATGCATGACGACGAATTTCCCGGCGAGGCCGTTAGTCTCTGAGAAGTCATTCAGCTTGGGCCCCGGCGTGATATCCGAACAATCAACCCAAAGCGGAAGCACAAGCGTTTTGGTTCGATCCGCCCCCTTTCCTTCAATGAGCTTTTGCCTCATCGTCTCTCCCAGCGCGATTACCCGATTCGCGCTGCGCGCCAAAAAGCGGTTCACTTCATCTAATAATCGATCGACGACGTTGCTGTGAAAGTCTTCCAGCAGGCGGCCGGCCTCGGGAAAAATATCCTGGTAATACATCACAAAAGGCACTCCGAAGCGTCGTGCCGCTAGATAACCCGCCAGGCCGATAATCGGAGGGTCAGTCAAGGCAACGATAACGTCGGGATGATCAAGACGAAGACCCGCATAACAAGCCGAGAGAAAGTAGCTTACGTAATTGCTGAAACGGCCAATGAACCTGGTTTTGGGGAAGCGAGTTCCTCGGGCGCGGAGGATTTCTATGCCGGCGTAATTCTCCCGGTTCAGGATGGCGTTAGATCGCCGGCTGCCTTGTCCATTGGAAGAGACGAGCGGAACCCCTGCCACCACGGACACTCGGCAGCCGTATTCTCTGACCAGGATTTCACATAACTCGGTAAGGAACTGGCTAGTGGCAGCGGTCTCGGGATAAAAAGAGCGATTGAAAAAGGCAATGTGCATCGGCGTTAAGAAGCATGGAGCAAGGAGCAGGGAGCTAGCCCCTAAGATTGCGACGAAAAGCCAAAATCATCCGACTTTCTTCCTCAAGTTCTTTCAGCAGGGACTCTACTTTTACCGAATCTGTCCGACCTTGACGAGCAAGCAGAATCAAAATGTTCGCAACCTCGAACACGGACCGACGAGCTATATTTAGAAAATTGGCAAAGTCCGACTTCGAAATACTGCCTGAACCTTCCGCGATATTGTTAGTAATACTCAACGTTGCGCCCCGTAGCTGTTCAGCAAATCGAAAGAGCCGTTTATCTTCCCACTCATCGGCAAGCTGAAACAGGTGGTCACTAATGGCCGCACCCTTTTTCCAAATCTCAAAATCTTGGAACCGAAACTGCTTGTCACCCATCTTCCTCTCACCTCCTTCTCCTTGTGTCTGCTCGCTGTTGTATTTCCGTTCTGGTCCCCTGCTCGCTGCTCCCCACTCTCACCTCTTTGCTCCCTGCTCCCTGCTCGCTGCTCCATGCTCCCTGCTCACATACCACTCAATCGTCTTCTGCAGCCCGGTGCTAAAGCTGGTTTTGGCAACGAAACCAAAGAGTGCTTTTGCCCGGCTGACATCCAGACAGCGGCGCGGTTGGCCGTTGGGCTTGCTCTTGTCCCACACGATATTCCCGTCAAAACCGGTTAGCTCCGCGATCCGTTCCGTAAGATTTTTGATCGAGATTTCTTTCCCGGTTCCGATATTGACGGGGTCGGATTGATCGTACTTTTCTGTCGCGAGAACGATGGCCTCGGCGCAGTCTTCAACATAAAGAAACTCGCGCGTGGGCGTGCCGTCTCCCCAACAGACAATCTCTGGGCTGCCGCTTTCCTTGGCTTCGATACATTTGCGGATGAGAGCCGGAACCACGTGGGATTGTTCCAGGTCGAAGTTGTCTCCAGGACCGTAGAGATTTACCGGGACAAGAAATATTGAGTTAAACCCGTACTGAGCCCGGTAAGATTGCGATTGGACCAGCAGCATTTTTTTCGCCAGCCCGTAAGGAGCGTTCGTTTCCTCCGGATAGCCGTTCCAAAGGTCGTCTTCCCGAAACGGAATGGGGGCAAATTTCGGATAAGAACAAACCGTTCCAATGGCCACAAACTTTCCTACGTTAAGTAAACGCCCTTGCTCGATCAACTGGGTTCCCATGAGCAAATTATCATAAAAGAATTTGCCCGGATTCTCCCGGTTGGCGCCAATGCCGCCCACTCGCGCCGCCAGGTGAATAACAATGTCGGGGCGAGCATCGCGATACAATCTTTTGACCGACTCCATTTCGACAAGATCGTATTCACGGCTGCGCGGAATGAAGATCTCCCGACAACCTCGATCTTTCAGCTTAGCGACAACGAAGGAGCCCAGGAACCCCGCGCCGCCGGTTACCGTAATTCGTTTGCCAACCCAAAAGCTCATAGATTTGCGCCTCACGCCTCACGTG
>JBGPIK010000632.1:0-3031 GCA_041484845.1 Binatia bacterium | reverse complement strand
TTATTTTTCTTGCATCGAAAAGATAAAAAGCTCTTCGCGGGCCGCGGAATGTCGCGCTGACCACCGGCGGCTCAATGCCATCAACACGCAGATTCGCGGGCACGTTTTCAACGCTCACCGGGACACTGTAGGTTACGTCAACGGTTTTGGCGCCGGGCACAAAAATGTACCAAAAGCCGATGGCGAGAGACAAGGAGACCGCCTTGGCGATCCAGTTCTCGCGAAAAAACTGTAGCGAGGCGCCGCGGTGTTCGGTGATCGGAAATTTCGCCTGGAGAAAGCTTTCGATCGCCGCGCCCAGTTCCTGAAGATTCTCGACCTCTCGCAGACGGCCGTTCCGGGCGATGGAAATCTTGCCGCGCTCTTCAGAAACCACAATGCACAAAACATCCGTAAGCTCGGCCAGCCCCAATGCGGCGGAATGTCGAGTGCCGACGTTAGCGAGCTGTCTTAGATCTTTGGAAAGCGGCAGATGGGCCGCGAAACGAGTGATGGAGTCTTTCTCTACAACCACGGCGCCATCGTGCCCAGGAGAATGGGGATCAAAAATGCTCTTGAGCAAGGGCCCGCTAAGTTTTCCGCCCAGAGGAATCCCTCCGGTAATGTGACGCTCCAGCGGGTCATTGCCGCGAATGACGATCAGGGCTCCGACCTGTTCCTTGGCTAGATCCGCCAGCGTTCGCACCAAAATATCGGCCGTGCTGGAGCCGAGCGCGGGGACTCGTTTGCGCGCAAGGCTCCATACCGCGATGCGTTCGAACAGTTGGCGCAATTCTTCCTGAAAGATCACGACGATCATGATCAAAAAAATGGCGAAGAAACCCTGGAAAATCCATGCGGTCATCTGGAGATCTAGGTACCTGGCGACCATGTAAATTGAACCGAGTATCAAAATACCTCGGACGACAAACGCCGCCCGCGTCTGCTGGGCCCACACGATAGCCGTGTACAGAAGAATCGCCACAAAGACGATATCGAGCGCTTCCGGCAGTGTGATCGTCTGGAATGGAACGAAGTAAGAGCTATCGTTCATTGTTTATAAAATACCAGTTCAGGATAAAAGGACCGCTCATCTGTTGGACCTATCAGTGTGATTTACCGGCCGTGAGTATTATTACCACATGTCGCGCATGAAACCTATCATTCCGAACGCCGCGAGTAATAACTTGGACGTAAGTTCGGCGTTTGCCGAGCGGAAAAAGGTGAATCCGCTGGAAAGTGGGCCAGAATCTTGGCGAGACGACAAAGGAATTCTGACGGCCTCGGGGATCGACGAACGAGATGAACGAAGGAAAGGAGCAGCCTCTCTCGATGAGATGAGCAGGCTTCGATCATCCGGTAGAAGCAGAGCGAATGGATCTCCGGGTATGTCGCAAAGCGGATTTTTTACTGAACTTTGAGCCCCGATAGCCACGTCGCATAGATCGTCAGCTATCCTGGCGGAGAAGGGAGGGAGTCGAACCCTCCGAGGACCTTACGGCCCCCAGACTGGTTTTGAAGACCAGCGGCACCACCGGGCACCTTCCTTCTCCGGAGATTTTGTCGCCACCTTAGCGGATTTCTATTGTTTAGCCAAATCAGCGCTACGGAACCGGTTGTCATTGAGAATCCAGCTCGAATGATTTAGCAGGAGGAAGCATTGGGCATCTGCAATTATGGTCATCCCGGATATTGTCAGGTCAGCGGTCGGCGCGCAGCCATCACGCGAGAATTGTAATTCATATTCTTGTCAGTCGAGCTTCAGACTTGAGGATCGCGACAACTCTTTCTAATGTACATTACCTCGGTTAGCACTGGAGCGTTCTTGCAATCGCCTGCACCACATCGCTACGTTCCGGCTGTTTCAAAGTTTCGGGGAGAGCGAGCGACCCGTTCCGCCAACCGTCGCCAATGTTTATCGGTGTTGCCTATGGTCGTTCTGATTACCCGATATCAGAGCGCGGGCAGTTCTGTCGGAAGAAATTGAATCGGCAAGCAAATCGAAGGCTATCTCTGACAGCGTAGTTTTTCTCTGACTAGGGCGACGAGATCTCGCATTGAGACACACAAGATTTAGACTAAACGCACCGATGCGGCTTGCGGCGACGTTGCGTAGCCGACTTGGACCGCATCGCTGACGCCGCCGGCATGAAGCGCGGCGATTAATTCTCCAGCGTGCGTCTTTGCTACCGCGATCAAGAGTCCTCCGGAGGTTTGCGGATCCAGAGCGACTTCGACCAGCCCTTCGCGGACGGATTTGTCGATGCTCATCTTGTCGTTCAAGTATTCACGGTTTCTTTTGCATCCGCCGGTAAGATAACCCTTCTCGGCCAAGTGCTCCGCGCCGTCCAAGAGTGGAAGTTTTGCAGACTCGATGACCAGAGAGATGTTGCTGTTGCTGGTCATCCCGAGAGCGTGCCCCAGAATGCCAAAACCGGTTATGTCGGAGCAGGCGTGAACAGGAAATTCACGCATCACCCGAGAGGCCGCCGCATTGAGCGTCGTCATGGCGCGCACTGCGCCATCGATGCTTTCCTTTGACGCTTTACCCTTCTTCAGGGCGGTAGTGATGATGCCGGTGCCGAGCGGTTTGGTTAAAATAAGTGCGTCGCCGTCTTGCGCACCGACATTGCGAAAGATTTTGTCCGGATGAATAACGCCGGTAACCGCCATGCCGAATTTAATTTCCTCGTCAATGATACTATGGCCGCCGATAACCACCGCGCCGCTTTCTTTTACTTTATCGGCGCCGCCGCGCAAAATTTCGCCGAGAATTTCCATCTCCATTTTTCCCTTGGGGAAGCAGACGATGTTGAGGGCCGTCTTCGGGTCGCCGCCCATAGCATAGACATCGCTCAGCGCGTTGGTTGCCGATATTTGACCGAAGACGTAGGGATCGTCGACGATGGGCGTGAAGAAATCGACGGTATTGACAATGGCGAGGTCGGGGCGCAGACGAAACACCCCCGCGTCGTCGCCGGTTTCAGTCCCTACGAGCATATCGGGGTTATTAAACTTCGGTAAGCCGCGCAAAACTTGCGCGAGATCGGCG
>JBGPIK010000631.1:0-3056 GCA_041484845.1 Binatia bacterium | reverse complement strand
AGTAGCCGAAGCAGCGGTGGTACCGGCGATAGATGAGTTAAGGGGTCGGATCCCTGAGATGTATATTGCGCTCAAACCCGGTTACAACCCCGGCAAGGGAGTAGACGAAAAGGTTAAAGACGCGATTGACAGAATCATCGGTAAAATCGCCCGTCCGCGAAACGTTTGGCTTGTCCCTGACATGCCCAAGACCCGTTCAGGAAAGATCATGCGCAGGGTCATTGCCGCTGTCTCTAACTTTATGGATGTGGGCGACGTCACGACGCTCGCCAACCCAGAGGTGGTAGAGACCATACGGAGAATGGTGCAAACGGAAAAGGCCGCACGCGGAGAGGTTCCAAAGGACCTTCCTAAAGAGGTGCTAGAAGAAATCAAGCGGTTCGGAGCAGTAGAATAGCAGTGGTTCGCGGCTAGAGCCGCCGGGCCTTCGGCCCGCAGCTCAGCCGCGAACCCGTTATAGGCACCAACAGCCATGAATAAAATTCCCTCCCTCGGGGCTTCCCAACACGCTGAGCGGCAAGATCATGCGCCGCTTGCTGCGCGATATCGCCTACGGGCGCGCGCTGGGAGACGCGACGATCTTGGCCGATCCAGCGGTGGTGGCCAGGTTGAAAGAGCAGTACCAAGAGGAGTAAAAGCTTAAGCTTCAAGTCTTCACGTCGGAAAATTGCAACTGATATTCAACTCGATTGGCTCCTTGCTTCTGAGTGGCGTGACATTTTTGTGAGCTGACTCCGCTGCAGATTGACTCATGTTCGCTTGGGACGTGGGTCATCGCAGGGGGGTTGTAGCGACGGCAGACGAGATCACCGGCGGGCGGAAGCGCTGGGCGTCCCCCGCGATTTTGCCTGGCTCCGGCTTAATAGAAAGGCGCAGAGCAATGACTCCAATTATCTTATCTCTATTATTGCTGTTGATCAGCTTGCCTGAACTTGCAGCCGCTCAGACCGTGAAGGAAAAGATTCGGGTCGCTCTCGGCTCGATTTCCGTCAACTCCAGCGTTATCCCGATCGGTCAGCAGGCGGGTCTTTTTTCCAAATATGGGGTCGATGTAGAGCCAATCTATTTCGGCGGAGGTATGAACTCGCTGGCTGCGGTGACTTCAAATTCCGTTCAGTTTCTTGCCGCCGGGTCCACCGCCACGATCAGCGCGCGCCTTGGCGGCGTCGATATTGTCATGCTGTCAGTGCAATCCAATAAATTGGACTACACCGTTTTTGCCGCCCCGGAGGTCAAAGCGCCGCAAGATCTAAGAGGCAAAGTTGTGACTGGCACGCGACCGGGCGCATCGGCGGATAGCGCTCTGCGGCTTTATCTGCGCAAGATGGGATTAGAGCCCGACAAGGACGTCATTTTTATTTCTGTGGCGGAGAGTCAGCAGGGACGCCTGAACGCGCTAATGCGGGGATCCATCGCCGCGACGGTACTGGCGCCGCCTTTCAGCGGGGTGGCGAAACGGTCGGGGTACCGAGAATTAGCCGATCTGCGCCGGAGCGATATCGAATACGCCGGAACTTCGATCGCGGGTATGTCAGGGTATATCAAAAGCCATCCGCAGCTGATTGAGAACTTTATGAGGGGCTACATTGAGTCGCTGTATTTTTTCAGGACGCAAAAGGAAAAAACCCTTGCCGGCATAATGAAGTTCTTAAAAATGAACGATCGCGCACGCGCTGAAGAGGGATACGAATATTACATAGATCTGATGCCGGTCATGCCTTATGCCAGCGCCGAAGGCGTGCTGTCGGTATTGCAGTTTCTTGCGCCGCGTCAGCCGAAAGCGGCGTCGTCCGATCCCGAAGAATTTTACGACATGAGTTTTCTAAAGAAAATCGAGGAAAGCGGATTTACAAAGGCGTTGGTCAACAAGCGGTAAGGTGAAGCCAAGATGCTTCAGCCAACTTTCGAAGGAGAGAATGTATGGGAACTAAACTCTTTCGGCATATTTTTTTGATTGCATTGGCGATTGAGCTCGCAACTTGGGGAGTACCCGCGCAAGCTCAGGATAAGCCGCTAAAGAAAATTAATTGGGGGGTGACCTCGATCTCCGCCTCCAACTGGATTCCCTGGCTCGCCAAGGAAGCCAAAATCTACGAAAGAAACGGATTGGACGTCGAGCTGATTTTGCTCCGCGGATCGGGCCAAACGTCTACGGCGATTCTCGGCGGAAGCCTTTTCGCCGCCCCCGTTGCGCTTCCCACCGTAATGCTGGCGGATCTCGGGGGGGCTGATCTGGTGAACGTGGCTCACACGGTTCCCGGCGTCCAGAGCAAACTGCTGGTGAAGCAGGAGATCAAACGCCCCGAAGATCTCAAGGGAAAGAGGATCGCAACCTCCAGTCTCGGCTCTCTGGGAGATTTTCTCTTCCGCTACATCCTGCGAAAACATGGCGTGGACCCGAACCGTGACGTAACCTGGCTTTCGGTCGGGACGCCGCCCGAGCGGCTTCAGGCTCTGGTATCCGGTGCGATCGATGCTGCCGATGTTTCCTATCCCAGCGATGCCCAAGGGGAGCGAATGGGATACCATGCCTTATTCGATGCCAGAAAGGAAGTCGTCTATCCTTCGATGTCGATCGTCACGCGGCGCAAGACGGTCCAGGAGGATCGTGACACGGTAGCGCGGATGGTTCGATCCCACGTCGAAGGCATCGCTTATTTCAAAACCCACAAGGACTTCAGCTTGAAGGTGCTAAGCAAATATTTGAGAACCAATGACCCTGAGCTGTTGGAAGGCTCGTACAATATCTACAAGAACGATTTTATCTCCGTGCCCTATCCGATCATGAAGGGGCTGGAAGCGACCTACGATTACGTTGCAACAACCAAACCGGAAATCCGCGACCGCAAACCCGAGGAGTTTATGGACCCGAGCTTTATAGCCGAGTTGGACAAGAGCGGTTTTATTAGAAAGCTCTACGCGCAAAAGTAGCGTCGTCTTTGACGGAACACCTGTTAGTGAAACCTTTCAAAGTGAATTTGTTCACGGCTTCTTGCCGCAATTGTCCGCCGCGCCGGCCATCTTAAGCCTCTGTTTGCTTTATCGCCCTCTCTCTT
>JBGPIK010000630.1:0-3080 GCA_041484845.1 Binatia bacterium | reverse complement strand
GGCATGGATCTCCGGCGCGATTTTAGACTTCGCGTGAGCTGCCACACGGCGGAGCCCATGACCGAGGCCGCGCGTCGAGCGCTTGAAGAGCGTTGGGGAGTCAAAGCCTTCGATAATTTCGGCAGCGTCGAAACCGGCGCGCCGAGCTTCGAGTGCGCGGCGCAGCACGGTTATCATATTAATGAAGACGCTTATATATTCGAGGTGCTTGACCGCGAAACATTTGCTCCGGTCGAGCCGGGAGGGGACGGAGTCGTGGTGGTGACAAGCCTATTCAAAGAGGCGGCGCCGGTGATCCGCTACAACCTGGAAGACATCAGCTCTATTAGCGACGAGCCTTGCCCTTGCGGCCGCACCTTTAAACGACTGATGAAAATCAAAGGGCGCGCAAACGAAATGCTCAAGGTGCGCGGTGTACCCTTTTATCCGACGGTCATCGAGACGGTCTTGGAAGGGTTTCCAGAGCTCACCAAGGAGTATCGGCTGGTAGTGGATCGCGACGGGCGGCAGGACCGCGTGACCGTGCAAGTGGAGTGGCGCAGCGACGCGGCGAAGATCGATACGGTGCGAGACCGGTTTGCGCGGGAACTGAAGGTCGTCACCGGATTGGCGATGGAAACGGAACTGCTTCAGCCCGGCGAGTTGACGCGGTCCTTGCGAATTGAAGAGCGCGTGAAGACCAAAAGAGTTTGGGACCGAAGGGGAGAAACGGATGTTTAACGATACGCGGGATTTCATGGACGCGTTGCGCGCCAGCGGCGATCTTCATGAGATCGAAAAAGAAGTTCATTGGGATCTCGAGTTGGGCGCCATCAGCCGTCTGGCTTGCGAAAAAGACGGGCCGGCCCTCTGGTTCAAACGCATCACCGATTACCCGCCGGAAATCACCGCCTTCGCAAACCCCATGGCCACGTGGCGCCGGGTTGCCGTAACGTTCGGTCTCGCCCCGAGCAGTTCGGTGAAAGAGATTTACGCCGAATATGAAAAGCGCGAAGGAAGGTTGATTCCACCCATCACCGTTCAGACCGGGCCGTGTAAGGATGTGGTAAAGCTCGACAAAGAAATCGATCTCTTCGATTTGCCGGCGCCCATGCTCCACGACGGCGACGGCGGGCGTTATCTCGGCACTTGGGACATGGCGGTTTCGTACGACCCGGAAACCCAGTGGGTGAACTGGGGCATGTATCGCTTCATGGTGTACGGCTCGCGGCACCTCACCGGCTTTCCCCGGCCGACAAGCCATTTGGGAAAAGTATTTCAAGATCACTATGTGGCTAAGAGCAAGCCGATGCCAATGGCGCTGGTCATAGGCGCGGATCCGATTTCTCATTTTACCGCCGCGGCGACCTATCACATTGGCGGCGATGAGGCCGCGCTGGCCGGCGGCTTGAGGGGCGCGCCGGTCGAGCTGGTGCGTTGCGAGACGAGCGAGCTTTTGGTGCCGGCGAACTCGGAGATTATCATCGAGTGCGAAGTGTTGCCGAATTGCGTTGGGCTGGAGGGGCCGTACGGCGAATATCCGGGCTACCGTACGGGCGAAATGGGCAACGGCATCCTCTGCCGGGTTGCGGCGATCACGCATCGTAAAAATCCGATCCTTACCGTGGATGCCACCGGATATCGCGACGATAGTTCGACGATCACAGCATTGACCGGCGCCATTGCTATCAAGCACAGGCTGGAGCGGCATGGCATTCCGGTGTTGGACGTCAACGTGCCGCGGGAGGGAGCCGTTCATATGGCGGTGATCAGCGTAAACTATGGCGGCGAGCAGGTTGCTCGCGCGATTCTTGAAACGCTCACCTCCCGACGGGCGCTTATATCGAAGGTCCTTCTAGTTGAGCCGGATATTGATATCTACGATATGGGCAAAGTTCTGCACGCGTTCTCGACCAAGTGCCACCCCGCGCACGGCATCCATGTCGTTCACTACGAGGGGCGCGCGAACACGCTGACGCCCTGTTACAGCCAGGGCGAGCGGGCGATGCAAAAAGGAGCCAGCGTGCTGTACGATTGCACGTGGCCCGGCGAGTGGTCGCGGGAATGGGAAGTTCCCGTGAAGGCGACGTTTGAAACGATCTTCCCAGAAGCGGTGCGGAAAAAAATACTGGCGGAGTGGAAAAATTATGGTTTCAAAGAGTGAGCAACGGGTTTGGGAGACTTTCGTTCGGCGGCCCGGAGATATCAAAGAGGACGTGGAGACTCCGATGGTGCTTCGCGATCTGCGTCCGGGCCGGACAAAATACCAGATGCGCCACGTCATTGCGGTGGTACGCCGTCAATCACCGGAGACGGCCGGAACCGACGAGCTGCGCATTCGTACCGTGGTGGGTGTGCTGTTGCCGGAAACGTACGTGATAAATATTCTCCGCGATTTACCTATGGAACTACCGGGGACACCCTACCATGATTTTTACGACGCGTTGAAAAGAGCGGCCACTGAAAGTCCGGTTTGATCCGGTCGAGATATCGACGCGTGTTGCACCTCTTATCGACCAAGAAAAGAACTCACCGCAAAGACGCAGAGGACACAGAGAGAAAATAATTACCCGCAGTAGATTGCTGCGTATCGGAACATAAGGTTGGCAGTCCCACAAACGTCATCCCCGAATGCTTTAATCGGGGATCCAGTCCCGGTCTCGCCTGTGGTGAGCACAGTCGAACCACCGCTAAAAACGTGCGGGAATGACGGAAATCTGTGTCCTCTGGGTCTCTGCGGTGAATCCCGGTTTCCGAGTTTGAGTTGCGCCTCTGCCGCCTGGACGCTTGGTAGAGGGAAAAAATCGTTCGCGCGATTATCGCTTCGCCCTCTTACGAGGCGCGGGCTTGTCGACGGCTTCACCCCAGCGGGAAAGAAACGCGGTGACAAATCCATGTTCATTGGCCGGTTCCACGGCGAGGGGAGCCAAGGCCATCGCTACGGCTAAGGCCATGTGATACCCCACGGAGCGGGAGACCAGTGCCCGGCGATAAGCCGGATGTGCACGGTTAACCCACACGGTTGATTCCAGCAAGCGGCCCATTTCCGCATCGTCCGGGCGATCTTCAAACTGGATATCGAGCCCATAGTGCGCGGGTCG
>JBGPIK010000629.1:0-3099 GCA_041484845.1 Binatia bacterium | reverse complement strand
TTTTAAATTGGAGATGACACCGCCGGGGACTTGGTGCAAAAACTGCGCGCAGTCGTACTCCACCGGAGCGCCTATGGGAAACCCCTCCTTCTTCGCGATCGAGGCCAAGTGATCCGAAATAGGTTTGAGCACGCTCTCGTCGATCACGGGAACGTCGCCCATAGCGCGAATGTTGTTGACGATGTTGAAGAGCGAAGGGTTGGATGAACCGTTGGCCAACGGAGGGATGGCCGTATGGAGTGTGTTAATACCCAGTTTGATCGCTTCCAAATAGCAGAGCGGCGCGAGCCCCGTCGTGCAATGAGAATGAAGCTCCACGGGAATACTCTTGGCGTTGCGCAGAAACACAGGCACAAGCATTTGCACGCGTTGCGGTGTCAGCAGCCCAGACGGGTCTTTCAGATAAATGCGATCCGGTTTCAGCGCTCGCGCCGCTTGAACCGTCCGCGCGAAGTACTCATCGGTATGCTTGGGCGAGAGCGAGTACACAACCGCCAACACCACCTCAAGCCCCACGGCGTGAGCGCAGGATGATAAATAAGGCATTAACGACGCCATGTCATTGGCCGGGTCCATCAGTTGCAGGCGTTTGATGCCGTTTGCAGCCAACCGCTCCACCCATAACTTCAGCACCGAACGTGGCGTTAACTGGAACGTGGAGATGCTGCGCGCCATCATCGAGGCGAGCGGAGTCCGCAGCACCTTGCGTGACACGAGGCGAATTCTTTCCCAGGGATCCTCACGTAAATCTCTCACGCACTTCTTGAAAATGCTGGTGCCGACAAGCTCCATCCCCACGAAGCCCGCTCTGTCTGCAAGCGCAGCAACCGGAAGGATCATTCCGGTTTTCATGCGCTCCGCCCAGAGGCTCATGTGACCGTCCCGGAAGGTCGTGTTGACAAAATAAACTTCTTTCATACCATTTTTCCGCGCCGGGGAGTCTCCTCGGGAATGACACGACGTTGAAGATCTCCTCTTAACCTAGGCCTTTATGCTGTTTCAAGTCCCATCTTACTTGAATGAGTTCGTAGTCGGCTAAGCCTTTCTTTTTCTCAATCTGTGCTACGGGTGTAAATTCAGTGCTTGTAGCTTCGGTGCCCCGTGGACGGTGGCGATCTGCGGCTTGTTAACCATTGCCTTAATTGCTTACGGCGCATTGTTTCGATCTTCACTGCGCGACAGCAAACCGGTCGGCGATGCTTGACGCCTCCAGCGGTCGGTCGGAGGCAATCATCACTGACTCCTTTGGCATTTAGCTTTCATGGCAGATAAGCATAAGGAAAAGATCGGCACGTGCGTCCGAGTGTGAATCATACGGCCATAACTCCGCTCTAAGGGCCTCTCACCATAGGTAAGATGATTCGCCCAACGGGCGAGGGCTCTTCCCTCGTGGAAACCGCCTTAGAGCGGAGTTATGGATACGGTATGGCGACTTGACAGAGGAGCAGCGAGTTGCGTATGGGAAGAGTGCCGATCTGTTCGTTTGGTATCGAGGCACTCGGCGCGGGCAAGTTCATAGGAGGAGCCATCATGAGCAAGCTGTCGCTTCACGTTTCGTTGTGGGCCGCCGGCGCGATTCTTTATTGTTGTTTGTTGCCCTCTTTGCTCTTCTCCGCGACCAAACTGCGCATCGGCTACAGTGCAATCACGACGACCCAGGCGCCCCTGTGGGCGGCGCAAGACAGGGGCATTTTTACAAAGTATGGCATTGAACCGGAACTTATCTATCTTGCCGGAGGATCGAAAATCGCTCTGGCGCTCGAATCGAACTCGATCCAGATGGGCCGATTTAACGTCAGTTCCGCGGTTGACTCCCGCCTCGCCGGCGGCACCTTAGTCGTGATCGGCTCATTCTACGACTATTACTATTTTCAGATTTTCGGAAAGCCAACGCTTCAACGCCCGGCCGATCTCAAAGGAAAAGTCATCGCCGCGAGCACAGCGGGCTCCGCTTCGGACTATGGCGTTCGCGAGGCGCTCGGCCATTTCGGCTTGAAAGAAACCGAATACAAGATCGTTTACACCGGCGGTACCGACGCGCGCGTCCAAGCCTTGCAGCTCGGGCTCGCCGATGCCGCGATCATTTCGCCTCCCAACGGCTTGATCGCGCAAAAGCTCGGCTTCAAAGAGATCATCAACTTGATGGAAATGAAGATGCTCTTTGGTTACGGCGGCCTGGTCGCAAAAGAAAGTTGGCTCAAGCAGAATCGCGAGACCGTCCTCATTTTTTTTAAGAGCTATTTGGAAGGATTAGCGACCCTGCGTCAGGACCCTGAGTACGCGCTCAGGGTGATCGGAAAATTTTCGCGCATCAGCGATCGGGACATTCTCCTTGAAAGTTATCGCACCAGCGTTCCGCAGATGCCCACGCGCCCTTACGTGAAAAAGGAAATCGTGGAAAAGGCATTGAAGATGTCCAGAAACGAAGCCGCGCGCCGCGCCGAAGCGGACAAGTTTTACGATAACAGCTTCGTCAAAACGCTCGACGATGCCGGCTTCATGACGGCTCTTTTTGGCAGTAATTAATCCGCGCGATTTACCGGTGAAACTGGTATCATCGTATCGGTAAGGCGGATCTTCGCGCGCTCGAGTTATTATACCATTGCGGAGGCGTCAATGAATGTTTTGATGCTGTATCCTAAGTTTCCCGAGGAGACCTTTTGGAATACCGCACGCGCCGTGAAGCTTCTATGGGGCCGCAAGGCGATCATGCCGCCGTTGGGGCTTCTGACCATCGCCAGTTATTTCCCCGGAGATTTTTCCCTCCGCTTGATTGACCGGAATGTGGCTGAGGAATCGCCTTCCGACTGGGAGTGGGCGGACGTGGTGTTCATCAGTCTCATGATGGCCCAGCGCGAAGACTATCTCGCCTGCATGGCGCAGGCGCGTAGGCGGCGCAAGCCGGTGGCCGTGGGCGGTCCTTTTACCCACGCCATGCCGGAGGTTGCCTGTGCGGACGCCGACTGGGTCTGCTTCGGCGAAGCGGAAAGCATTATGGCGGAACTGATCGACGACTTGCGCGCGGGACGCCGCGGAAAACGGTACGAAGGCGGCGCCAAGACCGATATGATGCGGGTAAAAATTCCCCGCTTTGATCTT
>JBGPIK010000628.1:0-3113 GCA_041484845.1 Binatia bacterium | reverse complement strand
GGCCCATTTCCGCATCGTCGGGGCGATCTTCAAATTGGATATCGAGCCCATAGTGCGCGGGTCGTCGCGCGCCCCCCTTTCCGGATAAGAGCATTCCCGGATGCTGCGCCTCGGGAGTTTCTTTAGCTTCTGCTGCGTCCGCTCCTTCAGCGGCTGCTAACTCAGGCGGTGTTTCCGCTGCGGCTTTGAGCGCTACCTCCGCCTCTGCCAGTTCGACGACCGAAGCAGTCACAAACGCGGTCGCTTCATGATTCTGGCCTCTTCCACCGAGAGGGAGCCGCTTCTGGCCTCCCGAGCGGCTTTCCACCAATGAGGCGAGCAACGGAAAGTCGGCAGCGAGATCTTCCAAGACGTGCGCTAAATCGCGCTGCAGAGGACGTAGTTCGCGGGGCGGTGCTTCTTCATCGGATTCGCGCGCGTCTCCCCAAGCGGCGAGTTGCTTCGCGACAGCTTTCTGAAGCTCTTTACGGAATGCCAGGTAAGCGGCGCCGCGCGCGCCGACGCGGATGAAATCCCCTTTATTGAGAGTTAAGGAAGCGGCCAACTGCGGCACTTCGATTAGCCCGCCGACGCGCTCCGGGGCCGAAGGCGTCATCCCCATCCAGTCCCATCCACGCTTGATGACTTTGCCATAAGTGCTGATCGCAAGGCCGCGCCGTTCCTCGGTGAGCGGAACATCTTCGCGAATCAAATAACCGAGGGCGGAAGGTTTGCGTTTGCGGAATAGGCGAATTTCCAATGGCGCCCGGAGCGGTGCCGGCCATTCTTGTTTTTCTAGTTCGCGCCCATTGACGTTCAGCGTGACACCGCCGGGATAGTGTGCCGAGAGGAAGTCATCAAATGCCGGGTCTAGCAGGGGTTGGTAATGGCGCCGAAGCGTACCTTCCAGAAATCCGGGATCGAGCAGCGGCGACAGCGCATTGTGAATCTTCAGGCGGACGGCTGTTCCCCGTTTTTCGACCAACCCGAGGGGCGGGACCCACTTCCAGGGCGCGCGATGCCGCGACGCCATATGCCAGGAGGTCGCCACGTAGCTTTTGCCGCGGCGCGTTTCCGTCAGCACTTCCTCGCAAACCAACAGTCCAAGCTTGATGCCGACGCCGGCAAAACCGATGCCTTGCCCGCGGGTTTTGGTGCTTGCGGCAATATCGTGGTAGCGCGCCAGCTCACGACGCTTCATCCCTGAGCCGTTGTCGGCGGCTGTAAGCGTACGGTTAGCGGGATCGCATTCAAACACGATCCGCGTCGTGCCGGAATCTAAAGCATTCGCCACGACCTCGGTGAGAATTGTCTCTTCGAGGGAGCCCGGATAAGCATCGCGCAAATCCTCCAAGAGATGCAGCAAGTCGACGCGTGTTTCACCCATGGATGTGGCCGATTAGGATAAAACTTTTGCTCACCACGCAGGCACGGAGTGCGCCGAGTTCGGATATTTCGAATTTCGAAATTCGACTCCTTCCTCCGTGTTCTCGGTGTCTCCGTGGTGGAATCTGTTGTTTCACTATTTCAGATGCTTAGCGAAAAATTCCGTGCTGCGCTCCCATGCGAGCTTGGCGCACTCGGCGTTATAGTTTTGTCCCTTTTCGTTGCCGAAAGCGTGGCCGGCATTATACCAATAGGACTCGAACGGAACTTTGCCTTCCTTGAGTTTAGCTTCGAGCACGCGAGCCGCATCCGGAGTAAAGGAAGCATCCTTTTCAGCAAGGTGAAGCTGCAGCGGAGTCGTGATCTTCTTAGGATCACCCGCTTGCTCCGGCGGAAAGCCGTACCACGAAGAGCACGCGTTCGCTTCCTTGACATACATCGCGGCGAGCACGGTCAAAGCACCACCCATACAGAATCCCACGACGCCAACTTTGGCACTGGACTGCTTTAAGTATTGTGCCCCGCCGCGCACGTCCTGGGTTGCCGCGTCGGAAAAATTCAGGTTGGTCATCAAATGCTTGGCTTCCGCCATGTCGAGAGCGAGTTTCCCCTTGTAGAGATCGGGAACTAAAGCTCTGTAGCCAAGCGTTGCCAACCTTTCTGCCACGCCTTTGATCTGATCATTGAGACCCCACCATTCTTGAATCACGACGACGCCGGGCGCCTTGTCTCCGCCCGCCGGACTCGCGAGGTACCCGTTGCAGTCTTTCCCATCCGGCCGTTTGAAAGTCACCATTTGTCCCATCAGTAATCTCCTTTCGTAGCGAATGAATTTACCGGATCATATCCCGGCATAGGCTAACGAATCGCAGTTCTCTTACCGTCCATTAATGGACACGGCAGCAGAAGTCAATTTACGCCGACCGTAAGGCGCCGGTCAATTTGATTTTACTCGGCTTTCACTCACATGTATGCCCCGCCTTGGACTACGCGGTTTGTGTCTCACCCCTTCAGCCCGAGTTTGTCTAGCAGCCACATCATGGGACACCACTTGGTAAAAGCGGATTGCAAAAGATTCAATCCAACAAAGGTGGTAAAAAGGTACCAAGTGGAATTTACCCAGTAGCCCAGGGCCAAGCTCAAGAGAACAAACGTTCCAGCGATAAGACGCAGCACCTCGTTTTTCGTCACGAAAATCACCTCCTGCTCATGCAAATAAATTGAGTCAGTTTACAGTTTTCCTTTCGCTTAGATAATAAAACACGGGCACAGCCATGCGAGAGAGCAGCGTGGAAGCGACTTCTCCGGCCATGAGAGAGATGGCAAGGCCTTGGAAAATCGGATCGAACAAGATTACGGTCGAACCCACTACGACCGCCGATGCGGTCAGGAGCATGGGGCGAAATCGCACCGCTCCCGCATCAATTACCGCCTCCGCCAAAGTCATTCCCTCTTTGCGGCGAAGCTCGACAAAATCGATGAGAATGATGGAGTTCCTCACAACGATGCCGGCTCCGGCGATGAACCCGATCATCGACGTGGCGGTGAAAAAGGCCCCCATAAGCCAGTGCGCCGGGAGGATGCCTACGAGAGAAAGTGGAATGGGCGCCATGATCGCAAGCGGAGTTTTAAAGGACTGAAACCAAGCGACCACGAGAATGTAGATCAAGATGAGCACTGCGGCAAAGGCCAAACCAAGGTCTCTGAACACTTCATAGGTTACATACCATTCGCCGTCCCATTTCATG
>JBGPIK010000627.1:0-3127 GCA_041484845.1 Binatia bacterium | reverse complement strand
GGCGGCTGCGGCCGGCAGACTGTCGCGATTCCGCAAGAGCTACGATACCTGACAGAGTATTATCCTGCGACGGATAAATCGCCTTTCTCCACATTCCATCGCTACTATCATTTCGGCAAATCGTTCGACGAAATCGAAGCCGAGATCGCGGTGCTAAAACCCGACGTCGTCGGCATCTCGTGCTTGTTTACGCCCTACTACCGCGAAGCGCTCGAAGGCGCCGCGCGCGTTAAAAAAAGACTTAACGCAACGGTGGTCATGGGCGGCTCCCATGCCTCCGCCGTGCCGGAGTCGCTGCTCGCGTCTCCGCATGTCGACTTCGTGATTCGCGGCGAAGGCGAGAGAGCGTTCGTCGAGTTTTTGCGCTATCTCAAAGGCGAAAAATCGCTGGATCAGGCGCCGAATCTCAGCTACCGCAATGACGGCGCATATTGTTCCAACCCGATGGGTGAAAATTTCCCCATCGATCAACTGCCCTTTCCGGATCTGAGCGACTTTTCCCCGTCGAATTACACGCTGGCCAAAAAGCCGATGACTTTCATGGTCACTTCAAGGAGCTGCCCGCACAAATGTTCCTTCTGCTCGGTGCACACCACTTTTGGCACCAATTATCGCCGCCGCTTACTGGAAAACGTTCTGGAAGAGATCGAGTTGCGCTATCGCCAAGGTTACCGCGTCATCGATTTCGAAGATGACAACCTCACCTATTACAAAAATACTTTCAAAGAACTGTGCCGGCGGCTGATCGAGCGCTTCCCCAACCGCGAGCTGGAGTTCGTCGCCATGAACGGCATCAGTTATTTGAGCCTCGACGGTGAATTGCTCGAGCTGATGCGCCGCGCCGGGTTTTCGCACCTGAATCTAGCGCTGGTCAGTTCCGATAAGACGGTTCGTGAAACCACCAAGAGGCCCCATACTCTCGAAGCTTATTTGAAGGTCGTATACACAGCGCAGGCGCTGGGGTTTCAAATTGTTTCCTATCAGATCCTCGGCCTGCCCAACGAAACCATAGACAGCATGATCCAGACTCTCGCTTTTAACGCGCGCCTACCGGTCCTGCTCGGCGCTTCCCCTTACTACCAAACGCCGAATGCGCCGATTTCCCGCGGTTTACTTCTGACCGCAGAAGACTACGTCAAGGCTCGCCTCACGGCGATGGCGGTCGAAACCGAGGGATTTAATCGCGAGGATATTTATACTCTTTTTGTGACTACGCGGATTATAAATTTCTTGAAGGGACTGCCGCTCGAGGCTTCAGTCGATCTGACCGATTTGCTCGGGCGCGAATGGAGTGAAGCAAGAACTCAAGCGGGATTTGACTTGTTAAAACGATTCGCGGAGACGCGAAGGCTTTATTTCTGGAGCAAACAGGGGCTGGTGGAGAACCGCCATTTCAATAGCGCTGTTTTCGTGCGTGTGCTTGCGGAAACGGAATTCATAAACTGCCAAAATGGCGCTTCAATCCATGTAAATCCCGGGGCTATCGATGCGTCTTGTTGGCGCGGGCACCGCGCAATAGCCGCGCTCCAATAATGCGATGGGTATCGCTTTGCTCCACCCATCCTACACAGAATTCCTTTAGATGGCCTGTTCAGGGTAGTGGCCAGGCGCGTAACCGTTTAAGGGCCGGCTACGGATTTTCCATACCGATTGAAAACATCCGTTCGAGGTCGTGGCGCGAGTAAACCCGAAAGGCAATCAGCGTTTCAGAGGAAGTGATGCCCGGAATGTTGCGAATATGCTCGGTGACGACTTCCGCCAGCGCATCATTGTCCTTGACCCTGACAATCGCAGCGAGATCGTAGCGGCCGGCGATCGAATAAACTTCACTGACCCCCTCAGTATCCGATAGAGTTTGTGCGACTTTATTGGTCTTATCCCGTTCAGTTGTCAACAATACGATTGCCGATAACATCAAAGCCTCCTTTATCGATGCGAAAACCCGTTAGTGAAAAAACATTATTAGACAGAACGACGAACGTCAACGAGTCTCCCTAAAGGGGACATCAAAAAAATCGATGAAGACGGCTCAAAAGACAATTCACTGCGGAGGGGCGGAGCACGCGGAGTAAAGAGCTTCTAAGATAATACTCCGACCTACGCGAACTCTGGGACTGTGTGCTTCTAAATTGTCTCGGTTCGCGCAGATTTCTCGGCTGGTATGTGCCCCACCTCTTTCCTCCCCCGCAAAAATGCGGGGGAGGAGGAAGGAGGGGGGCCGACGCGGACACCCCTGCGACTTCTGCCGGATTGTCAACCAAACCGCTGTCACTTTCGTCAGTAGCATTGAGGCCATGGGAGTGTCCAAGCAAAATGCTCCATCTTTTGAATGCATATACGAGGCGCATTCCTCTAAGGTCCAGCGCCTGTGCCGCTTATTGCTTAAGAATGCGGCGGAAGCAGAGGAAACCGGCCAAGAGATATTTCTTAAAATGTTCAAGCAATATCAAGCTGAAATCTGGCCCGCGGACTGGTCGGCATGGCTTACCCGGGTGACCGTCAATGCGTGCCATGACCGTCGCAAATCGGCGTGGTGGAAATGGTGGCAATCCTCCGAGGGCGAGGTGCGGCTTGCGGATCAGCCGAGCTCTGACCGCACGCCGGAACAAGAGACGCTAGGACGTGAAGAACAAACCCGGATCTGGAGCGCCTTTCGCGGCTTGTCGGCGCGGCAACAAGAAGTATTTGTTCTCCGCTATTTGGAGGGCTGGTCCACGGACCAAGTCGCGGAAACTTTGGCCATAACCGGCGGAAGCGTCAAAATTCACCTATTTCGCGCCATCCGCTCGTTGCGCACGCGCCTGGGAGATCGCTCATGACCCGATGCCTGCGAGAAAAGACTCTTCTTCTGCTAAGCGCCGGAGGTGGAGACAGCGCGCAACGGTTGCACCTAAGAACCTGCGAGTTTTGCGGCGAACGATACCGGCGAATGGCCCAAGAACTGGAGTTGATCACGTCCACGCTGCGCCAGAACCCGCCGGCTGGCGCACAAATTGGCCGGCCCATTCCTGTCTTATACAGAGCCGCGCCGATCATTGCAGCAGTGCTGTTTGCCGTGGCTTTGATTTGGGGTGAGAGCCGATTTTTGCATTCTAATCTTCCACAATCGTCGGAACAATTGGCGAGC
>JBGPIK010000626.1:0-3149 GCA_041484845.1 Binatia bacterium | reverse complement strand
GCTCAGGACATCAACGATCAACGGCCGCGCCCGGTGGAAAGAATCATCGGTGCCCGCGATATCATCAACAACGAGTTGGGAATTTTTTACAACGGCTACGAAGCGCAGACGGGAAAACCCGTCGTCACAGGCGAGCCCACAGCTGAATATAAAGAAATGCTTGAGATCGCATTGGCAGGCTATAAACGACTTTCACCGACGCTCTATGCCGGGAAGAGCAGCGCGGACTCGGTCGCGGCGGTCAAGTTTATTCTCGATACGGACTATGAGTTTTACGGCGGATTTCTCCAGGGGATGCTCGGCGCGAATCCGCGCCACGAACCGCAAATCGGCTTTGATCGGGCGCAAAGCGCGGAGGATCGCTATCTTTACGGCCCCGATGGGAGGCTCGTTTACCAGGTGGGCCACGTCTTCACGCTGCAGATGCACATCGTCGATAAGAAACATACCCGCGGCCTTTTTCTTGGCGACTTTTTCGCCATCGAAGAGAACGGCCCGCGCTGCTTGAACAAATTTCCGCCGCAGCTGGTGCACGCTGGACGGTGATACCGTCAAGGGTCGTTGGCGCTTTTCGCAGTGATGAGTTCAATCAAGATCCCTCACTGCGTTCGGGATGACGGTCAATTGTGTGTCATTCCGAGCCTTAGCGAGGAATCTTTGTTAACGTTTCCAGGCCGCTACTTATCCGCACGGGCGCCGAAGATTTGGTCGTACGTTTCCATCAGTTCCTTGAGATTGGCGCCGAGGGAAGCCGGATCGACGAAAACGAAATCTTTCTGGTAGAGGTCCTGGAGTCGACCTTTTTGTTTCGTGCCCTTGCGAATCGTGAGGCGCGGCACTTGGGCAAGCGCTGACTGTCCCTCCTGTGACAGGAGCCAATCATAAAAAAGGATCGCGGCGTTCGGATGGGGCGCGCGCGCCATTAAAGAAATAAAATTCGGCACCGAAGGATAGGGTTCGAACAAACGATAGTCGATGGGCGCGCCCTGCTCTTTGAACTCCACAACGCGCCGCCCGCGGGCAGCAAGAGACACGGCGAACTCGCCGGCCATCATCAGCTCGACCCTCATGCGACTGCTGGTGCCAACCATATTGAGATTCTGTTTGGCCAACGCTTTCATGTAGTCGAGCCCTTTTTTCTTCCCAAGCGAGTCGAGCATGACGCTGTACCATTCGTACTCATCATTTCCCAAACTCATTTTTCCTTTCCATCCCGGTTTAAGCAGATCCTCGTAAGTGCGCGGGGTCTCGGCAACGGGAACCATTTTTGAATTGAAAGCAAGAACAATGGGAGTGACTTCAAATCCGGCCCAGTAACCCTCGCGGTCGTAGGAGCCGGACGGAAACGCCTGGCCCTCAGGGGAAAGGTATGGTCGCGCGAGCTTTGCCTGCTTCAAGAGCCACATTTGCGCGGGAGCCGAGCCTACGAGGTCCGCAAGGTCGCGACCGGCCCTCCTTTCGGTTTCGAGCCGAGTGATAAGAGTGGAGGGTTGAGCGCGATAAGGGCTCACCTTGAGGAAAGGATGGCTGGCCTCAAAAGCCGCAATGATCTTTGGCACGTCGGCTGCGCTGACCGACGTGTAAAAGACGATCTGCGCTTCTTGTCGCGCTCCTTGTTCCAGAGCGGCTCTTCTCTGCGCCGCCGGAAGATTGGAAATCTTCTGAAGCACTTCATCAACGGTCGCGGCATAGCCGCGTTGAAAATTGAACAGAACGAAAATGCTGGAGAAAAACATCAATGACCGGAGTTTCATCGGTGATCTCCTCTCTCTGTGAAACCGTGTCGCAGGCTTTAAAGAACCGTATTTCCTTGATCATCTGTCATTTCGACCGCAGGGAGAAATCTAGATCCCTCACATTCGTTCGGGATGACAACCCCGCTTTGTGACGAGCGACAGAGTCTGCCGGTTTTGCGGAAGAACCCACCCTCTCAAAACCCGACGCGGGCCTGGACTTCTTTTGCTCGTTTCAGATCGCTGGCAAGTTCCGCCCTGCCGGAAAGCTCGGCAAAACCTTCTTTCATAAGCTCCTGTCGATCGATGCTCTGCAACTGCTGGACGTCTTGAGCATCGACCAGTTCCAACTCAACGCTTTCTTGCAAATAATCGGCAAGGCCGGTCGCCAAGCCGTCGTAGGGGAACGGCAGGTATTCAAGTCGCGCTGCCGAGGACAGCAGCGGTTTGCGCTTGCGCTCGTCGGCATCGCGACTTTTACGGCGCAGGCGTCGTTCCAGCGCGAGCAGGTACTTATGGTTTTCGACCGTGCGCATGAACCAGTAGGCGCGCAGCATGCCCTTGAGACAGGCGCGCAGCTGATCGCCCTTTTCGCGGAGCGCCTTACCGGTCGCAACGATGCAGCGATCCGGACGGCCCTGGGGGTAATGCGCCGCGCTATCCCACAGATCGTTGTACCCTTCGGCCACTAAGCCTGGAAGGTCAATGGGATGACAAAAGATGGCGTCCACCTCGCCGGCGCGCAGCGCCCCCGGTGAGCGAGCGGGATCGACGCCTCTGACCCACTGCACGTCCTCGAACGGATCGAGACCTGCTTTGCGCAACCACGGCGCCAGGATGAGAAAAAGGTTGTCCTTGAAATCGATGAGGCCGACGCGTTTGCCCTTGAGATCGGCGATCGTAGAGATCGGTTTTTTGCCCACCACGTGATTAGCCTGGTTATTGCGCCAGCCGGCCACGATGAACAATTCATGTCCGCGGCGGCTTTGGTGGGCCACGGTCGAGGGATGGACATCCATGGCGACATCGATGCCACTCTCTTTAATCGATTGTCCGAGCGTTTCGGTCTCAAAGGTAAACGGCGCCAAGCCTCCGGTTACGATTTCGTAACTCGGGTTTCCATCTTCGTCTTGAAGCCCTTCATCGACAAAGAAGTTCATTTCATCGGCAACGCGAATGGGGATCAGGTGCAGAACATGATAACAAGCGGGGGCGATAATCAGATTTTTTGCCATCTCGGGGTAACCTCCTGAAGCGGACGCGGTAACGTCGTGAAAAACTCACGTAACTTTATTTATCTCATTGATAGAGCGCTTTGATAAAGCCGCTGTCACTGAGCGTCTTCACAAAACTCGGATCGACGAAGGAATTCGGGTCGGCTGCCTTCGCTTTGGGATTGTCCTTTGCGAGAAATTC
>JBGPIK010000625.1:0-3183 GCA_041484845.1 Binatia bacterium | reverse complement strand
TACAAGCTCGCGTTTTTTTTCGTAGTACGCTTCACCACTTTAATATGCAGGCGTCCTCAAGGTACCGGCCCATTGCCCGCGACCGGAGAGGCTTGCTCCTCGGTAGCTGTCACCCGTGAATGATCCAGGCTAGCTGCTCTTTAAGGCGCGCCGAAACTTTTCCCGGTAATCGATGTCGTACAGGCGGCGAAAGTTTTCAGGATAGAGTTCGCCCGGCTCGATCTTCAAGTCCACGAAGATCGGACCGTCCTCTTTGAGAATCTTTCCCAGCTCGCGGTCCCAATCTTCGAGGTTTGAAAATTCGTAAGTCTTGGGATACCCGGCAGCCTTGGCCAGATCCGTGAAGCGAATCGACCCCGCACGCGGAATCGGCACGGAACCGTTTGTTTCGTAGGTGCCGTTTTCGCCCAGGCAATGGATCAAGTTTTTCGGCGCGGCATTGGCGATCGTGACCAGGCTGCCGAGATTCATGAGCAAGCTGCCGTCGCCATCCATGACCACAACACGCTTGTCGGGACGGCCCAACGCGAGGCCCAGCGCGTGGGATGAACCCTGCCCCATCGCGCCGACGAAAGTGTAGTTTAACTCGCTCGGGGAAATGTGAATCCATTCCTGCGCCGCCATATAAACCGCAACGACGATTTCGTCGGTACGATGGCGCGCCAACACCTTCAGCATTTCATCTCGTTTCATCATGGCTAACGCGGCTCCCTTCCAATGAGTATGGCGGTAGGAAATGAATTCTTATAGGCCTTTTCAATGGCCGGCGCGATCTGGCTCACATCGGCGTCTGTTTCCACGAGGTGGTGCTCGATCCCCAGCGTGTCGAGTATCGGCTCGATGATTTTGACGCCGAGTTTGTTGGATTTCGTCGGCGCCACGTCGGGCTCTTTGCCCAGCAATCCGACGATCATGCACACGGGAAATTTCCCCTCGACGGCGATGCCGCGTAGCGCGTTCACCGAATCCAGCAGACCCGTGTATTGCATCATCAAAACCGAGGTCTTGCCCGCCGCATAAAGCCCGCTGCAAACCGAGACCCCTTCGTCTTCTTTGCACACTTGCACGACGCGGAAGTCCGGATCCTGCAGCATGCCTTTCAACAAATAATGGCTCGTAACGCGATCCGGGAGGGCAATGACAAAGTGAATGCCGGCACGCTTGATTTCCCGTTTGATCGACTCAGCTGTAAGTGGATAGTCTGCCATAGCTCCTCCGGATTAAACCTTAGTTCAATGTTCCAGGTCTAAGGGTTGAGCCCCGCGGCAAAGGTGGAACATTGAACGATTGAACCTTAAACTTTGAACCATTTTTTACGCCACCTCTTTGACAAATTCCGAGAGCCGTTCGCCGATCATGATCGAAGTCAGATTCGTGTTTGCGCGGCTCACGACCGGCATGATCGATGCGTCGCCGACCCAGAGATTGGCGACGCCATGGACGCGCAGGCGTTGGTCCACCACAGCCCGATCATCAGCACCAGGGCCCATCTTGCACGTGCCGACGCCGTGGTGGTAACTGTCGTAAGTGGCGCGGGCGAATTTACCCCAGTCCTCTTCAGCTCCGGGCTGGATCAGAGGCCCATAAAATTCTTTCGTTTGCTTGCGGTGCACGAGTTCGTCGATGAATTGCATCGCTTCAACCATCGCTTTAAGGTCTTCAGGATGTTCCAGCATACAGGAATCGATGCCTAGCTGCTCATGCGGATCGGCGCTCTGGAGAAACACGCGGCCGCGATTGCGCTGTTCGAGCAGGTGCGCGGATACGGGCATCATGCGTTTGATGCCGCTGACTTCCGTCGGCGGGCGCATGACGATGTGAAAATTCGCCGCTGCGCTGATGGTATTCTTTCGGATGAGCAGGCGGAAGCGCGGCACGACCCAGTCTTCTTTTGACTCCTTCGGCCCCTCGAAGGTCATGAAAACGACCGGGTGGTCCTGGTAGTTTTCACCGACTCCTTTTAGCTCATGGACCGCAGGAATTCCATGTTTCTTGAGTTCCGCCGCCGGACCGATGCCCGAGAGCATGAGGATCTGGGGCGAACCGTACACGCCCGCCGTGAGCACAATCTGACCGCCGAGCGCCGTGTTCGTCTGGCCATCTTTTTCATAGCGCACTCCTTCCGCTTTCTTGCCGCCGAGATGAAGCGCTTGTACCGTGGCCTCGTCGACGATGGTCAGATTTGGCCGCCCGCGTGCTTGATTCAAGTACGCCACGACCGTCGACTGCCGTTTGCCGTCCTTGATATTATAGGGCGATGCGCAGACGCCGTAGGGTTCCGCAACGTTCAGATCGGGACATTGGGGTAAGCCCATGTCGTAAGCGGCGTCGATAAAAGCTCGGACCGGCGCCGAGGCGGGCATATCGAGAGTAAAATGGCGCTTGACGTACAGCGGACCGTTTTTGCCGTGAATGGGGCTGTCGGGATAATCCTGATCCGACTCGATCCGTTTCATATAGGGCAAGCACTTCTCGTAAGTCCAATCCGGATTGCCGGCCTCGACCCACTGATCCAAATCGTAGCGCTGCGGCCGCAGCACCGACATGACATTCACAGAGGAGCCGCCGCCCATGATGCGGCCCGCCAAGGCATAATAGGTGCTGCCGTCGAGATGACGCTGGGTCGGAAACATCGCAACGTAGTCGGACTCGAGCAGCAGACGCGTCTGCTTCGCGGCGTCCGCCACGAGTTCGGGTAAGGGCCACGGGTCCGGCCCGGCTTCAAGCAGCAGGACTTTACGCTGTGGATCTTCGGAAAGACGCATGGCTGCAACGCAGCCAGCCGATCCGCCGCCGACGATAATGACGTCATACTTAACGGCCATTCAAAATCTCCTCAATTCACTTCCGTGAAACCCTTCAGAGATCTCTCATTTCATTCGAGATGACACTTACGAATCGCCGTTCGGCCAGTTGTCATTTCGAAGCGCAGCGAGAAATCTTGCTTATGCAAACCCGGCGTTGCGAACCGCATCATTTCCCATACTAAACTTCTACCTGTTCGCCAAGCGCTTGATGCAGCCGGCGCGCGAATTCCTGCAAGATCAGCGTCGCCGTGGCGCGTAAAACCATATCCCCCAGAATCGCGAGACGCCCTTTGATTTTGACGTCCGCCCGGTAATTCATTGCGGTCTTGTAATCCGAGACTCGATGCAGATCCATCGTCATGTCGGCATTGACCGT
>JBGPIK010000624.1:0-3189 GCA_041484845.1 Binatia bacterium | reverse complement strand
GCATTCGGGAATGACGGACTCTAAGAGGTCTGGGAATAGCTCTTTGCGAAGCAAGCCCGCAATGATCGAAAGGAGAACTGCTATGGCATCGGCAAATTGGCGGGGAACCGTGGGAGTCGTCAAACCCACCTACGAGTCGGGGTCGCTGGTCGAGTTCATTCGCTTGCTGCCGGAGGGGGTCGGCGTGATTCCCGTTTACGCCGGCATCAAGCAGCACACCGAGCAGGGCTATCTCGATGCCATGGAGACTTACCACGAGCGGGTGGCCGAGCTGGCCAGGATCGGCGTCGATCTCATGCACCCGGAAGGCGGGCCGCCCTTCATGGTGCGTGGCTACAAGAGCGAGCGAGAGATCGTGCGGCAGTGGGAAGAAAAGTTCAAGGTGCCGATCTTTACGTCTGGAATGACCCAGGCTGAAGCGCTCCGCGCTTTGGGCATAAAGAAATTCGTTGGCTGCACTTACTTTCGCGACAAGAAGCTCAACGAACTTTTTTCCCGCTATTTCACAGATGCGGGCTTCGCGGTGCTCGGGATGGAGGGCATGGACACTTCGCCCGGCGAAGCGGGCAACCTTTCGACCGAAGCGATCTACCGTCACCTCAAGCGATCGTTTCTCAAACATCCCGGCGCCGAGGGAGTCTATCTGCTCGGCTCCGGCGCGTGGCGCGCTATCGATGTCGTGACTGCGGAGGAGGACATCCGAGTACCGGTGGTTCATCCCGTCGCCGCACGGGTTTGGTACGTGCAGAAGCGGCTTCACCTCCACCAACCGCTTCAGGGCGTGGGCCGGCTGTTGGCGGAGTTGCCGTAGGCAAAGCGAGGTACGGAGAAATGGAGTGATGGGGAAATGCGACTATCTCCCGCTGGAAGTAAGTCCACTTAGACAACAACGAAAAACTTCTCATCCTTACGTAACCGTGCGCCGCTGCCATAAGGACAATTGACAAGCGTCACTTGTCATGAAATACTAAGCCATGATTTGCAGCTTCCGGCATAAAGGGCTCAGACGGCTCTTTGAAGAGGGTGAGACGAAAGGCATCAATGCCGATCATCTCGAAAAAATCGAGAACATCCTTTTCGTGCTCAATCGTTCCCGAAAGCCGGAAGATATGAACTTGCCCGGGTTTCGCCTCCATCGCTTGAAAGGCGACCTGAAAGACTTCTGGAGCGTGACTGTACGGGCAAACTGGCGCGTCATATTCCGATTCGATCGGGGTGACGCCTATGATATCGATCTAATCGACTACCACTAGAAAGTAGAAAGGAGAATACGCCATGCGCATGAAGAACCCTCCACATCCCGGCAGGATTGTCCGCCGGGAGTGCATTGAGCCGTTAGGTCTGACTATAACTGAGGCGGCGGAGCGCCTGGGCGTCACGCGGCAGGCTCTCAATAATCTTGTGAACGCCAAGGCTGGCATTTCCCCGGAAATGTCGATACGGCTTTCCAAGGCTTATGGCAGCAGCCCGGAGGTATGGCTTGGCATGCAGATGGAGTATGATCTCGCTCAGGCTGAGAAAGACGCCGACAAGATCAAGGTGGAAAAAATCGCTGCTAGCCGTCCTGTCATGCGATAAAAGAAACGACGAATAGGCTCATGTAGAAAAGTTACGGTGCTCGTTTGGGACGCGACGACTGGATTACGGAGCTGCTTCTTGACGATTGATTCGGAAATTTGAAAGATACGCAAGATCTGAAAGCACAACCCCACTGCCTCCAACTGGCGCGCTACTTGCCAAGTCGCCGAAGAACGCGCGTATCGTAAAATCGTGTGGGTGTGGCATCTTTTGCGCCAGGAAGCACCGTTGAGCCCAGAAACGTTAGAATTTGCTGGAGCCCTTCGTCTGTCAGCGCAAGCTCCCTGGTGAAGCCAGCCTGTTTTGTGAAAAAGTCGTAGGTCTTCTGCAACATCTCGGGATCCTTTTCCCTGGTGTATTTGGTCAATACCTCCTTGGCCAGCTGCGGATCGTCATACCACCGCTGGATTCCGTCTTTGAGGGCCCGCAGAAACCTTGCCCACATTTCGGCTCTAGGCTCGACGTCCGATTTGCGAACGACAACACCGATGTTCTGATACGGGAGGTCGTACGTGTTGACGAGACGAGTGTAGCCCGCCGCGTCCGCCTTGAAGCTCGGCGGCGGCGTTAGCGCCGCTCCCTGAATCTGACCTGACTGGAGCGCGACCCATAATACCGCCGTGTTGCCGATGCGCAATAATTGAAGCCCGCTCTCCGGCTTAAAGCCCATTCGGGAGAGGGACACGCGCGTGCCGTAGTCCTGGGCCGTCCCCACTCGGTCCGTACCGATGATTTTGCCGCGGAGCTGTGCGGCGGATTTGATTTCCTTTTGCGCGTGAAAGGAAAAGATCATCTTGTTCACCAATCCGGCAATCATGGTCACGTCGCCGCCCGCGAGTGCCGCCGGAATCATCGCTGGAGCGGATTGCTCAACCGCGTCCACCTCCTTGGCGATCAAAGCGGCCATAGTCGCGCCGGGCTCAATAAAAACCATTTCCACTTCGAGCCCTTCCGCCCTGAAAGCACCGGACTCCTTCGCGATCCAAAGCGGCGCCATAACCCCGATCGGCGCGGCATAAGCGACCCTGAGCTTGAGCACAGGGCCTTTAGCCGTGAAACTCGCGGCTTCAGTGAGATTTGAAAAAACGACAATCTCCAGCAGCGTTACGACCGCACAGGCCCAGCTCACCTGGTTCAGTCGACTCCAGACCATCACCTCACCCCTTTCTCGAATTCCGTTAAATGATAGGAATTCGTTTTTAAGACCCGGACCTGGATAACTGAAAACCGGCACCGTCAGCCACATGCGAGCCGGTTATCAATAGCCCCATAGGGAAGCCAACAAAGGAAAGCAGTCTACCAATGCCTATTTTGAGGCAGAGAGTAGTCGATAAGAACTTGTTATGTCAACGTAGTCTTGGCTTGCGGACAGAGCTAACACGTTTTTAAATTAGCTGGCTATAGAATGGATCGAAGTTGATCTCTTTTACGCTGGAGGGTGTTTCCCATTTTTCGGGTGCTTAGAAAATTGGGGCGTCCGGGTTTAGCATGGGTAAAGATCGAGTCCCCCGCAGTGGAAGTAGATGGCCGTCTTGAAATTCTCGAGGTTGCGGAATCCGCAGGCCATGCTCTTGATCTTCTGAATCTTGCTGTTGAGTCCTTCGCTCATCG
>JBGPIK010000623.1:0-3218 GCA_041484845.1 Binatia bacterium | reverse complement strand
GATATTCCCGGCTCGCGCTCTATCGTCGCTTGAATGTAGGCGAGGGTTGGTTCCGAAAACGTTTGCCGACAAACGATCACGTAGGCAAAATAGCATTTAGTCTCCCCCGTGTCCAGTCAAAAAGATGTGTCGCACAATTAGTTTTTCAAAGGGGGACTTAAGCTATCGTCTCCTGTCGAACTTGTTGATGGATTATGAAACACCACGCTAATGTCCTGTCCCAGAAATCCGCCACATAATTTACGTCTCATCCCGCTTAAAAATCTCCCCTGCCCCTCTTTTCCAAAGAGGGGAAAGAGTCCTACGGAGAAAATTCCCCCTTTGAAAAAGGGGGACAATGGGGGATTTGAGTGCGAGTTCAGCCACCGCCATCGTTTGGAGTTTTTAAACGAACTTCTGAGTCACGACACTAGCGGCCCTTTCCCTTCAAACCTTGATAGATCTTCTCGGCCGTGATGGGCAGGTCGAATAAGCGTACTCCTACGGCATCGGCCACGGCGTTGGCGATAGCCGCCGGAGGACTATTGTTAGCGAATTCTCCAATCGCTTTGGCTTCGTAAGGCGCTACGCTGCCGCCCGAGCGCACCAGTACGGTCTTTAGTTCGGGAATGTCGGCGGCCGTGGGCAGCTTATAATCTCCGAGGCTCGCGTTGGTGACCGCGCCGTTGTCCATGACCAATTCCTCCATGAGGGCTTGGCCCATTCCCATGACGACGCCGCCGTCAATCTGGCCTTGATGAGTGATGGGGTTAATGATCGTTCCCACATCATGGGCGGTCACGAAACGATGCAGCCGCAGCGCGCCCGTCTCAGGATCGACTGCAACCTCGGCGACCTGCGCGCACATGTAACTCACATCCTCGGGGTAGGGTGAATCCTTGATGACCGTGACCGTGAGTGCCCCGCCGGCCTGCGCCACGATTTTTTTCAAGCTTACTTGCTGGCTGGAATCTTGCCGGAGAGAGAATTTGGCGTTACGAAAGTCCACGTCAGCCACAGCGCACTCCAACATCCTCGCCGCTTGTGCCATGAGTTTCTCCCGCAGCTGGCCACATGCCTCGACCACCGCACGGCTGGCGACGTATGTTACGCGGCTGGCCCGGGCGCCGCCAGCGTCGCGGGGAGCAGTATCGGTATCGCCCACGACCACGCGCACTTGCTGAATGGGGACACCTATCTCCTCGGCCGCAACCTGTCGCAAAATGGTGTGGGTGCCCGCTCCCTGGTCCGGGATAGGGCTCATGAGCGTAAAGCTTCCGTCAAGCTCAGCGGTAAGGATCACTCCGGTCTCATCGCCTCCGATATGCCGCCCATAGAGGGCGACGCCGCGGCCATAGTTGCTGCCCGGCTTTGGCTTTTTCCAGCCCGCGGCTTTCAACGCCGCCTGAAGAACCTCGCGGAAGCGCACCTCGCGCAGCCTTTGACCCAGGGCGTCCTCTTCTCCTTCGCTGATAAGATTCCGTAAGCGAAATTCAGCCGGGTCCATGCCCAGCTCGCGAGCGATGATGTCTGTGTGCGACTCCAGAGCGAAAAACGTTTGCACCGAACCGGGGCTGCGGAAATAACCGCCGGGGACTGTGTTTGTGTATACCTGAAGGAACTCGATCGCGGCATTCTCTACCCGATAAGGCCCGCCGGCATAGTGCCACGTTGCCAGAGCTGCGTTGGGTTTGAGCGCGGCATAGGCGCCGCAGGCATGAATCACGCGCAATTGACGGGCGACGATGCGGCCGTCGCGTTTCACACCGCTGCGCAAGATGACTACGGTCGGGTGAGCGGGGTTGCTCGCGGTCAACTCTTCAGCGTAGCTCATGACGATTTTCACCGGCCGTCCCGATCGTTGCGCCAAGAAATAGGCGATCGGCAGATCAATAGCATCCCCTTTGCCGCCGAACTCACCGCCCACATTCACCACGTTGACGCGGATGCGTTCTTCGGGCACGCCGATGGCCTTGGCCAACTGGGTGCGGATGCCGAAGGGGTTCTTGGCCGCCGTCCATACCTGGATGCGGCCGTCAGGCTCGATGGCGACCATGCCGGCGTGCGGCTCGATGTAGCCCTGATGCCGGGCAGGAATCCTGAATGTGTGCTCCAACACCAAGTCCGCTTCGCGAAATCCCTGTTCCACGTTTCCCTTACGCCAGGCGAGCCGAGTGAGCCCATTAGGCACATCCAGCGCCAGCCCGCTTTTCGGAGTGCCGTCATATTCTGCCAGGCTTTCGTGAATGCGCGGCGCGCCAGCCTGCATGGCTTCGAGAGGATCGAAGACCGCGGGCAATTCGTCATACTCTACATTAATCAAACTCAACGCCTCTTCGGCGGCGTCGGGTGTCTCCGCGGCAACGGCCGCTACGCGATCGCCAACGAAGCGCGCCACCTCCCAGCAAAGGACAGGCATGTCGCGAAAACTCTTCCCGATAAAATGATTGGGGACTTCTGGTCCGGTGACGACGGCTCTTACACCCGAGACCTGGAGAGCCTTCGAAGCATCGATGTGACGGATACGAGCGTGTGGGTGCGGGCTGCGGAGAATTTTGCCCCAAAGAAGTCCGGGGAGTTGAATATCGGCCGCATAAATGGAACGACCGGTAACCTTGTCAGGCCCTTCCGCTCGCGAAACGGGAGTGCCAATTACCGAATATGCAGCCATAATAATTCTCCTCATGCATAACCAAGTTGGAATTCAACTGTTTGCCCTGAGCTTAAATGAACCTTCTTGAACGTCTCTTGTACTTCTGTTCTAGTCCTAATGCGAATGGGCGCGAATCCGCTCTCGCAATCGATTCGGAGTCAAAGGAAGCTCTACAATATTGACACCCAGCGGCGCCAGCGCGCTTGCGACGGCGTTGGCAAGCACGGCGCCGGTTGCGACAATGCCTCCTTCACCTACTCCTTTAACGCCGAGAGGATTGAGGGCTGAAGGGCTCTCTTCTGTAACGACGCATTCGATGGGAGGCACATCCGTACTCGTCGGGAGCAGATAATCTTTTAGCGTGGTGGTTAGTAATTGACCGTCCTCGTTGTAAGTCAAATCTTCCAGCATGGTCGCGCCGATTCCCTGGGCAACGGCTCCGATGACCTGCCCGCGAACGAGGAGCGGATTGATGCAACGACCCACATCCTCAAGCGCGAGATACCGTACAATTTCCACCTGGCCCGTTTCAGCGTCCACTTTTACATGGGCTACGTGAGCGCCGTAGGTGTAAGTGTGGCGCAGG
>JBGPIK010000622.1:0-3224 GCA_041484845.1 Binatia bacterium | reverse complement strand
TCTTGAGCGCGATCAGTCGATCGATGCCTTCGAAGCCGAGCCGGGAAGACTGGACGGAATCGCACACGCGCTCGGCTATGACGGAGCTAAGAAGGCCGGCACGGCGAGCGGTCCGAAATCCGGCCGAAAACTTCTCCGCGACTATCAAATGAGGCGCGAAAAAATCCGCGCCTGTTATCAGCGGTACTTCCGACCACCGGCGAAAACTTAGGCGGATGGCCAAGAATTAAAAATGACGTTCTGTTCCGTGTGGCTTAGATTCGGCCATGATCCACGTGGTAAGTTGAGTTTAGGGCGGCTGGCGGAGCGCACGCAAGCCTCACCAAATTGAATATTTTTGAGAATTTTAGAATATTATTATTGACAGTAGCACGCCACTGCGATATTTTCGGTGCATGAAAACCCAATTATTGAAGGGCATAGCCCTCGGTTTATTCGTCGCCATGACCCCTCTATCTCTGTACGCGCAGTCGGCGGGACCAGCACCAGCCAGCCCGCCCGCTGAACCTAGCGTCAGTGAGGAAGCCGGTTACGGCGTAGGTGCGGCTCTCGCCAGCGTCTTTTACATCCCAGCGAAAGTAACTTACGCCGGTCTGGGGTTACTCACTGGGGGGCTCGGGTTTGTGCTGAGCGGCGGGAGAGCGGACGTCGCGAACAACATCATTTACCCTGCGGTACGGGGAAACTATGTGGTGACCCCGAGCCACCTCAAGGGGACTGAGCCGATCTACTTTGTCGGCGCACCGCCGCCGGAGAACCCTCAGTCCGCTCAATCGACCGCCGCGCCGTCAACGGTCACCCGTTAACCGCCGGAGCAGACACCGCGCTTCGATGATCGGATAAAGTCAAGGAGGGTTAGGACATCAGGACCGACCCTCCCTGCGTCTTGTATTTCTTTAATTGCCACCGAAAGGTTTCGCCCTTTACGGAAGAGTACGCGAAACGCTTCTCTGATCTCGCGAACTCTTGGGTCACCAAATCCGGCGCGCTTTAAGCCGACCCCATTGACCCCGCGGACCGTGTGTTGCCAATCCACGATGGCAAAAGGCGGCACATCGCGGCTAGTTCCACTCAAGCCGCGCATGAGCGCGTAATCGCCGATGCGCACGAACTGGTGCACGACGCAATTGCCGGAGATGAAGACGTGGTCGCCCACCTCGACATAACCCCCAAGAAGCGCGCCGTTGGCAAGAATGTTGTGATTGCCGAGCTTGCAGTTATGCCCAACATGAGAGTTCGCCATCAGAAAGTTGTCGTCGCCAAGGACCGTCGATGATCCCGCGACGGTGCCGCGATGGACTTGAACGTGCTCGCGAACGATGTTGTGAGCGCCGATTTTTAAATAGCTCTCCTCGTTTTTGTAAGCTTTGTCCTGAGGAGTGTCTCCGAGCACGGCGCCGGGGTGAATCTCGTTGTGCTCGCCGATCTCCGTGCGACCGGTAATATAGCCATGCGCCATGATGCGCGTGCCGCGGCCGACCTTGACCGGACCTTCAATGACGACATAGGGCCCGATTTCAACTTCGGCATCGATTTCAGCCTTGGAGTCAATTATCGCTGTTGCATGAATCGCCATTGAACTCGCAAATCTCACTTCAGTTTTTTCTCTTCGTCATCGTCTTGATCACCGTCAAAAAAATCGTCGTCGATCTTTTGACCGGGAATGCGGTAGCACTCCTCCGTCCACGCGCCAAAATCGATCAGCCGGCATCGCTCGGAGCAAAATGGCCGGTGGGGATTGTTTTCCCAAGCGGTTTCTTTGCGGCAAGTGGGGCATTTTATGCGCAGCGGCATAGTTATTGTCAGTCATTCAAATACGGTCGGCGAACAGCTCCTCCACGTCAAGTTTTTTCTCCATCAAGCCCTGGTCGAGAGAATAGCTCACAAAGCGTTCCAGATTAGCGCGGTTTTTCTCTATGCCGTTCGGCCAGGGATCTTCACCGAGCACCGTTCTTTCTTCTTCGAACAGATGCCGGCCCCAGACAAAGCGAGACCAATTGGGGTCGTCATAATAATCCACGCAAGCTTTTTTCGCCTTTTCAAACGCGTCGGTGACACTTTGGACCAACCACGGATTTTGCGCCAGCACTTGGTCTTTGAAAGCCACGACGTGCATGATCGGATAATAGCCGTTTTTGCGGAAATACTTGATCTCTTCAGCCTTGGGATCGGCGAACAGGCGGCGGATGTTGCCGCCGCCACGCAAGGCTTCTTGGGGCGGGTGCGGCACCATCAAGGCATCGATTTCGCCGTTTTCCAACATTGCCCCAATTTTTTGCCCCGGCGCTAACAGTCGCATCTTGACGTTTTCCATCGGCTTGAGCGGAATCGCTTCGTCTTTGGAAATATACCAATCAAGTTTGCGCCAGGGAATATTGTATTCCGTCTGCAAATCGCCTTTTGCCAGCACGGAAAGCGTCGTTTGAAACGTACTCAGTCCGACTTTCTTGCCGATTAAATCCTGCGGCGAATGAATTCCCGCGTGCGCATTGACCCACATTTGCGATAAGCTAAACAGCCGGCGCGGGAAAACCGCAATGGCGGTAAACGGCATGCTGCGTGACTTTGCTATCAAATAAGAAGAGAGCGAAAGCTCGCAGATATCGAACTCGGCTTTCTGCAGCATCCGCTCATGACGGTCCTGCCCATGCCTGAGCGGATGGGATTGCCCGACTTGAAGCACCGTGAGATCGACCCCCTCAGCTTGGACCGAGCCGTCGAAGAAAGGAATATGGCGGTCGTAGTGAGAGAGGGCCATGGTTAGTCTCAAATGTGCCATGATGGGTTCCTATTAATGGTGGTCGATTGATTCATTCTTGCTTACTTCATTTTCCCAAGCGTTTCCACCTCGCCCGACAGCGCACATATGAGAGTTCAAGCAGTTCAGTTCAATCCGTTCAAAAAGTTCAGATTGCCTAGGCCAAAATCAAAGGATACTTTTGTTCTTCATCTGAAAATAGGGTTCCATTTTGTCAGCGCTCAGTGAGTGCCAATTTTTGTCCCCCGTACGAAGGGTAAGTAAATGACCTTAGACTGTAGGGCCATACGCCGTCGGGAGATAATCCGGAATAGTCGGCGAAAATAAAAATGGCCTACACGCCGAACGTGTAAGCCATGGAAAAGTTTGGAGCGGGCGACGGGGATCGAACCCGTGACGTCCAGCTTGGGAAGCTGGCATTCTACCGCTGAATTACGCCCGCTCAGAGAACGGTAGTGAAGAATTT
>JBGPIK010000621.1:0-3243 GCA_041484845.1 Binatia bacterium | reverse complement strand
GATTGTCGGCGGCGCCGAGCCACAGTTGTTCCATGAATATGGGCGAGAGATCGCTCAGGCCGCGGGGCGAAGCGGCACCTACAAGCTCGTCAAAGACGCCAATCATTTTTACAACCGGCACACGTCGGAAATGGTCGATCTGATCGATCGGTGGTTAGCACGATTTGAAGACTAGAACATTGCTGAAGAACCAAGACCCGTTTGACGCAGAAATTAAGGGGAGGGTTGTATGATTATGATCTGGCTCGTAACCTTTCTTATCTCCGTATTACCGATCCTCACTGACGTCCCGGCGCATGCGGCCGCCGCGCCGTTTAAGCTCGTGGTCGGTTATGCGGCGCTCAATCCGCGCGTGAGCCCCCTTTGGATCGCTGAGGAGCGGGGGTTCTTTGCGAAATACGGTATCGACGCTCAGCCGATCTATATCCGCGGCGCTCCGACATTGGTGGCCGGACTCAGTTCCGGCGACATACAGATCGGCCGCAGCGGCGGCAGCGCGACACTCGCTGCCGTTGGCGCGGGGCGAGATTTCAAGATTGTCGCGACCTTTTCCAGCCACAATACTTACGATCTGGTCACGCAGTCCAACATTAGACGCCCGGAAGATCTGCGTGGCAAGATATTCGGCCTCACAAGCATCGGCGGCACAACCTGGATGGGCGCGCTGCTCTGGCTTGAGCATCTGAATTTGGATCAGCAGCGCGACCAGATCCTTTTTCAAGTCATCGGCGATCAGACGGTGCAAGCGCAGGCGATAGAATCGGGCAGCATCGACGCCGCGGTTCTTGACGGCGTTTTCAGCCGCCCGCTGAAACAAAAAGGCTTCAATTTTCTGGGCGAATTCTCGGATCTCAACCAGCGGCTTGTAGGCCAAGCGATGGTGGTACCGCACGCCTTTTTGCAACAGCACGCGGATGTATTGGAAAATTACTTGAAGGCCGAGATCGAGGCGTCGGCTTTTGCGTTTAGTCCGAAAAATAAACCGGCGGTGCTTAAAATCCTGATGAGCCGTCTTAGGGTCGACGCCGCTGCCGCCGAAGAGGGATATCAGGATCTGCTCCGCGGCGTGGATCGAAAGCCGTTCCCTTCCCTGGAAGGTCTCCGCAACACCCAGCGCTTGATGAAGGTCAGGAACCCTAAAGTCGGCGAGGTGAAAGTCGAAGACGTGCTCGACAGCCGCATCATGCGCAAACTCGATGCGAGCGGTTTCATCGATCGCGCTTACGCCGCGCAAGGCGTGAGCCTTAAATGACGTTAGAGTCGGCGGACCGGCCGTCCGCGCCACTCACTCGGTTCTGCCGAACCATGAGGATCGTTAGCCGCCGAAAAAGATCTGCCGGAAGTCGGCGCTAAGCTTCTTGTAGTCTTCCGCCGTAGGATTGTCCATAAAAATGCTGTTGGCGACGACTTTGTCGGCGTCTTTGACCGGCGGGTAGATCCCCGGAGAATGGACGAACTCCCCGAGATCCGCTACCAGCTTCTGCCCCTCCGGCGAGCACAAATATTCCATGTAAAGTTTCGCTGCGTTGGCATTCGCCGCCTTGGCACTCAAGCCGAGATCATTGGAATCCGTAAGCACCTTATCCATGAGCACGTAGCCGAGAGGACCTTTGTACTGGTAAACGTACTGGATGTAAGTGAAACCGAGCGGGACCTCGCCTCGCAGGATATCGTTGGGCACCGGCGCAAACGATTCTGTAAGCAGCGGCGCTTGCTTCGCGAGCGCCTTGACGAAGTCGAGCCAGCCGTCGCCTTTGATCTTTTTGAGACTTACCAGAAATTGCGCCGTGCTCGTATGGCGAGAAGGATCGGGCAGCGCGATCTTGCCCTTCCACTTCGGATTCAAAAGATCGTCTAGAGATTTCGGCGCGTCGGCTGCCTTGACGAGGTCGGTATTGTAAAGAACCCCGACCGGCGTGTGCCGCCAAGAAGTCAGAATGCCGTCTTTGTCTTTGAACCTCACGGGAAATTTATTCGCTGATGGCGGGGTAAACTTAGCAAACACACCGGCTTCTTTGAGGAGAATCTGCGAACCGTGAATCGCGAAGACGAGGTCGAAACCGGGACGACCGGCTTGCCATTCGGCTAGGGCGCGCTCCGCCACCTGCGTGGCTGAAGCGCGCCAGTAGTCCACTTTGATGCCGTATTTCTTTTCCAAGGCCTCGTGGAGCGGAGTCATCACCTGTGGAATGATCGTCCCATAAGCAACAACTTTGCCTTCCTTCTTGGCGGCATCGATATTGATCGGCTGAGCGTGAACTGTTTGGGCGAGCCAACAAAGCAACAGAACGACGAAATATAGAGCGTTAAGCGCACGAAGCTGGGCAGCCATGTCGTCAACCTCCCTCTATTTTATTCTTTAGGGTGACGGGGGAGCACTCCGACTATGGCACAGCGCCGCGTCGCTTGGCAATCAGTCATGTCATCGGACCGATTGTTCGTGTCGCATCTTGCTATTGCCCGCCCCGAATGATTGAAGCTATAGTCGAAATGCCTTTTAGGATTTCAGCAAGGAGTTCTTATGCCATTCCTGAAAACAAAAGACGCGGAAATCTACTACGAGGTCTATGGCCAGGGCACGCCGTTTCTTTTTTGCAGCGTAACCGGCTGCGATCATCAGGCATGGAAATTCCATCAGGTGCCGGAATTCTCCCGCGATCATAAAGTGATTGTCTTCGATTATCGCGGCACGGGCAGATCGAGCAAGACTGTGCAGAGATATTCGATCAAGATGTTCGCCGAAGATGCCCTAGCGATTCTCAACCATCTCGATGTCGAACAGGCAATCGTCTGCGGTCATTCCATGGGCGGCGTCGTGGCGCAGCTTTTGGCGCTCGATTACCCGCGCAAAGTTAAAAAACTCATTCTGGCTTCCAGCGGTTCTGCGCACCCCGGCGCGCATGGCATTCCTCTCGGCATGTGCCGCGACATGGTGCAGTTGGGTTTTGAGGGATATATCCGCGAGCACACCATCGAAACAGGATGGACCAAAGAATTTGTCGCGGCGCATCCCTATCTCATCGAAAACTTTCTGCAAGTCAGAATGTCCGGCATTGCGCCGCCGGAAAACTATCTTCATTTCGTTCTTGCGCGCCAGGAACACGACCACACGGATCGCTTGAAAGACATTCGCGCGCCCACGCTCGTTCTCGTCGGCGATGATGAGCATCACGGCGCCGCCGATACGTCCCACTGGGAGGCTGCCCACTATCTCGCGCGCGCGATTCCAGAAGCAAAACTCGT
>JBGPIK010000620.1:0-3263 GCA_041484845.1 Binatia bacterium | reverse complement strand
TTCCACGGCCGCGGCTCCAACGGCTTCACGGCGACTTCCAACAGCGCCGGACCCGGATGCGCCAGCGCGCGCCCGACCGCGGGCTTAAGATCGCCCGGCTTCTCGACGTGCTCGCCGTACGCGCCCAAGGCACGTGCGACACCGGCGTAGTCACCGCGGAGCGAGATCCCGATCTCGTGCCCTTTGAAGCGCTCGTGCAGCGTTTCACGGCTGGCGCCAAGACTCTGGTTGTTCAAAATGACGGTTAGCGTGCGAATATCGTTCCGCGCCGCCGTTTCAATCTCCATGCCGGTCATGCCGAAAGAGCCGTCACCGGTTACATTCACGACTGTCTTATCGGGATTGCCGAGCTTCGCGCCCAGCGCCGCCGGCGTCGACCAACCCATGGCGCTGGTCCCTCCGAAGCCGATGAAACCGAGCGGAAATAGCGCTTCGTAGTGGTGCGAGACGTAGGCGCGCGTGACGCCGGCGTCGTGCAGGAGAATCGTCTTGCGCCGATCGAGACAATGGCTCAAATCCCAACAGGCGCGGTAAGGATTTATCGGGATCTCCTCCGAAGTGAGACGCGGGTTCCACGAATTCATCCATTGCTCTTTGAGCCCGCGGATTTCGTCGGCTACGTCCGCGTTCATGCCCTTCCGCCAGCCAGCGAGCTTCGGCGCACCTTGCTGTAGCAAAGCGCGCAAGAAAAGTTGGATGTCAGAAAGTATCACCAGATCCGCAGCGTAATTTTTGTGCAGCTCGGCGGGATCGACATCGACTTGCACCAGCTTTGCGTGCGCCGGTTTTGGCAGCCAGCTCGAAGTCGCATGCTGGCGAAAACTGCAACCCAAAGCGATAACCAGGTCTGCGTCCTCGGCAAACTTCTTGGCAGCTCCGGTGCTGTAGACCGCGCGCGGGTATCCGCCCAAGCCCAGACAGAGCGGATGGTCCTCGGGCATCGCGCCTTTTGCCGGAAGCGTCGCCATCACGGGAAGAGCGTAGGTCTCGGCGACTTCGACAAGCGCATCGGTCGCGCCCGACCAAAGCCCGCCCCGCCCGACGTAAATCAGCGGTCGCTTTGCCGCCTGCATCAAGTCGATCAGCTTACCCACGTCATCGGGATCCGGCCCGTAACGAACGCGGCGTGTCTTTTGATACGGCGGCATCTCCGCCTGCGCCATGCTGATGTCCTGGGGAATTTCGATGATCACCGGCCCCGGACGTCCCGAGCGCGCGATCGTAAAGGCGCGGCGGAAAACTTCCGGAACGCGCTCCGGAGACGGAATGCTGAAGGTCCACTTGGCCATGGTCTGGAAGGTGTCGAGGTAAGGAACTTCTTGGAGCATTCCTTTAGCGAGTTGCTTGCGCGAGCTGTGGCCGAAAATGACCACGAGAGGAACGCAGTCGGTGAAGGCGTTGACGATAGCGGCAAAGGCGTTGCAGCGGCCCGGCCCTTTGGTGACCATGGCAACGCCCACCTCGCCCGTGCTGCGCGCGTAGCCGTCGGCTATGTAGACGGTGGCCTGCTCGTGGCGAGTCAAAACAAGCGGCACTCGGCCATCTTGATGGAGGGCATCGAAAATCGGCAGAATGTCATCCCCCGGCAACGTCGCAACGAATTTAACTCCTTCGGTATTGAGAATATCGACTACGGCATCGGCGACACGCATAAAATTGTTTTCCCTACTTTGCGATAAATTTTTTGAAGAAGCCTTCTTCCTCGAGCTTGCGCACGAAGCGCAGATCGACGAAGTCGGAGGGATTCTTGGATTTAACCGCGATCCGCTGCTCGGCGAGCACATCCAGTATGAACTTGATCCCGTCGAGCGACGGCACCAGATTCTGGTTCATGTGTATGCCAAGTGTTTCCCGAGACTCGCGCAGCGCGGGATCATCCTTCGGAACGCGCATAAACTTCGCCACCACCGGCAGCGTCAGATCCGGACGCGTCTTGTAAAGATAAATAGCGTCCGCGGTCGCGCGCAGAATGTTCAGAATCGTGTCGGGATTGCTCTCGATATATTTGCGCGTGCTGACGATGGATATGACGGGAAAGGGAAAGTCTAGACTCGCAAGATCGAAAATCTCGCGATATCCCATGCGCGCCGCCATCGTGCTGGTCGGCGGCGTCAGCACGCCCGCGGGAAATTTTCCCTGCAGCAAGCTGGCCAAGACTTCCGGCGAGCCGCCGACCGTCATCACGCCTACATCTCGATTGGGCACCCAACCCATTTTGGAAACAAAAAGCACACCGGCGAAGTAACTGTTTCCTCCCATCGCGCCGGCGGCGACCGTCTTTCCTTTGAGGTCGCTGATCTGTTTGATCTGCGGACTGGCGTGAATGGCAAAAGTGAGCCGGGTAAAGACCGTGCCGAGGATAGCGACTTCCGCGCCCTGCGCTATCGCCGCAACCGCGGCCGCGCCGCCGACCTGCGAGACATCGATGGAGCCGCCGAGCATTGCCTGAATCGGCCGCGAGCCGCCTACATACACGATCTCGGATTCGAGGCCGTATTTTTCAAAGAGCTTCAACTCATGCGCGATCCAAAATGGAGGATTAGCATAGGCTAGAGCGCTGAAAGCCAAGCGAATTTTTTTTAGCTGCGCGGGGTAAACATCTCGCGGAAACAAATAGCCGGAGAAAACTAGAATGATCACCGTGATTCGAAAAACATGTTGTCTCATCTGACTAACCTCGATTAACGAGACAACACTTATTTCCAAAAGTCTTGGCAGTCAAGGCGCCGTACGGTCCATCCGGTCGAACGAAGACGGGCACGACGTGTGTGAGAAACGACATGGAGAATTGTAGTACGGGAGTATTGGGTTTTCATACATCACTCCAGTGCTCCATCTCTACGACCACCCTGTTGACTAGCCTTCGACGGGCCCTTGGCAATGGCGCCGCATATGAACGCTTGTTTCACTGCTCTCTTACGATCTCAGCAAATGAAAGATCTGATCAACGCAGGCCTCGGGTTTGGCGCCTACTGTTCGGAGATGGATCTCGGGCGACTCGGGCGGCTCGTATCCGCTGTCTATGGCGGTAAAGTTTTTTAGTTCCCCGCGCCGTGCTTTCGCGTACAGCCCTTTAACGTCGCGGCGCTCGCATTCCTCAAGCGGGGTATCCACGAAAATTTCGATGAATTCGCCGGCATCAAACAAGCTGCGCGCGAATTGCCGCTCCGCCCGGTACGGTGAGATGAACGCTACGAGCACTAGCATTCCCGCATCCACCAAAAGTCTCGCGACCTCGGCCACCCGGCGAATATTCTCAACGC
>JBGPIK010000619.1:0-3269 GCA_041484845.1 Binatia bacterium | reverse complement strand
TCCGAAATTCACTCCCGGATTTTCTCATCGCTTCCGGTCCAGGCCACTTGTTGAGAAAATTCCTGCGTGACCGTCTCGATCTAAACAGGGCTGAAGGGTTCCGCCTGGCAGGTTAACCAAGAACGCGGTAGTCTTGAGTTCGAAAACATAGATGTAAAAATCAGCGGTTCTATCGCTCGATAAGTGAAACGTTCTGATTGGATAGTTGTAGATGAGCTCGCCGAAAAGATCCTGAAAGCTGCGCCTGGCTTCAGCGTTTCCCTGCAGACAGGAAGATATCAATTGTTTAAGCCGGTGAGGATCGATACGGTCCACCTTTTGCCCCTATCAAGTACTGCTAAACCTCTCGTCGGGGCGGATTCTCATCCTAAGGGTAGCTACTTGTCAAGACCTAGGTATTACAGCCAAATACTCGGTTTGAGGTGACTTTTCCGTTATATCCGCTTCTTTTCCTCTTCTGGAATAGACCCGAGTCTCCTATCTAGCGACACCAACCGAGCCAATCTCCGCGGGAAACTCTTCCGTTGCAATAGCACAAAAGAAAAAATCATCGACAGCAACTGGGGGAAAGTCGGAATAAAAAGCAAAGCCCAAAAAAGTCGGTACGTCCATGATCATGAATAAAAGCAGCCGAGAATTGGGACGGTTGGAATTGACTTGTTTTTCAACAATTCATGGGAGGTCGTAATGTTGGTAAATTTTCTTAGAGGTTTTACGTTCATTACCATAACTCTTGCTACTTTAAGTGTTTCTTGGGGCCGAGATTATCGCCCACAGCAGCGTAATAACGTAAATCACGATGAAGGAAGACACCCGCGAGACACCCAGATCAGGACACGGCAAGACCCCCTAAAGGGTCAACAGCCGAGCCAATCAACGATCCAATATGACCAGCGGAGATTTCAAGAAGAAACTGCAAGAAGGGAACAAGAAGCTCAAGAGCGAGCGCGGCAGCAGGCTCAAAGGCAACGATTGCAACAGCGAAGTTGGGGCGAACGATTTCATGCGGAGCATCAAGGACTTAGTTTCCAACCGGATCAACGAAGCCGCGAAAAACAGTACGCCGGACCACAGACAAGCGAGATTTCTAGAACTTTAGCCGGAACTGATGCTAGCCGGCGCTTTTCTGACGCTGCTAACATCGAACTCCTGCAAAGAGACCAGACTTTATTTCGATCCGGTTATTTTCGTAGGACGCCATCGGGTATCGTTGACTCCAGGACGGGTAAGATCGTTGCACCCCCTGTCCAAACGATCGTATCATCACCTGCTCAAACTGCGAGTCTACCAACACAAAGCCAGAATGTTCAGCTCACTCCGGCTCCCAACCTAACACCCATAACGCCGACAGCGGCTAAGACTCAATCCTCGCAGCCAACACAAATTCAGGGCAGTCAAATCACGGTAGCCAGCAACGAAATTCCGCAGAACAAACCCCTGTCCTCAACACCAATACCAACATGGACCACTGCCCAAAGCGGAGCTACAAGCAGCACGAGTAACCAACCAAAACCGACCCAACCCACACTCTCGACAACAGATGCCGCTGACATTCAACGCCTGCAAACCAATACTTCGATCGCTGTATCTGGCAACTACGGCAGAACGCCCGGCGGAATCGTTGACTTGAGGTCCGGTCAGATTGTCGCTTCTTCGCCGCAAACCGCCGCACCCGCTACACCCCAAGTTGCTGCGCAGGCGATACAGACGCGAAGCACCCAGCTCGTACCGGCCAGCAATCAAGTTTCCCAAAGCCCAACGCCGAAGCCGTCACCCGCGCCTACAACTCCGAGCGCTACGCAAACCGCGTCAATGAACGGCTTGGCCACTCAGCCGGCCGCCCAGCCAGCCCAACCTACGATCTCTGCTAGCGACGCCGCGGATATCCAACGGCTTCAGAAAGACACTTCCATTGCCATGGCCGGTAACTATGGCAGAATTCCGAATGGCATCGTTGATCTTAGAACGGGACAGATTGTCGCATCTGCGCCGCAAATCGCTGCACCGCCATCTGCTCAAACCAGCACACAACAAAACATTCCAAGCAATCCCGCATCTGGGTCTCTTTTAACTGGGCGGTTGTTGTCAACGACGAACGCTCTATCGACACCGCCGACGATAGGAATTTCTCCGACGCAAGGTATAAGCACTCCCTCGACTCCGCCCCAATCGACATTAGGAAAATCGGGTGGAATTCCAACAACCGTACATGATGCGATAAAACTCACTAACAGCAGCCCCACCCCCGCAAGCGTTTACCATAGCGATGGATACATCTACCGTCCCACGCAAACCGCACTTCAGCACGAGTGCGTAGCCCTTGTAGTAGCACTACGCCCTGACGTTGGTACAACCACAAAGGAGTGGAGCAAGGGCACAGATATCACCAAAACCAATGGGAACTATCCTAGTTTACAAGCTGGTACCCCCATCGCCACATTTAAAAATGGGTCTTATCCAAGTGACGGCATTATGAATAATTCAGTTGCGGGAAACGGCCAATTTGCTCATTCTGCTATATTTCTGGGGTACACTTATGACATTAACAGCAATATTACCGGCATGAAAATTCTCGAACAGTACGTAGGGCAACCTTCAAAAATAGGGGAACGTGCATTCCCGACGCGATACACCTATTCAGTAATAAACTAAGGGAACGCGAGACCCAGCATGAGCACAATGGTAACGCTCTCTGCTCGTTCGAGTAGTTTCTATCCCCCACCGGAATAAACGGCGCCCACGAAGTGGGGTTTCTTCGCATTCGCATTTGATGTATTCTTTGACACAGAGGTAGAAGCACGCCGTCAACAGCTATGAAATTGGAGCAGCGTGTGACCGTGTTGGAGCGCGAGCTACGAAAGGTGAGATCCGCGCTTAAGACAGTGCGAAAGGTTTCTCGCCAACCGTGGTGGACGAGGTTAGCTGGAAGCTTCAAGAACGATCCTCTCTTCGACAAAATCATCGAGGCTGGCGACGCGCATCGCCGCTCCTTAACGCGTCGTGCTCGGTAAGGGTCATCCTGGATACCGATCACCTGACGGTTATCCAACGTCAAAGTCATCCGACCTTTTCTTTTCTGGGTCTTCAGGCTTCCGTGTGAAGCAGGGCTCGGAGATTGCACCGCCGAGGCGCGGGACGTGAGAAAAAATCGAAGTTTGGAGGTCTGAGTCATTCCTGCAGGCCAGCGGTTTTCTTACTCGTGTAAAATCACCCGCGCTCGGCTGTTGTGCCGATTCGGATCTACCGTGTGGCTGATAAGCCGCCCAAAC
>JBGPIK010000618.1:0-3273 GCA_041484845.1 Binatia bacterium | reverse complement strand
GGTAGTCTACGTAGAAACAAAAAAGGCCTGAGTCTCCATGACTCGGGCCTTCTTTATGATTCAAAGAGCTCGTTAAGAGCTTTGGCTAGCCCCCGGCGGGCCACTTTTTCGTGTCCATCAGCTATTTAGACCGCTTCTTAGGTCGTTTGCGGTACGTAAGGCAGTCGATTTTTGCAGCCATTTTTCCCTCCATCGTTGCTCGTTTCTTATATCATTCGATTGTTAGACGTCCAAACCGGAGAAGAACTGGCTGATAGCTGTTAAATAATAAACAGTAGCAAAAGTAACTATTTAGATCAACTCTATAATGTTACACTTTGACAGATTCCGCAGGCCCACCGTCAGCCTGCGAGGCATTGCTTTGCAGGCATCTGGATCAGCCCCCGAACGTTAGCGGGCCAACGTTGACCGGTGCAACCTTTCAAGGCGCGCGTCGGCTACCTTTCTATCGTCCTAAAGAGCGCAGCGCGGACTTGAGAAATCGGTCGTCCATGAACGCTTTAGGATCGAAGTTGGGCCGATCTTTGAGCGTGGCGATCTCCAGTTCGGCGCGCTGCATGACACCTTCCGGACTAAGCGACGGCACGTAGGCATCGCGCATCAGATCGTAGAGCGAGGTCGCTGTTTCCTTATCCACCTGGCCATGGCGCATGATCATTTCAATGCCGCCTGCGCGATTCTCCCGTATGAATAGGAGCGCCTTTGTCACCGCTTTGACCACGCGTTCCACAAGATCCGGCTCTTCTTGGATTACCTTGGCGGTAGTCAGCAACGCGCTAAAAGGCACGCCCTTAAAAACATCACCGACATAAATAAGCCTCTTGAATCCTTCTTTCAGCAGATGCAGATCCGCCGGTGGAGCCATGAGAGCCGCGGCGACCCGGCCTTGGATTAACGCTGCTGCCTTGGGCTGATCGCCGGGAATGCTTAGATACTCGGCGAAATTGGATGACAACCCGTACTTGGTCAGTAACGCGATCAAAACGCTGTAGGTCGAGCCACCGAATGTGACGGCAATTTTACTGCCCTTGAGATCCTCCAGTTTCTTGACTTCAGTGCGAGTAATGAGACTGAAGGGTATCTGGTTAAAAATCTGGAGAACGATCCGGATCTGTTCACCGCGGAACATCGCGTGCATCGACGGGCCAAACGCCGAAGCGAACGGGACACTTCCCGCAACCAGAGCCTGAACGTTAACCGAATTGCCGCGCAGAAAAACGAGTTGCGCATTGGTCACTCCCATCTCATTGTAGAAACCTTTGAATTTCGCCGCGGCTAAAGCCAGGTGCTGCAAGTTGCCGGCCGAGGGCATTGAGATGTAAACCGGTTTGGTGTACTGACTCTGGGCCGGCGCCGGCACCAGCACAAGATACGTCATTAAAATAATTACGATTAAACTTCTCACGTTTCTTCCCCCCTTATGAGACCCCAAAGCCTGTTGCCTGCTCACCAAACAACCAGCCCCACCGATTATATCGAATAAAAACTATTACACCGTGTCAGTCGTTCTTTGAGCCGTAAATAGTTGAACCGAGGAGCGAGCCTCGGAGCGAGCGGGCACAGGAGTGTAAAAGCTCGCTGACCTTTAGGGCGCTTGGCAATAAGCTCGCGTTCTTTCCTCGTACTACACTTCACCACTTAAATTTGCAGGCATCCTCAAGGTACAGGCCCGTTGCCCGCGACCGGAGAGGCTTGCTCCTCGTGGCTGCCCGCCGTGAACAATCCGCGCTATGACATTAAATCCTGCGCCGCCGCCATTACTCCTTCCAGCGATGGTAGGAATGGCCGCTCGTCCCAATACGGTAAAAACTCGTCCGCGCCATTGATAATCCGTGGCGCCACAGCGAGCGACCCTTCCGGAAGCTCATCGAGCAAACAGCGCACGTAAGGCGCATATCCCGCCCAAGGCGGCTCGTCTTGAACAATGAGCACTCTTCCCGTTTTTTTTGCCGAGCTTAAGATTGTTTCTTTATCCAACGGTTTAATGAATCCCAAGCTCACCACTTCAACGCCAGCGTGGCTCCCCTGTTTCGCAAGCTCATCGACAACGTCTTCCGCAAGTGCGGCGGTTCGACCTGCCCCGATGATCGTCAGGCGGTCGCCTGAACGGCTGATGCGCGCCTTGCCGCCGGGATTGCTCCCTGAGATTTCACTTGAACGGGTGTGAATCGAGCGGTCTTCGAAGAACAATGTCGGGGTCGGCCGCTGCAAGGCTTCACGAAAATTCCAATAAGCTTCATCGGCCGAGCCCGGCATGGCGATGTTGAGATGGGGCACGTTGTAGAACCACGACGCCGCCACCTCGTTCCCCATCGGTCCATGGCCGCGGAAACGGGCGATCGGCAGGCGAATCACGACCGGACATTTAAGCCGGCCGCAAGTGAGGTAATGTAACTTTGCCGCGCTTTGCACGATCGCTTTGTGACTGACAGATGCGATATCCGCATAGGCGATCATCACCACCGCCTTCCAGCCTCTCATCGCCACGCCGACCGCCATGCCCACCATGGCGCTCTCGCTGATGCTGGTATCGCGGATGCGGCTTTCGCCAAATTCTTCCGTCATGGGCTTCAGTGTGTAGCCGGCGATGTTCTGGCCAATGAGTATCAACCGCGGATCAGCGCGCATGGAATCCTGAATCGCCTTGCCGACTGCATCTCGATACGTAAGCGTAGTCATCGCTGATTTCCTTTCACTTCGGCAAGAACCTGGTTGAAGGCTTCGGTGATCCGTTGTTCTTCCTCTTGCCGCACCCGCTCCAAGTCCGGCGCCGATGCCAGCCCGTAACCCATCAGCCATTCAGCCATGCGTTTCAACGGGTCGCGCTGCTCCCATTCGACCAAGTGCTTTTCAATGCCCGGGCGGGTCTCGCCGAAATGGGAGCTGTAAGTGCCGCTGCGGAAGGTGATGCAATCGAGGAAAACCGGCTGTCCGGCTAACGCGGTGGCACGCGCCCAGCGCGCCGAATGATAAACATCCCACGGATCGTTGCCATCGACGCTGCGCGTAGCAAAGCCGAAGGGTTCCACATAGGGAATCAACTCCCGATGCTTGCGTACTTTCTGCCAGGGAGTGGCCATTTCCCAGCCGTTGTTTTCACAAACGAAAATCAACGGCAGCGACCACATGCCGGCGATATGCATGGTCTCATGAAGATCGCCTGAGCCCAATGTGCCGTCGCCAAAAAAAGCCAGGCTTACGGCCCCTTGCCCCTCCAACTGCATGGCCAGCCCCAGTCCGGCAGCCGTTGCCACATGACCGCCGATCATCGTT
>JBGPIK010000617.1:0-3289 GCA_041484845.1 Binatia bacterium | reverse complement strand
TGAGTTTTTTTGAATAAGCATCTGATTTCTCCTTGTTTGTAACAGTGCGTCGAATGCTAAGACCGACGCGTTCCTGGGTCACTGCGCAAGCAGCGACCGGCCCTTTGATTGATTACGCTGACAACTGAGAATCATGACGCTCCAGCACAGGTTTGCCGCTACCCGGGAAGCAATTCCCAGGTCAGGCTACCCAAACTGGAACAGGAGGAAAAAATCAGAGATTTAAAATCGGCGAGAGATCTAGAATTAAACTCCGTGGAGCAGGAAACGCGGTTTCGGGCGTCCACGCAATTCTGTCAACGCGCGCGGCACCATGGACGGACCCCAAATAATTGTAAAGATTTTTTCTTAGCTTGGAAGAACCGTCATCTTTTGCAACAAGAAATCCTGCCTTGAAATCGCGCGCCGCAGCTCGGCCCACGCCGGCGCGATGACCGGAATGCGCTCTGCCGCGCTGGTATACGCCGGACGGCCTATTGTCGGCACAGGCAAAACTCGATGCAAGAACGACAAAAACGAAGAAGAACAAAAGGCCGACGCCCAAGATTTGTTTGCGCAGTGCCATAAATCGCATAAATAAATGTAGTACTCCGTGCCGGAAACGCAAGAGGTCCCCTTCTGCGTACTCAGATATCCTTTTAGACGAAAGAAAGAAGCGCGGGTTGACACCCGACAGCAACAACTTTTTCAATCCAGGACCGACGGATTTTAAGCCGCCAAGCTCGTTGGACGTGGACGAAGGCAGCGTCTCAAGGTGTTGTCGCTTCAGGCAGCACAAAGGCCGAAATGATCCTTGACAGCGATAATGAATTAACCTACAGAATCACTACGCCATAGTCCGGGGGGGCTGGATCATGCACACGCAACGAAGATTTATTTCATGGCATCGACCGTTCAACGCGTTTTCCGCCCTCGCAGTTGTGTCCCTTCTGTTCACTCCCATTTCACTAAATGCCGAGCCGTTGCGTGTTGCGTACACCTCCATCGCCATGGTTTATGGCCCGCTCTGGGTGACAAGAGAAGCGGGGCTTTTCAAAAAATATAATATCGATGCCGAAATGCTTTATATCGCCGGCGGCCCGCCCTCTTTGCAGGCGTTAATCGCCGGCGATGTCGCGATTTCTTTTACCGCGGCGGGCGCTACCGTCGCGGCCAATCTCGCCGGTTCGGACGTCGTGCTGCTCGGCACCAGCATCGACTCGCTACCGTTCGAACTCTGGTCGGTTCCCAGCATCAAGGAGCCGGCGCAATTAAAGGGAACGAAGCTGGGCGTCAGCCGCATCGGCGCCACAACGGATTTCGTCGCGCGCTATCTGCTAAAAAAATGGGGCCTGCAGCCGGATAAAGACGTGGCGATTTTTCAAGCGGGATCGGGGCCGCAGATCTTCGGTGCAGTGAAAGGCGGCGCGGTGCAAAGCGGCGTTTTCTCGACGGGATTTGAGACACTGCAAGCGGAAGCGGACGGATACGTAAGATTAGCCGATGTTTCCACGTCGGGACTCGCTTACCCGTTTGGACCTTTCGCTGCGCGCCAGACCTTTCTCAAAAGTCATCCCGATCTCGCCAGCCGGTTTATGAAAGCCTATGTTGAAGGCATCCATCGTTATAAGACCGATAAAGCGTTTGCCCTGGCCACGCTGGAGAAATATACGAGGCAAAAATCCAGCCCGGCGGCGGAAAGGATTTATCAAATCTTCGCGACCAAGTACTTCAAGCGCGTGCCCGAAGCGACCGGGCCGGGGATTCAGACGGTCTTAGAAGAGCTCTCCGCCAGCCGCGCGATTCCGCCCGGGGTTACGCCGCAGCGCTTCGTCGAATCCAAATTTATTAATGAGCTCGTTGCCACCGGCTTTGTCGACAACTTGTACAAGGCTCGCTAAAGCCGCCATTCTTGACCAAGGAGGATTGTATCTATGAAGACACTTACTCAGCAGCATGTGCCGTACAATATCGGCTGGGCCGGAGAGCTCAAGAAAAGCCAGGTGATTCGCATTACCGCTACCACCACCGTGGATTTCGTTTGCTTCAGACTGCAAAATTTGCGCGAGCGCTTCGATCAGGCGCGCACCAAAGTCTACAACATGAAGCTCTTCATCACGACCGGCGACAAGTTGATGGGACGCAACAATCAGCACATGATGACGTTTCTCTACGACGGTAATAAAGAAGGCACCCACGATTTGCAGAAGGGCATGTGCAGCGGCTACCGTTTTCAACTCGCCAAACAGGAAGGTCGGCTCGGCGAATACTATCCGCGCCCGATTGACGAGATTCCCGACCATGGCTGCTATGAGAATCTGTCCCGGGCCTTGGCGTCGTACGGGATCATTCCGGAGGACATCCCCAGCCCGCTTAATTTCAATCAACACATGAAGATCGACGGCACGACGGGTCGCATGGAGCATACCCAGGTTCGACCGAAGGCCGGCACCTATGTGGATCTGCGCGCGGAGATGGATCTGTTGGTCGCGTTCAGCGCCTGCCCGGATCTGCCCGTGGGCGGGAAGCCTGTCGATGTGATGATCTACGAGCCGTAGAGCCCGGGGGATTGGAGTGATGGAGTGTAGGAGTACTGGAAGAAAACTCCAGCCCTCCGTTTGCAACACTCCAGTACTCCAATACTGCTTTCCCCTTACAGCGGAGGTGTGCCATGCCAACCGAGGATGGCAAGTTTAACGTCGGCGGAGTCCTGCTAGATCAACCGTTCAAGATCCGCCGTCTCGGCCACTTTGGGTTTAACCTCGTAAATATGGAAGCCGGAGTTCCTTTCTATACGGATCTCCTCGGTTTCCGGATTTCCGACATCATCGACTATTCGAAAAGAGCCGCCAACCCTGAATTGCTCGCCGGCCTCGGCGACCCGAACGGTTACTTCACCCGCTACGGCACCGATCACCACGCCCTCGTGCTTTTTCCTAAAAGAGTTCGCGAAGCGATCGGCCGACGCGACAAACCGGGTGTGACTGTCAATCAGATCACCTGGCAAGTCGGCAGCCTTGCCGAAGTCGGGAATGCGATCCAATGGTTCCGTCACAAAGGAGTCAAGCTCCAGCGCACGGGCCGCGATATGCCGGGTTCGAATTGGCACACGTATATGTTTGATCCCGATGGCCACAGCAACGAACTTTATTACGGTATCGAGCAAATCGGCTGGAACGGCCACAGTAAACCGCGCGCGATGTACGAGCGCGGTTTTGACGAACCGCCCAAGCTTCCGCAAATTTCCGAATTTGAGGAGGTGCAGCAGGCGCAGTCAAAAGGCATCAACCTCACATCCGGCTATCGCTAT
>JBGPIK010000616.1:0-3301 GCA_041484845.1 Binatia bacterium | reverse complement strand
GCGTTTCACCCAGCCGATGTCTCCGCCATCGGCATGTCCGGCTCCATCAGAAAATTCGCGAGCCAATTGACCAAAATCCTCTCCCGCACGAATACGTTTGTAGAGATCTGCAGCCTTTGCCTGGGCCGCTTGCACGGCATTCGGAGCAGGGTTTTCCGGGAGTGACAATAAAATGTGGCGTATTCGGGCGCGGTCATCGGCGCGATACTTCTTCGAATTAGCCTTATAGTAGCGCTCGATGTCCTCATTGGTAATGCTGACCTTGGCCCTGACTTGCCGATTGATGATCTCCGATTTCTCCAATTCGCTTTTCACCGATGCCCGGTAGCTAGCCAACGTTTGACCTTCGCGGGCCAGAGCGGTTTTGAGATCCTCATCCGTTAACTGGTTCTTCGCTTTGATCTGGTTAACATACTGCTCCACGTCCTCATCGCTCACTTTGATACCGGCCTCCCGAATCTCCGATTCAAGAAGCTTGTCGGTGATGAATTGCTCCAGCACCTGGCGATCGCTCGGGTTAATTTGCTTCAGATCCCCCGTGGGAAATTCACGGCCCATTTTACTTTTAGCATAGCCTCCGAGGTTGGTCAGGGTATAGGGCTCGCCGTCGACCACCGCGATCAGCTGTTCGACAACTTTAGCCGAAAGACTGGCGGGAACAAGGAACAGGAAAATAGCGAAGAGGCTCTTTTGGGCTGCTAGCTTCAACATAAAATCGTTAGCCTCAAAGAGATAAAATCGGTCACCCGAGTAACCTGCTATCATACCTAACTGAAAAAGCCAAACGACGAGCGTCCCATCCTACTTTGGAAGTCTTAACCTGCCAGCCTTACAGTTAACAGCATTACAGAAACGGGCCTGTTACGCGTGTAGCGGCTCAAGCGCAACGTTCTCTTGAGGCCCCTTTTCGTGAAGCGTTTGAAGCAACTCCACAACCTCGGCTATTAATCTATCCCACTCTTGATCTTGCGGTGTAAAGGAAAGTCGCCCATCAGGCGCAAGCCGGAAGCGCGTTCGAGGCTCCTTGATGAGTTGCAGCAATTTTTCGACTTTCACCGGTGATTCGGGATGAAACAGCAGAAAGACTCTCCCGTCGGAAACGCTGATTTGCTGTACCAAGACCTCCTTGAGCACGCGCCGAAGGTCCATGACGAGAAATAAATTTTTCACCGCCGTTCCGTACGGGCCGAAACGGTCCTTGATCTCTTCTCTGAGATCTTCCCGCTCCTCGGGATTTCGCAAGCCCGCCAGCCGTTTGTAGAAAAGGAGTCGCTGATTGGCATCCGGAATATAGTCTGCGGGAAAATAGGCGGGTATTCCCAAGCGAATTTCCGGCTCGACTTCCGGCGCCATGACTTCTCCTTTAAGCTCGCGCACCGCTTGCTCCATCATTTCCGTATAGAGTTCAAAACCAATGGCGGTAATCTGTCCCGACTGCTGTTCACCGAGGAGATTGCCCGCGCCGCGAATCTCGAGGTCGTGCAGCGCAAGCTTGAAACCACCGCCTAAGCCGTCGATTTCCTGGAGGGCGCGCAGCCTCCGCTCGGCATCCGGAGTGATCACTTTTTCTCCGGGAATGAGTAAGTAGGCGTAAGCGTGGCGGTGCGAGCGACCGACGCGTCCACGCAACTGATACAATTGCGCCAGGCCGAACTTGTCGGCGCGATTGATGATGATCGTATTGGCGTTGGGAAAATCGAGCCCAGATTCGATGATGGCCGAGCAGACCAAGACTTGAGTTTTATTTTCGAGAAAATCGAGCATGACCTTCTCCAGCTGTTTGGGCCTCATCTGACCATGGGCGACGGCTATTTTCGCCTCCGGAATGAGGTCCGCCAGCTTTGCAGCCAGGCGGTCAATGGTCTCGACGCGGTTATGAAGAAAAAACACCTGGCCGCCGCGCTCCAACTCGCGCAAGATGGCGTCCCGAATCAACCGTTCGTCGTAGCGCGTGACGTAAGTCTGAATGGCGAGGCGGTCCAACGGCGGCGTTTCGATGATGCTCAGATCGCGAATGCCGACCAATGACATATGCAAAGTGCGCGGAATCGGTGTGGCGGTAAGACTGACGACATCAACCAATTGGCGCAGTTTTTTTAACCGCTCCTTATGCACCACGCCAAAACGGTGTTCTTCGTCAATGACGACGAGTCCGAGGTCCTTGAATTCCACGTCTTTCTGCAGCAGCCGATGCGTGCCGATGACGATGTCGACAATGCCCTTGGCGAGTCCTTCGACGACCTGCTGGGTTTCCTTGCCCGTCAGGAAACGGCTTACCATTTCGATGCGCACCGGATGATTACGAAAACGGTGACGGAAGGTCTGCAGATGCTGTTCCGCCAAAATGGTCGTCGGCGCCAGCACGGCAACCTGCCGCCCGCCTTCCACCGCTAGAAACGCCGCTCGCATCGCGACTTCGGTTTTTCCATAACCCACATCGCCGCACACCAGCCGGTCCATCGGTTTTTTTCTCTGCATATCCGCGAGAGTTTCGTCGATGGCGCGCTCTTGGTCCGGCGTTTCTTCAAACTCGAAAGCGGCCTCGAATTCCTGGTAGAGACTGTCCGGCGGCGCGAACGCGTTGCCCTCGCGCGCTTCGCGCACGGCGTAAAGTTGCACCAGCTCTTCCGCCATGGCGAAGATAGACTTGCGGGTTTTCGCCTTGACCTTCTCCCATGCGGTCCCGCCGAGTCGGTCCAATGCCGGGTGAGCACCGTCGCCGCCGATATACTTCTGCACCATATTGATGCGATCCACCGGCAGATAGAGACGATCTCCCGCTTCATACTCCAGATGAAGAAACTCGCCTTCGACGCCGGCGACGCTGAGAAATTTAAGACCGCGATAGATTCCAATGCCGTGGTCCAAGTGCACGACAAAATCATTTTGCTTGAGCTCGCTGAGACTGGTGAGAAAATGGCTCGGATGGCTTTTCGTCGCGGCGCTCGGTTGTCGCTTTCTCGTACCGAAAATTTCGTCAAACGTCATCACCACGATGTGCGCTTCCGGGAGGCGAAAGCCCTCGTTCAAATGCCCCCGCACAATCGCCCGGGTAGGCTGCGCTCGCGCGAGCAGCAGCCGGAGGGGCTCGTCCAAGAACGGAAGTTCCAAATCGTAATGGCTGAGCAGCTCTCCTAAGCGGCCCGCATCACCACGGGTAGGCGCGACGAGAAATACCCGGTCGCCTTGCCAGCTTTTGAGCCGCTCCGCGAACGGCGCCAGTGTCGCTTCCTTCCCCTGAACACTCGTTTCATGGCGGATATCGCCGGTAAGAAAAGATTCTACGTTCAGAGTCGATTGC
>JBGPIK010000615.1:0-3310 GCA_041484845.1 Binatia bacterium | reverse complement strand
TGCTGGAAAAATCGGTTTGGCTGAAGCCGACCTCGAGCCCTACGGCCGATACACAGCCAAGGTCAGATTAAATCGGTTACCGTCGGCGGACACCCCTGACAAAGGCAAGCTCATTTTAGTCACGGCGATTACGCCAACCCTTTACGGCGAAGGGAAAACCGTGACCTCCATCGGCCTCGCTCAAGCGATGGAAAAACTCGGCAAAAAATCCATCGTCACCTTGCGCGAGCCTTCGCTGGGGCCGGTATTCGGGGTCAAAGGCGGCGCTACCGGCGGCGGCAAGTCTCGAGTATTGCCCAGCGACAAAATCAATCTTCACTTCAACGGCGACAAGCACGCGGTTAGCGCCGCCCATAATTTGCTTGCGGCCATGATTGATTCGCATATTTTCCACGGCAACGAGCTCAAATTTGATTCGGAAAACATCTTCTGGCCGCGAACCATAGACATGAACGACCGCGCCCTGCGCCAAATCACGGTCGGTTTGGGAGAAAAATCGAAAATTCGACCCCGGGATGCGCGCTTCGTTATCACCGCGGCTTCTGAAGTCATGGCGATTCTGGCGCTCGCCCGCTCGCGCCCAGACTGCGCGCGCAGGCTGAGCGAGATAAGTATCGGCTTCAATGCCGACGGCGGAGTGGTTCGCGCCCGGGACCTAGAGGCGGTCGGCGCCATGATGGTCTTGCTCAACGAAGCGATGATGCCTAACTTGGTGCAAACTACCGAGCACACCGCGGCGTTAGTCCATGCCGGCCCCTTCGCCAACATTGCCCACGGCACCAGCAGTGTGATCGCGCAGCGGATGGCTTTGCAGCTTGCCGATTACGTGGTCAACGAATGCGGCTTCGGCGCCGATTTGGGGGCGGAAAAATTTCTCGACATCGTCATGCCGTCATCCGGCGTCAAACCATCGGCTGCGGTTCTCGTAGCCACCGTGCGCGGCATACGCCATCAAAGCCAAGGCTTCGATAAACAGCCGACCGGATTCCGAGCCGGCCTCGACAACCTGGCTAAACACGTGGCAAATCTCCGCAAGTTTCATCTGCCGACCGTGGTGGCGATAAATCGTTTTCCCGACGACACGGACGGTGACATTAAGACCATCCGCGACTTTTGTCACGAGACCGGCGTAGCATCGGCGCGCGCCGACGTGTTTGAGCATGGCGGCGCCGGCGCGCTTGAGGTTGCTGAGATGGCGGTACAAGCTGCCGATGGCGCGGATTTGAACGCCATCAAGCCACTCTACGTGCCGCAACTTCCTCTCGAAGAGAAAATTGCCGTCGTCGCTAAAGAGATTTACGGCGCAAGTGCGGTTGATTTTAGAATTGCGGCCAAAACAAAACTGGAAAAGTTTTCGGCTCTGGGCTTTGCCGGCCTGCCGGTTTGCATGGCTAAGACCCAATATTCATTTTCCGATGATCCGAAGAAACTCGGCGCGCCGACGGGCTGGACTCTCACCGTCACCGACGCGCATCTCGCCAGCGGCGCCGGTTTCGTCGTAGCCATCGCGGGAAACATGATGCTCATGCCCGGCCTGCCGAAGTCGCCGCAGGCCACGAAGATGCATGTCAGCGACGACGGCACGATGACCGGACTGGGGTAATGGAGTATTGGGTTTAACCAACACTCCATTACTCCAACCCTATGTGTTTTCGCGCGACGGCGCGAGCCCGACTTCGTTGTCCGCCAGAATTTCTCGGTGGCCGATCCCCAATGTCTTGATCCAGCGTTGCTGGCCGAAGGTCAATGCAATAAAAAATCCTAACTCAACCAGCTCCGGAGTCGTGAAATGCCGGTGCAGCTTTTCCCACAGCGCGTCGTCCGCGATATCGGCGTTCCAGATAATTGCGCTCGTATAAGTAAGCGCCGATTTCTCTCGCTCGGTAAATTTGTCGGAACTCTCAAAGTTAAGGAGGTCGTCGTACTTGGCTTCGGTGAGTCCTTGCCGTCCACCCTGGACGGATCTTTGGACCCCTCAATACTCGCAGTCGATCGATTTGGAAACGTAGACGCGGCACATCTCCTTGATCTTATGCTCCAGGACGCCGTTTCGGAATGTTAGTTCCCACGCCTGGGAGAAAGCCCGGATGACGTTTGGATTGTTTGCCCGGATCGCCTGACTTTCGGGCCGTGGCGTGCCTTCCCGGCGCGCCCGCTCGAGGTAACCGCTGATTTCCGCATCGTGGAGTGTTTCAGGATCGACATAGGGAATGCGCGACATGACTACCTCCCTTTTAGGCATCAAGCAGCTACGGCAGTAGGCCAGGACGGATCAGGCGCAGCTGTATAATTCTACCTTTTAAGCGTTAGCGCGGCTCATGGCAAGCGCGCGAGCAACAGAACTGATATCAAAATGCGTTCAGAGCGTGTCCGCGCGATTTTTAGGCTATTCAACCGGCCTCTAGGAATGGGGTATCGGAGTGATGGAGTAGGCGAGTATTGGGTTTTCAGAACTCACCACTCCATTACTCCATCACTCCAATCTCGCTACTCCAGAACTCCACTACTCCATACCTATGCCTCTTAGCGATCGACCGCCGCCGCGGCACGTGCTTCATGCGCCAATAGCGTTGCTTTTCTTTCGAGGCCGCCAGTGAAACCGGTCAGCTTTCCATTCGCTCCGATGACACGATGACAAGGCACAACAATGGGAAGCGGATTCCTGCTGTTGGCGGCGCCGACCGCTCTACACGCTTTGGGTGAGCCGATCGCTTTTGCCAAATCCCGGTAGCTTCTGGTCTTGCCGTACGGAATTTTTTTTAACGCGCGCCATACCTTCTTTTCAAATTCGCTTCCGCGCGCTTCGAGCGGAAGATCGAAATGAGTTCGTGTGCCGGCGAAATATTCACCGAGTTGTCGCTCGGTTTCGCGCAAAATCGGATGGCGCGGCGCTAACTTCGGCGGATCGTGCTTCTTTCGATCGCCTGGTTTCTCTTCCCACTCGACGGCGATCAACGTTTTCGCGCTGGCGACGATTTTGAGCTTGCCGACCGGGGAATTTATTTCCTTGTAAGCGAGCGTCATGTTTGCTTCTCCTGTTTTTGGTAAGCCTTCGCGCAAACGCCTTCCAGAGATAGATCGCCGCATAAGACCTCCAGGGTTTAAGCGTTTCCAAATCAAGCTCCGGGTAACGCTTGAGCACCCGTTTGAGAATCAGATCCGTGCGCGGGAACGCGTCGGTATCGCCGATGGAGCGAAGGCTGATATACTCCGCCGACCAGGGGCCGAGCCCCTTCGTCTCAAGCAGCGCCTTACGAAAAGCCATCGGCTCTTGCGCTTCCGAAAGAGAGATAGAGCCGTTCAGCACGCG
>JBGPIK010000614.1:0-3330 GCA_041484845.1 Binatia bacterium | reverse complement strand
TGATGACCAGCGATGCGCACCGACTTTTGTAATCTCCTTTGATTCCTGCAGAAAAAACCAATGAGGGAGGAATTATGAAACAACTTAGTATGTTAGCCGGCGTTCTTCTGGCCTTCGTGGCTTCAATATTTTTCCCCGTTCAAAGCGCCCACTCTGCCGACAAAATAACATTTCCGTATTCTCCGGTCGGGTGGGAGAGCTTGCCCTGGTATGCCGCCAAGGACGCGGGACTCTATAACAAGTATGGGTTGGATGTAGATCTGTTTTTTCAAGGCGCCTCCTCAGAACTCATTCAATCCATGCTCGCCGGGGAGGCTAACTTGGCGGGGAGTGGCGGTCCGGCATTGATCTCTAACGTCATTGCCGGGGGAGACGTGATCCAGATAGCTGCCCTAGTAAAAACTTTTACGATTCCCTTGTATTCGCAGCCGTCGATCAAGACCCTGGCCGATCTCAAAGGAAAGAAAGTCGGCGTGAGCCGGTTCGGCGCCGTGACCCACATCACCGCTCTTTCCGTGCTGCAGCGCGCCGGGATCGTTAAAGACGTGACGATCGTTCAGACCGGGGGGATTTCTGAATCTGCGGCCGCACTCAGCTCCGGGGCCGTCGCAGCGGCAACCGTGCTCCCTCCCCAAAGCCTTATGCTCAAGGACAAAGGATTCCGCGAGTTGGTGGGGCTGAAGGAACTGAAAGAGATGAACATACCGTTCGTCGAAAATGGTCTTGCCGCGCGCCGCTCTTTCGCCGCCAAGAACCCGGATGTGGTCAAGCGGTTTCTGAAAGCGTCTTATGAAGGACTCAAAAGAGTGCTCGATGACAAGGCTTTTACCATGAAGCTCCTCGCGCAATACACCAAAGTCACGGATTCGAAACTGCTTGAAGATAGCTACCAGTACGCGGCAGATGCGTTTGTTAAAGACCCGCGGATACCCTTGGACTCCCAAAAGGCGCTCGTAGATCAGATGATCACGCTAAAATTAATCGATCCTGCGGCGGCTGGGAAGGTCCCGCTGACCGCCTATTTCGATAATCAATATGTCGAGGCGCTGGAGAGTGAAGGCTTTTTCAAAAAACTTTGGCAGTAGGCGCAAGCAGCTCATGACGGTTCAATCACTGCAGCGCGCGAGATGACAGAAAACTTGGTGTGACGGCCTTAGACTTTGAACTTTTGAACTCTTGAACCATTAAGCTTGTTCAGCTGAGCTCTGGCTTGAATCGACAGAACTGTGATACAAAACCAGGCTCAGCAGTGAAAATACTCGCAGCCACAGCTTGGATACTTTCGATCTTCCTTGTTTGTTCGCAAGTTCACGCCGCCGACCGCGTGCGCGTCGGCTATTCTTCGATTACGGCTAATCGGCTTCCGCTCTGGCTCGGTAAAGAGGCGGGGAAAACCATCGATGAGAGCCGCTTCATTGACCGAATAAACACATAATTCAACAACGTGAATAGCAACCGGAGAAGAACATGGCATCGGGATCAACAACGGGCGAGAATTCTATTTCCAAGCGGCACTGTTATCTGCTACTAGCGGCGACCGCAATGACGTATCTGATCATCACTATGGGAGGCATCGTATGTGCCACCGAATCGGGACGGGGGTGTCCCGATTGGCCGGGTTGTTACGGACGAATCGTTCCCATGATGAGAATGGACTCGGTCATCGAATACATGCATCGTCTCGTCGCTGCGCTAACCTCCCCGTTCATCATTGCTGCGGCCATCGTGGGCTGGCGGCGATCTCCGGATATCCGATGGGTGAGCCGTCCGCCGGCGATTGCGGTCGCATTCTTGTTCGCAGTGGCCGGGCTCGGCGCGAGGGCGGTTCTGCGCGGGCTCTCGCCTTCATGGGCCGCCGTTGATCTCGGATTGGCGCTGCTGGTGCTTGCGCTGATGGTTTCGGCGGCGGTTGTCGCGTTCACTCGTTACGCCAATCCCGCGCTGCCCGACCGGCTTTTGTTTCGCGGTTCCTTCGCCAGATTATCGTTATGGACGTCGGGCGCCATCTTTGCGGTTCTGGTAAGCGGCGTCGTGGTTGACGGCGACTCGATCGCCAGATGTTTGGGCTGGCCCCTGTACTTCGTGCGCTGGGTTCCCGTTGATTTACACGGCTGGCTTCAGTTGTCGCGGCGCTTACTCGCCGGCGCGGCGAGCATCCTGCTCATCGCTGTCGTATGGCAAGCCTGGCGCACTCAACGCGCGCAAGCGGCGATTGTGCGATGCGCGACGATGGTAGGCGTTGTTTTCTTGGCGGAAATAACAGTCGGAGTCTTCATGCTGACGCGCGGCTCTAACCTGTTGATGCTGGGCATATACGTCGCGCTGGCAGCCGCGTTATGGGCATCGTCGGTCGTGCTGGTCGTGTTGGTCGGCTTGCCTTCCTCGGAATCAGCGCAGGCGCGGCAGAGGCCGGTGCAAGCGACGGCCGCTTAGCGCTTTTTGATCGTTCGGATGAATGAACGACCCAGCTTGCTGCGCTGAGAATCAAGGGTAAGATGGGTTGAGCGTTAGCGAAACCCATCGTTCTGAGCGGTGGGTTTCGGCGCTGTGCGCCTCTACCCACCCTACGTTTGGCTCTTGAAACACACCTACCTTCGACTGTGGGGATTTAATCCGCAGCGATTAAAACAAATAGTTACGGCGCGCCGAGATGCGACTTTTGATTCGATTCGCGCCACCGGCCTTCCGGTCAATTCCTATCGCCGATCGCTAAGAAAAATTAGACTGGTCGCGGTTATTGTGACGCCGGTTTTTGATATAATTAAATTTTGTTGATCTACCTCACAACCCGACTCCCCGAGAAGGAGAGACCATGTACAGGCAAATACTCATACCTCTGGATGGGTCGAAAACCGCTGAAAATGTCCTGCCCTATGCCCGATTCCTCACGGCAACACTCAAAATCCCCGCGCAGCTACTCTCGGTAGTCGAAATGCCTGTTAGCGTTGCCGCCGAAAAAGCTTTCTACCTCGACTCATTCATTGAACGCGCGGTTGCCACGAGTCAGGACTATTTAAGCAGAGTCGCCAAAACCTTTGCCGGCGTCAACGTCACGATCACCGTCGCGAAGGGCAACCCCGAAGAAGTTATTCTCGCCACGGCGGAGGCTGACGTGGGCAACCTCATCGCAATGGCTACGCATGGCCGCTCAGGATTGAGTCGATGGCTGTTGGGCAGTATCGCCGAGAAAATTGTCCGGGAAGCGAAAAATCCGGTGTTTCTAGTGCGCGCCAAAGACGATGCAAACACCGGCGCTCAAGCGACACTGAATTCTGTTATTGTCCCGCTTGACGGCTCCGAGCTGGCAGAGTCCGTGCTGCCAACCGTCAT
>JBGPIK010000613.1:0-3343 GCA_041484845.1 Binatia bacterium | reverse complement strand
TATGGTTACGCCCTATTCGCAATTCGTCGGAAGCCAGGCGGCTATTAATATCATCGTAGGCGAACGTTACAAAGAAGTTACCGACGAAGTTATCCAATACGCGGTCGGTTTGTGGGGTGAAGAGGAACAGTCCTCCATAGATCCAAACGTTAAAGATAAGATACTCGGCAGGCACCGGGCCAAGGAAATTGCTCAATGGGAGCCGCCCGACACGTCGCTGAAAGAATTGCGAGAAAAATTTGCCGCTCCGGGTGCTTCAGATGACGATTTGTTGCTGAGCTATTTTGCCGGAGCAGACGAAGTGACCGCGTTGCGCGCCGCCGTTAAGCCGCAATTGAATATTGCCGAAAAGCATTCTCTGGTCGCTTTAATCGAAAGGCTTACCCAAAACCGCGAGCCCCGGCAGATCCACATTCAAAATGGATCCTTATCGCTCCGTCTCGAACAAAGAGAAAAAACATCAACGTCACACCCAGGAGGTATTCGTCAATGAAACGGCTTGGCATCTGTTCGATTGTTTTGATTGCATTATTTTTCCTCACCGGCCGTGAGCTTCGGAGCGCCGAACTGTTAGAGCTCAGGATTAACTACGGCGCGGTCAGCGCCGGTTATACTCCCGTGTGGATCGCTCACGAGGAGGGACTCTTCGCCAAGTACGGATTCAAGACGGATCCCAAGCTCGTGGGCGCAGCGACCGAAGTTCAGGCGCTATTGGGCGGGAGTCTGGACATCATTAACGGCGGTCCCGAACTAGTCGATGCGCGCCTGCAAGGCGGTGACGTGTTTTACATCGCCGGTATGGTCAACCGCTTCGTTTTTTCCGTTTACAGCAAACCCGAGATTCAAAAATTTGCCGATCTCAGGGGGAAAGCGATCGGGGCAACGCAGCCCAACTCATCCACCGACTTCGCTTCGCGCATTCTGCTCAAAGAGGCGGGGCTCGTTCCCGGGAAGGACGTGAACATTCTTTACGTAAAGGGCGTTCCGGAGATTCTTGCCGCGATCCTCCAGGGCACGGTGGCTGCCGGAGTGCTTTCGCCTCCGACTACAGTCAAAGCGCGCCAGGCCGGGCTCAAAGAGCTGGTAAACATTACCGACAAGAACATCCCCTCGATTCAGGCGAGCGTGGGAACGACCGGCAGTTTCATCAAAAAAAGGCCCGACACGGTCAAGCGCTACCTGCAGGCGTACATCGAGGCTTTGAAGTTTATCCGCAGCGACCCCGCAAGAACAAAAAAGGTGATCGCTAAATACACCAACACAAACAGCCCGGAAGACCTCGACGAAAGTTATCGCGCCTTTGAAGTCGCGTGGGAAAGAGTACCGTACATGTCTCCCGCAGCGATCCAGACACTGATCGATTTTTCTCAAAACCCGGCAGCAAAATCGGCCAAGCCCGCTCAGTTCATCGATAACTCTTTCATTGCAGAATTGGAGCGGACCGGATTCATCGACCAGGTTTATCGTCAACAGGGAAAGTAAAACCATGGGGCCGAATGATATCGAAATCAAAAAAACAGCGCTACTGTTTTTTGACATTCTGAACGGCTACTATCATTCCGGGAATGCAGCCGCGCAAGCGCGCATGAAGCCATGGGTCGACAACGCTGTGCGGCTCATGAAAGCGGGCCGGCAAGCCGGCCTGCCGGTTTTTTTTGCCAAAGGCAATCATCGGCCGGACAACCTGACTTCGGCGGTGATCCTGACCGATACCGATAATTCCTTAAAGCCTTGGCCCAACGGACAAGTGACAAAAGGTAAGATGCACGTCATCGGCGGCGCTAAGAGCTCGGATCCTATTCCCGAGCTCGACCCGCGCCCCGACGATTATTACATCCCGAAGTATCGCTGGAGCGCCTTTTTTCAAACCTATCTGGATTTGGCGCTGCGCTCCCGCCGCATCGATACGTTGATTATTTCCGGCGGCTCAACGGACGTCGGCGTCACTTCGACGGTTTATTCAGGACGCGATCTGGACTACAACATGATCATTGCCAGCGACGCCTGCGGCACGTCCCACGACCAGCACGCCCATGATATCCTCATGGAGCTGATTTTCCCGCGCATGTCGCGGGTCAGAACCACGGAGCAGGTAATCGAAATGATCAACCAAGCACACAGATAGTCGCAATACATTGTGGTGTCATTCTGAGGCGCAGCCGAAGAATCCGCGAAGCGTTCTGAGGCATAGCCGAAGAATCTCGTAACAAAGGAGTTCCTTCACTATGTTCAGGACAAGCCTTCACTTCGTTCAGGATGACACCCATAGGTCTATCCGTTTGATGAACGAAACCATTGCGGGAGTAACAGGAGGACGATTATGGCAACGAATGGAATAGCGCCGGTCGGCACCAGCCACAAGATCAAGCAAGTCGGCCGCATGGATTTGCCGGGCGGAGGTTCGGTGGTCGTGGAAAATGGCTACGCTTATGTGGGCCATATGGATCCGCCGCACGGCACCTCCATTGTTGACGTAAGAGATCCGAAACACCCTAAAGTCGTCGCCGAGTTGGAAGTCCCGGAGGGTATTCACTCCCACAAGGTCCGTGTCGGCGGCGACACCATGCTCATCAACTACGAGCGCTACAAAGCGAAGCAAGAGCTGCAGGCAGGACTTAAGATCTTCGATGTCTCGAATAGAAGCAAACCGCGTGAAATCGCATTTTTCAAAACGCACGGCAAAGGCGTCCACCGTTTCACCTTCGATGGCCGCTACGCGTACATTTCGCCGACCATGGAAGGATACGTCGGCAACATCGCCATGATTCTGGATTTGAAAAACCCGCAAAAGCCGGAAGACGTTTGCCGTTGGTGGATGCCCGGCCAATGGACCGCGGGCGGTGAAACACCGACTTGGAAAGGGACCGACACACGCTGCCACCATCCGATCCGGCGTGGCGACCGGCTCTACATCAGCTACTGGCACGGCGGTTTCGCGATCGTGGATATTTCCGATATGAGCAAGCCGAAGACCGTCAGCACTCTCGATTGGAGCCCGCCCTACCCTTGCCCGACTCACACAACGCTGCCGCTGCTCAATAAAATCATGGAGCGTGATTTCATGATCGTCACCGATGAAGAAGTCGGTGAGAAGCTGAACGAAACTCATAACGCATTCCTTTGGGTTGTCGATATCACCAAAGAATCACTACCGCTTCCCGTCGCGACATTCATCGTGCCGTTCGAAGGAAAATCGACCCATGAATTTCGCTTCGGCGCGCACCAGCCGGCGGAGCAAGTTTACGGCAACACCCTTTACGTCACCTGGTTCGGCGGCGGCCTGCGCGCCGTCGATTTCACCAACCCGTACATTCCCAAAGAAGTCGGTTATTACATCCCGATG
>JBGPIK010000612.1:0-3360 GCA_041484845.1 Binatia bacterium | reverse complement strand
GTTGCCAAACGGGAGGGGGGCATTGAGGTTCGGCTTGCATAGGTGAATGAGCGAATTTCCGGTTTGCCTGTGACCGGTCACCCTTGAGGAAAAGATTGCGAACTTGCACTTCCATTTTTCAGCCCAGTCATACATCGCCATTGTTTCATGCCGCGGCCTGCAGCGCCGAGCCATTGCTGCCACCCAACACCGCCCCCGGCAGCGCGCCGGTGTGCTCGCCTTTAGCGACGAGCACCTGGCCGTTGACGATCGTCATCTCGATGCCGTTCGCCTTCTGGATCAACCGCTTTTCTCCACCCGGCAAATCGCTCACCATCTCCGGCTCGCATTCGCGAATCGTCGCCGGATCGAAGAGCACGAGATCCGCTGCCATGCCGGGCCGAACGAGCCCGCGATCCGGCAGCCCAAAAATCGACGCCACCATGAACGTAAGCTTGCGCACGCCGTCTTCCAGGCTCATGATTTTTTTCTCGCGAATCCAGTAGCCCAGCAGCCGCGTCGCATAGCCGAAGCCCGCGTCATAGATCAAATGGGCGCCGGCGTCGGACTGGCCGACCAGCACAAATGGGCTGCGGATGATCGCCGCCACCGCCTGTTCGTCGCCGTTGGTGCTGGAGGTCTGAAATTCGGTGTCGAGCCCTTCGTCCAGCGAGAGATCGAGAAAAGCGTCGATTACGTCTTGGCCACGGATTTTCGCGATCTCCGCCACGCTCTTCTTTTCTAAATGCTGGTTCGCCGCCGTGGCCGCTTTGATCATGTAAACCAGATCCCAGCGACGCGAAAAGCGCGACGACTTCTTTTCTTCTACCGCTTCATAGCTCAGCTTTTTGCGCAGATCCCCGTCGCGCAAGACCTTCATGCGTTCTTCCAGCGGCAAAAACATAATTTGCTTCCACGTCGGCAGGTCATCAAATACTTGCGCGTTTTTCATCGTGAAGCGGTTGTTGAAAAGGCGCGCATTGCATAATGGGTACGACTGAATACCTTTACTCAGCGACTGCTCAGCCAAATCCAACAGTTCGCGCCATTCGTTCGGACGGTCCCAACGGTGCGCGATGCTTTGCCAGATCACCGGGCGGCCCGACTTGCTCGATATCTCCTCGAAGAGCTTCACGGTCTCGACGGTCGGGACCGAGACGCCCAAAGAACCGCGGGAAATCTGTATCACGCCTTTGTTGATTTCACCGAGCGCGCAGGCGAGCTCGATGATTTCGTCATTGGTCGCTAACCGGCTCGGAATCGGTCGCCCATCGGCAAACATATGCACCGGATTCTGGTTCGTGGAAAAACCGATGGCCCCGGCACGCACGCCTTCTTTCAGGATCTCCTTCATCTGTGAGATTTCCGCCGGCGTCGCTGCACGCTCGGTGGCGGCGTCACCCATGACGAATTGCCGCAAAGCGCAATGCCCCATAAGAGCGGCGACATTGACGCCAAGGCGACCGCGCAAACGATTAAGATATTGCGGGAAGGTCGTCCAATCCCATTCGACGCCGGCACGCAACGCGGGAAGCGAGATCGCTTCGACGCGCTCAAAGCTTCTAAGAATGCCGTCGTGGTCTTGTTCCTTGCAAGGGGCGAGCGCTAGAGCGCAATTGCCGGGGATAACGGTGGTCACGCCGTGAAAACAGGAGGAGGTTGCGATAGGATCCCAGAGAAGCTGCGCATCAAGGTGCGTATGAAAGTCGATAAAACCCGGCGATACTGCGAGGCCAGCGGCGTCAACGACTCTATCCGCATCAGCGTTAATCCGTCCGGTCGCAACGATACGACCCTCGTTTATCGCGACATCGCCGAGAAAAGAAGGCAATCCGCTACCGTCATAAATCCGTCCGCCTTTGATGAGCAGGTCATAGGCCATGAGCGTTCCTCCTTCTTTCTTTACCCGCAGGTTGCTGAAATGGGGAATTCCATGCTTCGACAGGCTCAGCATGAACGGAAATTTACTAATGAATGAGATGCAACCTCCGTTCGCCCCTTCGATAAACTCAGGGCTCTGAGCCTGGTCGAGGGGTGAGCGGAGGTCTTTCAGCAACCTGCTAAATCGTGATCGAGCTTACCGAGGCATAGGAAAATGTCAACCACACGCATGCAGAGTTTTTCGCTCGTATGTAATTTGCGGCCCAGGTTGCGCCTTCCCTTATACATGCGAGCGATAAGCCTCGCACCTGAGATCAAAAACTAGATTTTCCGATCGCAGCGATTGACGACTCAGGCAAGAAGAAGCTCCAGGTCGTCCCGCGTGAGATTGTGGATCAAACTGTTGTTGGCGGTGATGATGGCATCGGCCAGGTCGCGTTTACTCTTTTGCAGTTCGAGCACCTTCTCCTCCACGGTATCGCGAGCGATTATCCGGTAAGCAAAGACCGGACGCGTCTGACCAATGCGGTGCGCGCGGTCAATGGCCTGGGTTTCCACAGCGGGATTCCACCAGGGATCAAGCAGATAGACATATTCGGCGGCGTGCAGGTTAAGGCCGAGGCCGCCCGCTTTCAGGCTAATTAAAAACAGCTTCGCATTGGGATCGTTCTGAAACTGCTCCACCCGCGCCTCACGGTCGCGGGTTCGGCCGTCGAGATAGACATAAGGAATCTTGTCTCGATCGAGACGAGCACGCACGATGGCGAGCAGACTGGTAAATTGGGAAAACACCAGTGACTTATGGTTTTCTTCGAGCACCTGATCGAGCTGCGCGAGCAGGGTGTCGATTTTAGCGCTGGACTCGTCGACTTTTCGCTTATCGATCAAACCCGGATGACAGGCGGCCTGGCGTAAGCGCAGCAGCGCTTCGAGAACTTGAATTTTGAATTGTCCCGTCTGCTCGCCGGCGCCGTTTTTCAGCAGGCGCGACCGATAGTAATCGCGCAGCTCGTTGTAGAGCTTCCGGTCCTTCGATTCGAGGTCACAGTAAATCGTCTGCTCGGTCTTTTCCGGCAGCTCCGTCGCGACCTGTCCTTTTGTGCGCCGGAGAATAAATGGCCGCAAAGCTTTTGCCAATACGGCCCGCGTGTGCTCATCGGGGTTGCGCCCGGCGTTGGCGAAAATCGATGCGCTGCCAAGCATGCCGGGATTGAGAAATTCAAAAAGGCTCCAAAGTTCGCCCAAGTGATTTTCCACGGGCGTTCCGCTCATCGCCAAGCGGTGACCGGAACTGAGCAGGCGCACCGCTTTGGCGGACAACGTGCCGGCATTCTTGATCGCCTGGGCTTCGTCAAGGATGCAGTAGTCGAAGCGCTGGTCTTTGAATTGCAACGCGTCGCGCCGTAATGTCCCATAGGTCGTGAGGATGACGTCGTAGTCTTCGAAATGATCGCCGGGTTTGAGGCGCGCTCCGCCGGTATGATCGAGAACCCGCAACTT
>JBGPIK010000611.1:0-3365 GCA_041484845.1 Binatia bacterium | reverse complement strand
GCAACCGGCTTAAACACGGGGTATCTTTCGAAGAGGCTGCCACGGCGTTTCTTGATCCAGCCGGCCTGGATGGTGAAGACTTGGAGCACTCTGAAAGTGAAGCGCGCTGGTTGCGCCTGGCAAAAAGTAGTCTGGGCAGAGTCTTGGTCATAGCGTACACGATAAGGAGCGGAGACGATGAAGAAATCACACGGATTATCAGCGCGCGGCGAGCGAGCCGGAAAGAAAGACAAAAGTACGAAGTCGAAGAAGATTGACTTTTCGGATATTCCGGAACTTTCCGACAAACAGCTTTCGCGCATGCGTCGGGTCGGCCGGCCGACTGTCGGCGATGAACCGAGAAAGCTCATCGCGATTCGTTTAGACGCAAAAGTCTTGAGTTGGTTGCGCAAAACCGCCGAGAAAAAGGGATTGCCTTATCAAACTCTCGTCAACGAAATTTTGGCCGAAGAGATGAAGAAGGCGAGTTAGTCGCGAACCGCGAGGCTCACGTCACAGATAGAGGAAGGATGGCTGGCGTGGATCGGCAACGGTAAATATCAAAAGTAAAGACGCGATTCCCTATACAGCTGCATTGCCTGATTAAGTTAGCCAGAAAGATAGCAATGCTTCGAAACTAGACCCGACCCCTAAATTCCCTAAATTCCCCAGATTTGAACAACCCTTAGCCGGATATCACTCTCAGGCGCTTACGGCTTGCTTCGCCGGCACCGGGTCTCTCAGATTGAGGACGAGCCGCGCGTTATCGCAGAGGATCTTCCGCTGGTCTTCTTTCGACAGCCCGATCTGCCCGAAGATCTCGAGCGCCGCCGCCGGGTTCCAGCAGGGATAGTCGTCGCCGTACATCACGTGGTCGACGCCGTAGTAGTCGATCGTAAATTTCATCCCCAGAGCATGCGGCTGCACGGTATCGCTGTACATGCGCTTGATGTACTCGCTCGGCGCGCGCGGCAGCTTCGCGGCATTCGAGTTCTTGTCCATGCGGCCGGACTGGTAGGGAAGCGCGCCGCCGGTGTGCGAGACGTACACCTTTAGCTTCGGGTGGCGCTCCATTATGCCGGAGACCACGAGGCGGTAAATCGCGATGCTCAAGTCGATGATTTTGCCGAGGCTGTTGTAGAGCGCGCCGTCCTTACCGTCGCAGATTTCGGGAAAAACCACGTCGGTTGGGTGCAGGAACAGCATCGTCCCGAGCTTTTCCGCTCGGTCGTAGAAGGGCTCCAGGCTCGGGTCGTCGATGTGGGTCTTCCCGCGCGGCCCGATGGTCCCCGGAACATTGACTCCTACGAGATCCAACTTCATCACGCGCTCGAGCTCCTCCACGGCTCTCTTCGGGTCCTGCAACGGCACTACTCCGGTTGCCCAGACCTTGCCCGGATAGCGGGCAACTGCGGCCGCCATCTCGTCGTTCCACATCTGCGCGGCGGCGAGGCCGTGCGCGGCGTCGGTCTCGGAGAAGAACGCCCCGCCCGGGCCGGTGGTGCACACCACCCCGAAGTCGCATCCGATCTTGGCCGCAGCCCTGTCCATGTGATCGAGCATCGCGTCGAGGTCGAACCAGTCGGCCCAGGTGTCGCGGCGCGACGCGCCCTCGTGCGGCGACACGAGGTATCCGCCGTTGCTTGTGGGGACCGCGCGCGGGTAGTCGGTACGCTTGCACAACATTTCGTATACCGAGCGCGGGTACCAGTGGAAATGGGTGTCTATGATGCGCATGGGCGCCTCCTTACGTACGGCGTTTAGGTCTATGGCAAATCGCAGCGCGAGAGATCATCTTTCATCCTAGAATTGTAGCGGCTGAATTTTAATGGCTTCATAGCCCAACCGGGGGCAAATGTCCATCTCTGTTTGATCCCCACGAAGACCTGTTGTGCCAGTATACACCGCGCCATCTGCCAATGCGATGTACATCGCTGCATGTCTTCCTGAAGCAATCCAGGAGCGGCATTACGACCCCGCAAAAGGACATTGAACTCATCCGCCGCAGCCTCGCGGAAGGTCAGCGGCTTAACCGGCAAAGGAGCAATTAAGAATGGAGACTAAACAACGAATGCGCATGACCTTCAAAAAAGGCAGCGGCAATGTGTTTTCCGATAGGGGTTTCGCCCATCCCGAACGCGAGCAGCCCAAGGCCCATCTCACTCTGCAGATCTACCGCATCATCAAGAGTCGCAGCCGTCCGGAGCGATCATGAAAAGACCCCTTTAATCCTTCGGTCGTCAAGAAATGACCCCCTTTTTCGATCCCCGTGCGGATTCATTATAATAACGCGATGGGCCCTGTTTCGCCTTGCTTACTCAACGGATAAGCCGTAAGCTTAATGAAGTTATCTTTCCGCGCGTTTCTCAATCCCGATTAGGTTCAGCAAGACAATTCAATGAGGAGGGTTCAAATGTACAGGATTTTGTGTGACCGCTCGCCGGCTCGCGAGCTCGGCTCGGGCCTGACGTGGCTTAAGAAGGACGGCCAGATAGTAGAGTTCTCGACGACGGAAGAAGCCGGGGCCAAGGCAAAGGAGCTGAATGAGGGTCAGACCGTGGCCAGCGTGAAGTACACGGCGAGAGAATATAACATAGGCGCAGATATGTAAGATCTATTCAGGCAAAGTCGTCCGAACTGCTGCGAGTCGTGGCCCCTCCGCAAGAATGGCTCACCGAGCGTCAATTGTCGCGTGGCCACCGAGGCGAGCCAGTCAGATGATATACCGCACCAGGAAACTCCAATTTCCAGCAAACCGAGCCGGTCTGCCTCGATAAGCGAAGCCGGCAGAACGGGGGCGGGAAATGGGGGCAGGCTAGTTTTGGTCGCGGCTCCATCACTGTGGCCCGCACAATCGTAACGAAAAAGTAGCCTGCCCCCATTGAATCCCCCACTCTGCAGATTTACCGCATCATCAAGAGTCGCGGCCTCACACAGGCAGAAGCGGGCGCAATTCTCGGCGTTAAGCAGCCCCACGCTTCTGCCCTGATGCGTAATCGTTCCGGCAATTTTTCAGTCGAACGACTAATAGACTTTTTAATCGCGCTCGGCCAGGACGTTGAGATCACCGTCAGGCCGACTCGCAAACAACACGGTCAGGTATCGATTGTCCTTGCTTGAATTCTGAGAATCGCCCGGCTGGCGTGGATCATCACCGGTAAATATCAAAAGTAAACAGGCTGTTGAAAAAGTGGCCGCACGCTTCGACGTGGCTTAGTATGAACGGACTTTTACTAAAACCCTAAGCCCCGCCCTGTGGGCGGGGAACCTTATGCTGGGGTTCCAAGGGGGCGCGTAGCATCCCCTTGGTCAAGGGCGGGGTTGAAGCCCCGCCTGCGAAGTGCCAGTGTCGAGCCGGGCCGAAGGCAGTGGCTCGACGCGGCTTC
>JBGPIK010000610.1:0-3369 GCA_041484845.1 Binatia bacterium | reverse complement strand
GATCAGCGGACGGCTCCAGGACAAGGCGCTCTTCGGCACGGACTTCCCTTACGTCGATCTGGAGAAGGCGTTGGTCAGCTTCGACAAGTTAGGGATTAAAGACGAAGTCAAGGAGAAAATTCTCCAGGGCAATGCCCGCAGGCTGTTTAGGCTGTAACGGGAAGGAACGTGCCAATGAAGAGATTCAGTTGCGGATTGATTATATCACTCCTGATTTTTTTTGGGTGGCTTCACGTGGACGGCGCGGAATTGACGCGCATACGAATCGGCTATCCTTCGCCGAGCGCCAGTTTCTCGCCGCTCTTTGTCGCCAAGGAAGCGGCGCTGTTTGAAAAATACGGGCTCGCAAGCGAGCTGCTTTATCTTCAGGGGGTGCAAATTACCCAGGTCCACGTCGCCCATCAGATAGAGTTTACTGTTACCGGCTCGCCGCTGCCGCTGCAAGCCGCCGTCGAAGGCGCGGATCTGGTCCTGGTTGCCAGCTCGATCGACCGGTTTATCTATAAGCTGATTGTGGTTCCGAGTATCACGAGTATCGCGGCTCTTAAAGGAAAAACCATCGGTATCACGCGCTTCGGCTCGCTGCCGGATGTGGCGATCCGGCTGGTATTGAAGAAATCCGGCTTAAATGCGGACAAAGATGTGAGCCTCGTGCAAGTGGGGCGAATGACCGACATGGTGGTCGGCTTGTCCGGCAAAAAGATCGACGCCGGCGTCATCTCCGATCCGACTTCTTTTCAAGCGGAAAAAATGGGCATGCGTCGGTTGTTGGATATGGCCGATGTCGATGTCGAATTCGCGAACGTGGCCGTCGTGGTCAGCCGGGAATACGCAAAGTCCCATCGCGACATCGTGCTGCGTTTCCTCAGGGCCTATATCGACGGGACGCAGCGCTTCCTGACCGATAAAGAGCTTGGAATCAAAGCGCTCAAGAAATACACGGGAATCGAAGACTCTGACATTCTCGCCAAAACCTATGAGCTGTTCGCGACCAAATATATCAAGCGCAACCCAACGCTCTCGGCGAAAAGCGTGGAAACGGCGCTGATGATGATTGCGGACCGCAATCCAAAAGCGAGAAATCGCAAGGCCGATGAGTTTATCGACCTTTCGTTTATGGATGAGCTGAAGAAAACGGGGTTCGTTAAGTAACGCGCAGCGCATATCAATCGGGAGGTCAGTTATGAAATGCTACCGTCGCATCCGCATCTATGTGGCCCTATTCGTTTTATCCTTGGCCCTGAGCGCGCCTCAAACAGAAGCCGCAACTTTGATGCCTCTCAAAGTGGGTTATCCGTCGCCGAGCGCGAGTTTCTTTCCGCTCTTTGCTACTAAAGAGGCGGGCCTTTTCGAAAAATACGGCTTCGAACCTGAAATGATTTATGTTCAGGGCGTGCAGCTGGTTCAGGTCCATGTGTCGGGCCAACTGGACTTTGCCAGCATCTCTTCAGTCGTCTACCTGCAGGCATCCGTAGAGGGAGCCGATCTCGTTCAAATCGCCAGCTCCATCGACAATCAGCTCATGAGGCTTATGGTCGATCCATCCATTTCAAAACCGGCGGATCTCAAAAACAAGACGATTGCGGTGACGCGTTTTGGCTCGCTCACGGATCTGCTCGTCCGGCCCGCTTTGAAAAATTGGGGTCTGGACCCTCAGAAAGATGTGAAGCTTATTCAGATCGGCAGGATGTCGGATATCGCATCGGCGATCGCATTAAAGAGAGTGGATGCCGGCGTCATCTCTTTTCCGACCTCGGTACAAGCGGACAAGATGGGAATCAAAACGCTGCTTGACTTCGCGGACTCGGGCGATGAACTTCCCGCCACCACGGTTGTCATTAGCCGGCGCTACGGCAAAGCGAATCGCGACGTGGTGCTAAGATTTCTCAAGGCGTATATCGAAGGAACGCGCCGGCTCTTTACCGACCGGGAACTGGGCATCAGAGCTTTGAGAAAATACGGCGGGATCAGCGATAAGGAACTGCTCGCCACGACCTACGACCTCTTTACCTCGCGCTATATCAAAAAAGTTCCGAAGGCCAGTTTAAAAGGGATTGAGAACTCGCTCGCTTTGATTGCGGAGAACAATCCCAAGGCAAAAGGGCACAAACCGGATGAATTCATGGACGCAAGTTTCATGGACGAACTGGAAAAGACAGGATTTATAAAGTCGGTCTGGCCATAATCATCGAGGGGCGCAGCGTGAAAATCGGAAAATGGATTCGCCGCTCCTCAGGTCTCGTTTCATCGGGACTACTTTTAATGGTTGTCATGGCTTGGCCGGTCTCTGCCCAGCCGGGCCTGGAAAAGATGGTTGTCGGCTACAGCGCGCAGGCCGGCGCCTTTGCGCCCATTTGGATCACCAAAGAAGCGGGGCTGTTCAGGAAGCAGGGACTGGATGTTAACTTGATCTTCATACCCGGCGGGCCAACGGCGGCCGCCGCGATGCTGGCGGGAGAAGTGCAGGCCGTGGCCATGGCCGGCCCGGCCATTGTCACAAGCAATCTCGCGGGAGCAGACCTGGTCATGATCGCGGGCATAGTCAACACTTTTGCCTTTCAAATCATAACCGTTAAAGGAATTACCTCGCCGGCGCAATTGAAAGGGAAGAGAATCGGCGTCAATCGCTACGGCGCGGCGCCGGATATCGCGGCCCGTTACGCTTTGCGCCATTTAGGGATCGATCCCAAGGATGTCACCCTTTTGCAAATGGGCGAACAGTCGACCCGGCTAGCGGCGATGAAAGCGGGACAGCTGGATGCTGCTGTCGTTCTTCCTCCCATAACGACCATGGCGCAGAAGGAAGGAATGAACGTCCTGCTCGATATGTCGGATCTTGGAGCGGAGTTTCAGATCACCGGTTTAGCCAGCAGTCAGAGTTTTCTTACGCAGAAGCGCCCCTCAGCGCTCCGCTTAATGCGGGCCTTTGTCGAAGGAATCCACTACTACAAGACGCAGAAAAAAGAGAGCATGAATATCATCGCGAAATACATGCGCATCAATGATATGGAAGCCGTGGACGCAACGTATGAATACTTCGCGAGTAAAATTGTGCCCAAGACGCCGTATCCATCCATCAAAGGGGTCAAAGCTCTGCTGGATCTGGCGGCGAAAGACCGGCCCGAAGCGGCCAAGCTTTCTCCCGAACGGTTTGTCAATATCTCGCTTTTGAAGGAATTGGACGAAAGCGGTTTCATCGACCGGCTGTATAAGTAGAATCGTAATTTACGCCGCTGCGGACGCTGACAGCGGTTTCCAATTCATTTCTTTGCTTTCGAAGCAAAATAGCCCTGATTCTCCAACTCCCGTACTACCTCGTCATCAATGAAATCTTCGGGCCTGGCGTTTTTCGCCCTTAGGTTCTCGCTC
>JBGPIK010000609.1:0-3384 GCA_041484845.1 Binatia bacterium | reverse complement strand
TTGTGTAGCTTTCCGGTGCTTGGCCAAAACCGCGCGCGGTGATCGGGTCGTCAGGGTCATAGCCGACCATAACGTCGAGCAGCTTGGCGAGGTCGGTGACCGTGCGCGCCATTGGGCCGAGGGATCCGTTAATCGAGGGCCAGCCGGCATAAACGCCGCTGCGGCTCACGAGACCGGCAGTCGGGCGCATACCGCTTATGCAGTTCCATGTCGAGGGTCGACGGATCGAGGCAAACCCCTCTTGACCAATGGCGATGGTGCAGAAATTCGCCGACACGCTGGCACCGGAGCCGCCGGAAGATCCGCCTGCGGTGCGTTCCAGGTCGTAAGGGTTGCGTGTGGAGCCGAACAGCGAACCGTGTGTGTCGCCGCCGCCGAGCTCGCCCAGCGTCGCCTTCGCCAAAATGATCGCACCAGCCTTTTTCAGCTTAGCGACAACGAAGGCGTCGCCGTCGGGATGATAGTCCTTGAACAAAAGCGATCCCATCGTCGTCGGCATGCCTTTGCAGTCCACCTGGTCTTTGATGATGATGGGAATCCCGTGAAGGGGACCGACAAAGCCCGACGCCTTGAACGCCGCATCTAGGCGATCGGCATCTCTAAGAGCTTCGTGATTGACTGTGATGATCGCGTTGATCGCGGGTCCCTTTTTATCGTATGTCTCGATGCGGTCGAGATAGATCTGCACCAACTGGCGCGCTGTGACCTGTCCTGCCTTAAACGCGTTGTGAATGTCGTCGATGGTGGTTTCAAGAGCGTTGAACCGGGTTGTTGCCTGAGCCATAGCTCTTTCTCCTTTTTACGGAAAGACTGCGGCGGTAACGGAAATGAACGCTATTGGTTAATTTGCATAGGATCTGCGGATCATTGACCCGTACTGCTTTGCATACTTTAGCGCCGCTGAATTGTCCAGTTCCTCGCGGCAGAAAAACAGCCGGTGCCGCCAACCGTAAGCTCTTGAGGATGGCTTCGTACGCATTTCATCGTCAATCGGATCGTGCTAGATTATGGCCGTTTATTTATTTTGGAGGAGATATGAATTTCACGCTTACTCGTTACCACATCCGGGGTTCCCTTTTGATGGCCGTCTTGCTCTTGCTTGCGCGCGCAGGCTGGGCTCAGAACGACACGAAACTCATCGAAGCGACAAAAAAGGAAGGCAAGCTGGTTTGGTACACCTCGACCAGCGTGACCGAGTCAAAGCCGCTGTTGGATGATTTCGAAAAACTATACCCTTTCTTAAGGGGCGAAATTTTTCGCGCCAGCGGAGAGAAGACGCTCAACCGCATTATGACTGAGGGCCGAGCGGGACGCTGGGACTTTGATGTCGTGACCATCAGCGAAGTGGATGCGCTGATGGACGCCAAACTGCTGGCCCCCTACAAATCGCCTGAAGCCAAAAACTTTATTTCAGAATTCAAAGATCCCGACGGCTACTGGACGGCCGACTACGTGAACTACATGACCGTCGGCTATAATCCGAAACTAGTCAGTGACAAGGAAGCGCCAAAATCCTGGGAAGATTTATTGGATGGCAAATGGAAGGGCAAGCTCGCCATGGACCAGGAAGAATATACCTGGTACGCGACATTGAAAAAAACCTGGGGCAAAGAAAAGACGCTGAAGTACATGCGAGCGCTCGCGAAGCAGAATATCGAGTGGCGTAAGGGTCACACCCTGATTACACAGATGATGGCTGCCGGTGAATTTCCGTTGTCGATTGTCTATGCCCATCGAAGCGAGGGAATGAAACAAAAGGGCGCACCGGTGGAGTGGGTCAACACGGTTAATCCGATTGTGGTCACGCTTAATTCCGCAGGCCTCAGCCCAAAACCCGCTCATCCCAACGTGGCGCGGCTGTTCATTGATTTTATTCTTTCAAAACCGGCGCAACTGCGCATTCGTTCTCTCAATCGGATTCCCGCGCGCGCCGATGTCGAACCGCTTTCGCTCCGAATGGAACAGTCGAAGCTGAAGCTCAAAACGACTCCGCCGGAAACCAATGCCGAGTTCAAAGAGACCATCCGCGAGTTTCGCGAAGTATTCGGATTATAGGTTGTAGCCAAAACGTTCGCCGGCACAAAAGTACGCAGAGGCGTAGGATGGGTAGAGCGTTAGCGAAACCCATCGTTTTGAGCGGCGGGTTTCGGTGCTGCACGTCGAAACCCGCCCTGCCGTTCTGAGAATTTTGTGCGGTGCCAATAACCTGAACTATGACTTATCGGCGTCGCCCGCCATATAATTCCGCTCGATTTTCTGCCAGTCATCTAATCCGACGATCTTATCTCTCTCTTTGAAAGTCGTGAGCCGGTCGTCCATGCCTTGCGTCGTGCCCTCTTTCTTGAGCATGCCCAGGGCCATCCTCATGGCATAAATGGCGGCGCGCTGGCTTTCCGAAGGGTAAATGGCGATGCGATAACCCATTTGATCGAGGCGCTCCACCGGCAGCATCGGCGTTTTGCCGCCTTTAAAAACATTGACCAGCAGCGGCACATCGGAAATGCGCCGGGGAATTTCTTCCAGCTCCGCTTCCGATTGCGGCGCTTCGACGAAAATCGCGTCTACGCCGAGCTTGGCGAAGGCTTTGCCTCTTGCAATCGCGTCCTCAAAACCATTCACCCCGCGCGCGTCGGTGCGCGCGATGATGCAAAAATCCGGGTCGGTGCGCGTGGCGAGTGCGGCTTTCAATTTTTTTTCCATCTCGTCGAGGGAGATGACTTCTTTACCGTCCAGATGGCCGCAACGTTTGGGCGTGACCTGGTCTTCGATGTGAATTGCGGCTACGCCAACGCGTTCGAATTCGCGCACGGAGCGCACCAGGTTCACCGCATTGCCGTAGCCGGTATCGGCATCGGCAATCACCGGAATCGTGATTGCGGAAACGACTTGCGCGGCCCGCTCGATGGTTTCGGACATGGTGACCAGACCGATATCCGGCATGCCCATACTGCGGGCTACCGCGCCGCCGCTGAGATAAGCGGCTTCGAATCCCGCCTCCTGAACCAAGCGGGCCGAAAGGCCGTCAAAGCAGCCCGGCGCAACCAGGAGTTTATTTCTCTTGAGCAGTTGTTTAAGGATCTGTCGTGGGGGCATGGAAACCTCTCAATTAAGTGCCAAGAAACAATGCGAGTTTAATCGGTGTGGCGTTAATTCCGCTCTGAAGTCCGTCATTCCCGAATGCTTCTATCGGGAATCCAGGCGAGACCGAACCTGGACCCCCGATAAAAATATTCGGGGGTGAGTGCGCCCGTGAGGGTGCCACATCAGCACGGTGAAAGTCCGTGTCGGAGTATGCCACAGCTCCGTAGCCAAAGGTAACTGCGTCGGCTCGAAGCGGCGTGGGGAGCAACCGGAGGCGAACTGTCGGTCCGTAGGATAACGAAC
>JBGPIK010000608.1:0-3406 GCA_041484845.1 Binatia bacterium | reverse complement strand
GCGCGAGTCTTAGCCCTAATCCGACATTATTTTGAACCCGCGAGGGCGATGAGCCCTACAGCCGTGGGCAATGGGACAGTGCCTTGAGGGCCCCCCGCAAACCACCCCAGAGTGATGTTCGAGAACGCCGGAACCTGCACGCAACCTGTACGCTCAGGTGCCCACGGCTTGCGGTCTCACCGCCCTCGCGGAGCGGTGATATGGCGTGAGTTTTTGTCGGATTAGGGTTAGCTGCGCCCCCCGTGTTTAAGCAGCGAACAACCAGACGATGTGCTGAAACCCTAGCGCGCGATTTAGCTGGATTGACGGTCCGGCCATTACTCGACTTTGCCCAAAAAGAAAGACAGCAGCAGCAGAAACAGAACGAGCGCAGTGATGTAAGTGAATGTCCGGTCCTCCTGATAGACAAAGGCGAAAATCGATACCGCCACGCGCATAACGGGCGTTGCGATCAGCAACAGCAATCCAGCGGTGACAATCGCTTGTCCGCGCCACAGGAGAATTTCCTGAATCACGTCGCCCAGGCTGTGCGGGAAAGCCGCGCCTGGCCGTACCAGCCGCTCGAAATCCGCCGGCGAACTGAAATATTCAGGGTGATGAACAAAAGTGACAACCGTGCCGATGATGACCAGCGCCAGACTCGCCAGCACGCCCACGCGCAGCAGATTGCTGATAAGAAGCTCGACGCGGCGCACGCGTTTATCGGCGTCCACATTAGGCACGGGCGACGTTTCCAATTGCGGTGTCATCCCTGGAGTCCTTTTATTAACATTTGCAACGAAACCCATAGCAGGACCGCGACAAAGACGATGCGGATCAACCGGCTTTGCAACACGCCCAACAAACGCGACCCGATGGTCGCCCCGACCACGACCCCGGCCGCTACAGGCGCAGCCACAAAAGGATCGATATCTCCACGCATAAAGTAGACACCGGCGCTTGCGGCGGCGGTGACGCCGATCATGAAATTGCTGGTCGCAGTCGAAACCTTGATCGGCAAGCGCATCGCCAAATCCATCGCCGGAACTTTGAGAGCGCCGGAGCCGATTCCCAATAAGCCGCTGACGACCCCGGCGCCGTACATTAACGCGAGCCCAACGCGGGTTCGAGCCACGCGATAATTGATCTCCCGTTTGAGCGCCTCATCGTAGTAGCTGCTGTGCAATTTCAACCAGTCGGCCCAGGGCGCGGGAACGAATTCTTCCGCGACGACCTGGTTGCGATTGCGAAACATCATTACCGCGGAATAACCCATCACCAGGCCAAAAATGATATAGAGCCAACGCCCTTTAATTTGTCCCGCCAAGAAGGCCCCGCTCAATGCACCGGAGACCGTGGCGACCTCCAGAACCATGGCCACACGCAGATTCGTCATCCGCTCGCGGACGTAGGCCGCCGCCGCCCCACTCGAAGTGGCGATGACGGACACGATCGAAGCCCCAATGGCGTAACGGATGTCGATCTTAAAGAGAAGCGTGAGCACGGGAATGACGATTATCCCGCCGCCCAATCCCAACAGAGATCCGAGGACTCCGGCAATAGCCGAGATCACAAATGCCAGCGAGGTGAATTCAAACGGAGTCATCGGCAGTTCCTGTGCATCAATCTCCAACAATATACTGGTTTTCTTGTAGGTTGCCAGACAACGGCTAGATCGCGCGGGTCGCGGACCAAAATTGTTTGCGCCAAACGCTTAAAGGACCCACGCGAACCGCTCGCACGAGCAGATCTGTGAGACAAGGATTTTGCTCCTAGGGAGTGGAAAGTCTTTTGATTTTGCGTCTAATGGTATGATACGCCTTGGCGGGCAAGAGACAGTTCAAAATCCAGCGAGGCTTGCGCCGTTGCAAGTTTCTGGGTTCTCAAGTGAAAGGAGTATTTCTACATGACTAGACAACTGCGAATTGGGACATTGGGTGGGTTTGTAGCGCTGTTTCTGTTGATTATGCACGGGCAAGGTGCGGCTCAGAAACTGGAGAAGATGCGGGTGGGATACAACGCCATTACGGGCAGCAACAGCGCCCTGTGGATTTCCAAGGAGGCAGGACTCACGGCAAAGAATGGGCTTGACGTTGAGTTCATCTATATTGAGTCCGGCTCGCGGATCACGCAGGCGATGTTAGCCGGCGACCTCAGGCTCGGAAATACGGGCAGCGGCTCCAGCATCCAAGCGCGCGCGAAGGGAGCCGATACTGTGATTATCCTCTCGGTCATGCCGACGCTTCCGTTTCAGATCGTCGCGAGAGCGGAAATCAAGAAACCCGAGGATCTGCGGGGGAAGAAATTCGCCATCAGTACATTTGGTTCCACAACGGATTTTGGCGCTCGCTACTTTCTGGAGAAAGTGGGCTTGAAAGTGGGTAAGGATGTGGTCGTGCTCCAGGCCGGCGGCCAATCCACACGCCTGGCCGCTCTCAAGCAGGGGGCTGTAGACGCCACGCTTCTAGGCGCTCCCACGCTGTTGGTGGCCAAGCAATTCGGACTCCACATTTTGGCAGATCTCGTGGATATGGGTTTTCATTATGACTACGGCTCCATCGCCACGACCCGCTCGTTTATCGAAAGCAATCGCGATGCAGTGAGGAGATTCGTGCGGGCCTACGTCGAAGGGGTTCACTATTTCAAAACCCACGGGGAGGAGAGCAAAAAGATCATGACGCGCTACTTGCGGGAAAATGAGCCTGCGGTCCTTGAGGAGACGTACGCTTATTATGCCGAGAAAACCGCGATGACCCCATACCCGACGCACGAGGGAATCGAGCCGGTGATCAATCAAGTTCTGGCTGCCTCTAAGGCGGAAAAAACAAAGCTGACTTTCGAGGATGTGGCGGATCAGAGCTTCGTTCGGGACCTGGATCGGAACGGTTTCATCCAGAGCCTCTATCGTAAGTAAAGTCGATCGTGAGCAACGCGACCCTCTTTACATGACCTGCCCGCAGTGTCAGCAAGAAAATCCGGACTTCTAGCAGTCTGCTGATCGGGACGAGTGAGGAAAAGAAAACATGCTGGAGAAGGTACTCGTCGTGCAGGGTGGAAAACTGATCGATGGCACCGGCCGGCCGCCGATCGAGAATTCCGTCATCGTTATCCGGGCAGGCAAGTTCCAAGCAGTCGGTGGTCGCGGCGAAGTCACTATTCCTGCCGGCGCTGAGGTGATTGATGTCAAGGGCAAGACCGTTCTGCCGGGCTTCATCGATGGTCATGGCCACCTGGAGGATTTTCATGGAGAGCTTTATCTCCATCTGGGGATTACCACCTGTGCCTCGATCGAACTCTACCAGGATGGCCCATGGACCCGCGCGCAAAAACAGGGCACGGATCTTGGTAAAATTCGCGGGCCGCGGATTTGGATGTCGGGGCGAGCGATCGGCGCCGTCGGCACGGGGCACGATGCCTTCGGCTCACG
>JBGPIK010000607.1:0-3425 GCA_041484845.1 Binatia bacterium | reverse complement strand
CGTGCCTCTTTCGATTGCCTGGTTCCTCTTCCCACTCGACGGCGACCAACGTTTTCACGCTGGCGACGATTTTGAGTTTGCCGACTGGGGAATTTATTTCCTTGTAAGCCAGCGTCATGATTCCTTCTCCTGTTTTTGGTAAGCCTTTGTGCAAACGCCTTCCAGAGATAGATCGCCGCATAAGACCTCCAGGGTTTAAGCGCTTCCAAATCAAGCTCCGGGTAAAGCTTGAGCACACGTTTGAGAATCAGATCCGTGCGCGGGAACGCGTCGGTGTCGCCGATAGCGCGAAGGCTGATATACTCCGCCGACCACGGGCCGAGCCCCTTCGTTTCGAGCAGCGCCTTACGAAAAGCCATCGGCTCTTGCGCTTCCGAAAGAGAGATAGAGCCGCTCAGCACGCGCCCGGAGAACACCCGAATCGCCTCTTTTCGGGCCGCCGTTGTGCCGATTTTGTCGAGGTCGGAATGCGCCAGAACATCCGCACCGGGGAATAGATAGGCCCGTTCTCCCGATCGCGGATGGACCATCGGCTCGCCGTAGCTACGCACGAGCTGGCCAATAAGATTGCATCGCTGCTTGGCGGAAACCAACTGACCCAGGATCGAGCAGATCGCTGTTTCAAACGGATCCCATCCACCCGGCAATCTCAGCCCCGGAAAGCGGCGGCATAGTTTCGCGAGCAGCGGATTTTGCGCAAAGCACTCAGCGATGAGCAAGGGGTCCGAGTCCAGGTCGAACATGCGCCGCACCCGGCTCGTGACTTCGAAGAGAATCCGGAGATCCTCGGTAATCACCTTGAGTTTAAGCTGCGGCGTGCCAACGATCGGTTCGACCTGGAAAGATCCAAGCGAGTTTTCGATGCGGAAAACCCGCTCAAAACAATTCCCCACTACGCGTTCAACTCCCGCTATCGTATGCGTTCGATAGAATTGAATCAAAGTTTGCCAATCGTACGGCGGTCTGAAGGAAAGTTTTAGCTCGACGCCGTCCCTGGCATCCCGCCTAGGGCCGGCCTTTCGCAATTTCGACGGGGGGCGCTGGAAACGTCTTCGGAACGCATCGTTGAAGCGCCTGAGCGAGCCGAAGCCGGCGGTCCGTGCCACCGTCATGATGGGCACGCGCGTTTCGACGATTAATTTGCGCGCGAAATTAAGCCGGTTGGCGTCGGCAATTTGCTTGGGAGTCCGGCCCATCTCTGCGGCGAAAAGGCGCCGCAAATGACGCGCGCTCACGCCCAATCGCTCCGCGAACTTTTCTTCGCTTGTATGATGAAGCTTATTTTTGGCGATCAGCTTGAGCGCGCGCTGCACAAGAACCTTCTTTCCATGCCATGCAGGGGATAACGGCGCGCATTCGGGGCGGCAGCGCAAACAAGGCCGGTAGCCGGCCAACTCCGCCGACGCTGCGTCGGGAAAGAATTCCAAGTTCTCACGTTTGGGCCGGGCCGGACAGATCGGCCGGCAGTAAATGCGGGTCGTCTTCACCGCAACGAAAAATTTGCCATCGAAGCGGTGATCGCGCGCGTGCATGGCTTGATAAAAATCTTTCATCGGATCGTAACGTTAGTATTGAGACAAACGATAACGGCATGCAAGGCTTATCCTCGCCATTTTCGGACCTCATCGTATGACTATAGCTTGAGAGTATTCTCCGTTTGCGCAAATTGTTCATGGCGTAGGGTGCGCTTTGCGCACCATCGAATGAAATGGAGATCCGGGCGCACGTTACGAACATTGAAAACTCCCTCGCACGCGGGGGAGGATGAAGGAGGGGGACCTTCGTGGTGACCAATACGTTTTCCCGTTTGGTTTGCGCGGGGGTTACATCAGGCATGAAACGTTAGGCATAGTGGAAACCGAACAAGAGGTTGGTTTTGACTATCGAGTTGTTGTAGAAATTGAGTCGTGGATAAGTGGCTAGCGAAATTCTCGGACCGTCCTCGCTTGGTGTTTCGCGGATTGCGTACCCCGCTCCGATGACGAGTTTTTGATGCAGGATGCAGCCATCCTTGTGCCGGTCTATCGGTCCGGCGACGGACAACTCCATATCGTGATGGTGCTCCGCAGCGATGGCGGAGTGCACGGCGGGCAGGTCGCCTTTCCCGGCGGCAAGCGCGATCGCTGCGATCTTTCGATGCTGGAGACCGCCCTGCGTGAAGCGCGCGAAGAAGTGGGGCTGACCAGCGACAGGGTCGAAGTGCTGGCCCATTTTCCCGCTATCGAGACTAGAACCACCGGCTATCGCGTCTATCCTTTCCTGGCCCGAATCATCCCTCCCGTCCAGTGGCAGTTGACCAAGCGTGAAATTGCAGACATCATCGACGTCTCGCTCAACGAACTGGTCCGACCCGACGCTCATGGCCAGGCCATCGAACGGTTTTCCACCTGGCAAAAATCCGCGGAGGTTGCATTCTATCGGGTCGGTTCGCATCGGCTGTGGGGATTATCCTACCGCATACTTCACCCGCTCATTCCGCGTCTGATCGCAGGCGAATGGCCGGTTTGATCTGTTTAAGCGGCATCAAGATCATCTTTCGATGCGCAATGCCGGCTTCGTTAAAAATCGGACCGGCGCAGCGAAACCCCATCCGTTGATAAAACCCGATCACCGGCACCTGAGCATGAAGATAGATGGTTCGCGCACCGCAATGTAGGATTTTTTTGTTCTTGAGATCTGACTTCTGACCTCTGACCTTCGATCTCTGTTCTTGGGCCTCTCTCCTTCGCGCCGTAGCGATGGCGCGCTTCAATAATTTATTTCCGACGCCTCGTCCGCGATAGCTCTTCAGCACCGCCATGCGCCCGATCTTCGCGCTGGCGCGATGTAATAGAACCCTGGCGGTTCCAACGGCTTTTGGCCCGTCGAGAGCCAGAAAATGAATGGCTCGCTGATCGTCGCGATCGAGCTCGATTTCCTCGGGCACTCCCTGCTCCTTTACGAACACGCGCATGCGGATCGCGAAAGCCTTCGCAAGCGCTTTGTCGGAGGTAACGCGCCTGACTCGAACCATCGTACTCACAGCCGACCGTATGCCTCAGCCGTAGAGGGGTTGCAAGGAAGCTCCGTTGAAAGTGAGTTTTTTCATTTCTATAAGAGAGCATTGAACCGCCGGCGTTGTTTGTTAAGCTGAAACCTGAATTATTCAAAACCGCGACACAATCGAACAATAAATGCTGGAGGGCGATGCGCCTAACGGCGATTTGAATAGAGCCTACAGGCTGCGAAAGTCATTAGATCTACCATGAGTTCCACGGCGATATTCAGGGCGTTTTCGCTTTTCCTGAGCGCCCTTCTCTACTTCGGCTGTACCACGGGTTATGTCCCCGCCACGGGTGAACGGCGCTATCTGGGCTACACCTGGCAACAGGAAACCGAGATCGGCAAACAAGCGAGCAAGGAAGTGGCGGCTACGTTTGGCCTGT
>JBGPIK010000606.1:0-3426 GCA_041484845.1 Binatia bacterium | reverse complement strand
TCACCCCCGAATGTTTTAATCGGGGGTCCAGGTTCGGTCTCGCCTGGATTCCCGATAGAAGCATTCGGGAATGACGGACTCTAAGAGGTCTGGAATAGCTCATTACGCAGCAAGCTGCGGGGAATCAAACCCGCAGCGATTCAACAGAGCATCGCCTCTCCGACTATCGAGATTCAACGGTTCCGGAACCCGCCGCTTGGCCTCGTCGTGAACGGCAAACTCATCATTGTGTGAATATGATCATTACGACCGAGAAAGAAATTCGAGACGAGACAAAAACAGTAAACAATTTATGCATTACCTCAAGAAAACAATTTTCTACGTTTCTTGCAAAGCCCGTCCCGAGGACCTACTAAGATATATGGCTTCAATTCGTCCACGTTACCTGCCGCTTCCCTATCAAGACTCCCCGCAATCGGGCCGGTTGATCCTCCGTGACGGCTCGACCGCGACGATTCGCATCGCCCTGCCGCCGGACAAAACAATCATGGCCGGGTTTTTTGCCTCGCTTTCTGAGAAATCCACATGGCGCCGTTTTTTTTCATCGAGCGGACCGAACGATAAGATGATCCAATCGTTTTGCGATTCCTCTAACCCCCGGGCGCGGCTCAGTTTGATTGTTACCCGTCTATCGGATGCGGGGCCGGTTATCATCGCCACCGGGACTTACGTCGCGCGCGATGAGTCGAGCGCCGAAGTCGCCTTCGCCGTAGATGATCGCTTTCAGGGGAAGGGGATCGGCACACTGTTGCTGGAGCGCTTGGCCATTCTGGCTGTGAGCAACGGCATTCAACATTTTTGGGCGGTGACCATGATGGAGAACCAGCGGATGCTGGATGTCTTTCGCAACTCTGGTTTTGAGTGTCGCAGCCGGCTGGATCAAGGTTATGTGGAAATCGATCTTTCGGTCATTCCCAGCGAAGCGAGCGTCGCACGGGCGGATCTGCGCGACCGCGTTGCCACTACCGCGTCGCTTCGCCCTTTTTTTCGACCCCGATCGGTCGCCGTGCTCGGCGCCTCGCGGAATCCGGCGAACATCGGAGCGAGAATCCTAAACGCTCTTATTAAGGCCGGATTCAAAGGCCCGGTCTATCCGATCAACCGCAATGCCGCTTCCATCGCTTCGCTCCGCGCCTATCCTTCAGTGCGCGATCTGCCGGAAAGCCCGGATCTCGTTGTGATCGCGGTACCACGCGACGCGGTGCTGGACAGCATTGACGATTGCGCCGCGCGGGGGGTGAGAGCCGTCGTGGTGATCACAGCCGGGTTCGCTGAAATTGGACCGGAGGGACGCCAACAGCAGCAACGGCTGCTGGAAAAAGTTCGCGGTTGCGGCATGCGCATGGTCGGGCCCAACTGCCTCGGTCTGCTCAATACAGAGCCGACAGTGCGACTGAACGCATCGTTTGCGCCGCAATTTCCCCGCAACGGCCGCGTGGCATTTTGCTCGCAAAGCGGCGCGCTCGGATTGGCGATCATTTCCCAGGCGCGCAAGCGCCAACTCGGAATATCTAATTTCATTAGTGTCGGAAATAAGGCTGATGTCTCGGGCAATGATCTGCTGCAGTACTGGGACGAAGATAAACAAACGGACGTGATTCTCCTGTATTTGGAATCGTTCGGTAATCCCAGACGCTTCGCCCGCATCGCCCAGCGCGTAAGCCGGCACAAGCCGATCGTCGCCGTAAAGGCGGGGCGAACCATCGCCGGACATCGCGCCGCGAGTTCGCACACGGCTGCGCTAGCGGCCTCGGATGTCGCCGTCGATGCCCTATTTCTCCAGACCGGCGTGATCCGCGCCGAAACCTTGGATGAGATGTTCGATCTGGCGACAGCGCTGAGCCACCAACCTCTGCCGCGCGGACCGCGAGTCGGGATTCTTACCAATGCCGGAGGATTGGGGATACTGTGCGCCGATGCATGCGAAGCCGCGGGCCTCACCGTGCAAGAGCTTCGGGACCCGACCAAAAATCTTCTGAAACAATTCTTACCCATCACGGCGAGCGTGATGAATCCGGTCGATATGATCGCTTCCGCCACGGCTGACGATTTTCGCAAAGCGGTTGAAATCCTGCTTAGCGCCGAAGAGTTGGATGCTCTGATCGTTCTCACCATTGACATTGAGGTGGTCGACATGGCGGCGATTGCCGCGGCCATTTACGCCGGTGCCAGCGCCGCTCGGACGGACGGAGGAAGCGGCAAACCCATTTTCACCTGTCTGATGGACGGCGAGAAAGCGCGCCGCGTAACCGGAGCGGCCGGAGAGCGATTTCCCGACTATGCGTTTCCGGAAAACGCCGCGCGCGTTTTAGGGAAACTGGCGCGCTATGGCGCGTGGCGCCTGCGCCCCGAGGATGTAATCTTGGATTTCGAAGATATTCAGCCGTCCGCCGCGCGCGCCGTGTGCCAGCACGCGCTCGAAACATTCGGCGACGGTTGGCTCTCCGCCGAAGAGGCGCGAAAAGTTCTTTCCGCTTTCGCGCTGCCGATGCCGCGCGGCGGCGTCTGCCGCACGGCCGAAGAAGCCGCGCACATGGCAGAAGAACTGGGGTTCCCGGTCGCGCTCAAACTGGCGTCGCGTACGATCATCCACAAGAGCGACATCGGCGGGGTCCGCTTGTCGCTGAAAGACGCGAGTGCCGTGCGTGCAGCGTTCGAGGAGATGCGCGACCGCCTCGCGCGTGAACAAAAATTGGCCGCCATGGACGGCGTATTGGTCCAGCCTATGATTCCCGGTGGCGTGGAGCTAATGGTCGGCGTTACTCAGGATCCGTTGTTCGGCCCGCTGCTCGCTTTTGGGCTCGGTGGCATCCACGTTGAAATTCTAAAGGACGTTTGTTTTCGCGTCACTCCGATTACGGCTCTAGACGCCAGCGAAATGGTTCGCAGTATCCGCGGTTACCGGCTCTTGCAAGGTTATCGTGGCCATCCCGCGGCGGACATCGCCGCCGTCGAAGATGTACTGCTGCGGGTTGCGCGCCTGGTCGAAGAAGTTCCGGAAATCTCCGAGCTCGATCTTAATCCCGTCATCGCCCTGCCCCCCGGTCAAGGGTGTGTCATCACAGACACCCGAATTCACGTTGCCGCCTTGCACTAGGCTTGAAAAAACTAATGGCATGGCCGCGAGCCGCAGCCATAAAAAGAAAAACAATCTTCACCGCGAAGATCACAGCGCGGCCGAGCCGCAACCAAAAAGAAAAGACAATGTTTTACCACGAAGGTCACGAAGATCACGAAGTTTCAAGAGAGTTTTATTAGAAAAATGATCCGAAACCTTCGTGTCCTTCGTACTACTATGCTTTTGAAGTTTCTCCGCTCGCGCAAATTTCTGACGGCACTCAGCAGCCCCCTCTCGGCTCTCCCCCGCGAGCGCTTGTCTTTACCCATAATCCCCCTTGCTGGGAAAAGGGCGGGATGATGACGGAG
>JBGPIK010000605.1:0-3465 GCA_041484845.1 Binatia bacterium | reverse complement strand
GAACGAACCGACGTTTTGAACGCTTGTTGATGCGAGGCGATTCAGCACAAGAACTGTAGGATGGGTGGAGCGAAGCGATACCCATCGTATCGTCTGAAGGGGAGTTCAATGGTTAAGCATCGGGCTTGTCTACTTGTCGAGATTTGTGTTATCGCTTTCTGCCTTTTTCTTCCCGCTCCGTTTGCCGGAGCAGCCAGCTCCAATAAAGTTTTTATTACGTTTGCTGATTTCAGCGAGCGGACGGGACTCGTCTTCGTCGCCAAGGACCAGCACTTTTTTGAAGAGCGGGGACTCGAAGCAGAGATTGTGCAAGTGCGCAGCGGGCCCATCGCCATATCGGCATTAGCGGCAAACGACGTTCAGTTTTACTCTGCCCCCGCTTCCGGAGCCACCATCGGCGCCGTGGCCGGCGGGCTCGATTTAGCATTCGTCGCGGGTATTATCGGCAAGCTTGACGGCTACTTCGTCACCTCCTCAAAAATCAAAACGGTGGCAGACCTCAAGGGAAAGACGCTCGGGGTGCAGAGCATCGGCGGCGGCATCTGGATGTTCACTATGATGGCGCTGGACCATTGGGGGCTTAATGCCGAGCGCGACAAAATTCAATTTCGCGTGATCGGCGATCAGTCGGTGATCGCCCAAGCGATGATGACGGGTATCGTCGATGGAGCGTTATTGGGTTACGCGTTCAGCAAAGTCGTGCAGCGCAATGGCGGGCAGCTTTTGGCCGACTTGACCAAGCAGAATGTCCCGTATCAACAGCAAGGCCTATTGGCGCGAAAGAGTTTTGTCGATAGTTCTCCCGACGTGGTCGAGAAAACGTTGCGCAGCTTGACTAAAGCGATTGCCTTTATCCAGGAGCCAGCCAACAAACAGGCGGTGACGCGGAGTTTGACCAAGTGGCTGAGGCTCCCGCCAAACGAAGGCGTAGATGAGTTGTACGAGAGAATGAGAAACCTGTACGACCGCCGCATCGCGCCCACCCGAGAGGGATTGCAGAACGCTTTGCGCGTCCTGAGCCGCATCAATCCAAAAATGGCTGCACTCAAGGCGGAAGATCTCATCGATGATCGTATCGCGCGCAAGTTGGATGCAGAAGGATTTTGACATGAAACTCGGCGCGCCCAACTGAGCGGACTGCCCTACTGGGCTTGGCATCCAGGACAGCGCGGCCAGTCGCCGTAGAACTTGGAGGAAAGTCATGGACCTCAACGCGTTTCCATTCCCTGCTAGTTGTCGCCTGAATGTTGTGAGCACCGCGGCGTTGACACTGAACCGGCAACGTTGTTCTCGCCCCGTGGCCCTGAGATTTGTGCGGTTTATTTTCCTTTCTCTGCTTTTGACGTTAGCGTCCCGCGGTCACGTATTTGCAGCGGCCGAGCGACTTACGATTGCCGGCAGCGCGCTCAACATGTTGACGACGCCGCTGTGGGTCGCGAAGGATAGAGGTTTTTTTGCTAGATACGGACTCGACGCTGACACCGTCTATATCCCCAGCGGAACCATGGCCGTCCAGGCGCTGTTGAGCGGCGACATCAAGATGGCGATGGTCGCCGGCAGCCCCGTTGTCAATGCCAATCTGCAGGGCGCGCCGGTGAGGCTGATCGCCGGGACTGTCAACTTCTACCCGCTGGCTTTTTTCTCTGCTCCCGAAATACATGACCCGCGCGATCTCCGCGGCAAGAAAGTTGCGGTCACGCGTGCTGGCTCGTCTTCGTATACGGCGACATTGATTCTTCTTAGAAAGTTCGGCTTGGAAGAGGGAAAAGATTTTACCATCCTGCAGCTAGGCAGCACGCAAAACCGGCTGGTGGCGCTCACAAAGGGACTGATTCAGGGAACCACGCTCTCCGCTCCCGAGAGCATCATGGCGAAAAACGCCGGCATGAAGATTCTTATTCCGGTGAGCGAGATGAAAAAGCTCGTTTTAATCCAGCACCAGGCGGTTGCCGCGCCGGATCGGTCTATGCGTGAGTTTCGCCCGACGATGAAGGCTTTTATGATGGCCTATCTGGCGGCGATCAGAGAAATTTACCGGAGCAAAGAAGCGACGATGCAAAGCCTCAGCAAATATACGCATATTACCGACCCGCAAGTTTTGTCCGCCAGTTATGATGAGAGTTACGAAGCCTTTGAAAAGGAAGGAGCGCTGAACGAGGAAGGGATTCAAGTGATTCTAAACGAAGCCGCTAAGACGGACCCGCGGGCGCTCAAAGTGCGTGTTTCGCAATTTTCTGATACGAGCCTTCTCCAGGAGCTCTCTAAAGAAGGTTTTATCAAGAGTTTGTGGCAGAGCGGCAAGTAGCGACCAAGCTAGTGCTGAGTAACAAGGACTGAGGACTGAGAGTTTGTGAAAAAAATGCCCGCCCTTCGACTAAGCTCAGAGCCCGTCCTGAGTCTATCGAAGGGGCGAACGGAAATTATATTGATAACATTGACAATTTTTCGTTCGTGCTGAGGCTCTCGAAGCATGAACGGATTTTTTCACACACTCTCAGAGGGAACGCGCGCACGATTTGAACCTTTGAACGTTTTGAACGTTTTGAACGGTTCCACTTGCAGTACGTTGGAGCGAGGCGATTGAGCGCAACGAAGCCTATGAGGGTTTTTCAGCAGCGTGATAGAGGAGAGTGCCTGTGAATGCAATCCCCGAGCTCGATATTTCCAATATTCTAAGCAATTTATATCGCCGAAAGGCGTTGATTCTATGCGTATTCTTTGTGACTTCCGCGCTGGCTGCATATTTATCTGTGATTCTTCCTCAGGTCTATCGCTCGAGTACGTTAATTTTAGTGACACCGCAGAGGGTGCCGGCGTCGTTCGTCACCTCGACCGTAACGACCGATATTACTCAGCGGATGCAGTCGATTGCTCAAGAAATTCTAAGCCGTACGCAATTAGAAAAAATCATTCAGGAGTTCAATCTTTATCCCGCAGTCGATAAGAGCAATACCATGGAGGATCGAGTGGAGCGGTTGCGGAAAGTCGTGAAAGTCGAGTTCCGGCAAAACAATGCGTTTCAACTCTCATTTGATCATGAGAGGCCCGAAAAAGCGAAGGAAGTAACCAGTCGCTTGGCCTCGCTTTTCATTGAGCAGAACTTGCAAGTTAGAGAACAACAAGCAATGGGAACAAAGTCTTTCATTACGGCGGAAGCAGAGCGTTTGAGAAAGGAACTAGAGGAACAGGAAACCACCGTCAACCAGTTCAAAGCGGCGCACAGGTTTGAACTGCCGGAGCAGCTCGATACTAATCTGCGCACTTTAGAACAACTACGACGCGAGCTGGAAGCGAGCACGCTCCGTCTGTCCTCGCTGCAAGAGCGTAAAGGAATTCTGCAAAAACAGACGGTTGAATCCGATATCCTGGGAATGGATCTGCTGGGCATCGGCTCGCTGTCGACGGGTCCGCTTAGTGAGGGTGGTGCGGCAAATCCGCGGCTCGAAATAAAGAAAAGAGAACTTG
>JBGPIK010000604.1:0-3485 GCA_041484845.1 Binatia bacterium | reverse complement strand
TGCGTCTTTTTTGATCAGTAGAATCGAAACCTTAATCGAATCCCTATGCGCCCAATTCCACGCTGGTGATGCACGGTAGCCCGCTCACGATCGCGCGCGCGCCCAAATCATCGATGGCGAGCACAGTTCCGTCAGAGGTTCCGGCGATCACTCCATGGCCGTCGGGCGTAGGGCACATGTGCATGACGCCGCCTTTCAAACCATCAACGATCATCTCCCAGTGGGCGCCGAGATCGCGGCTACGGAAAATGGCGGCGTCGGCGCCTTTTTCTCGGATCCAGGTGTTAGGCCGCCCTTTAGCGCTTCCCAGGTAAACGATCCCATCGCTGTCCTCCGCAACGCACATGCCGTAATTATGGCTTTCCGGCGTAATCTCTTCCCAGTGGGCAGCGCGATCAAGACTGCGAAACGCCGCTTCGCCGCAGGCCGCAAAAAGTTTTCCGGGATGTTTTCTGCACGCCAGCACCTCGTGCACGTCTGCATCGGTCAGCCCCTCATTGGCCGGTTGCCAATGGTCGCCGCCGTCATCGCTTAGGAGGAGCCCGCCCACCTCTATGCCAGCGTAAAGACGCTTGGGAGATGTCGGATCATATGTCAAATATCGAGTCCGCGATTGCAATTCCGGGCTCGGTGGAAATTTTGCCGCGGCGCTATTCAGCCTTACGCCTTCCAACTCCTGCCAGCCGCCGTTTTTATTGCGATAGACGGCGGACGGAATGGTTCCAACCATGACGCCGCCGTTCAAGGCGAGCGCTGCATAAAGCATCATCTTAGGCACGTTGGGATCGGCTCGGAGCCAACGCGCACCGCCGTTCTCGCTGTAGAACAAGCCCGAGTGTTCCGTGCCGGCATAAATCAATTGCGGATTTTCCGGATCGACCGACATGCAAGTGAGCGTCCAATAAGTCAGATCGCGATTGAGTTGTCGCCATTGGCTACCGTCGTATTTAAACCGATACCATCCTGAGAGCGTGGCAATATGTAAGCCCGTTTTAGCGGTGGATATACTCATCGCGCCTCCTTTCGCGGCCAAGCGACCGCTCGCGGCCGACCGTATGAAAACATGGGTTTCTTCATTCGCCGGTGCGAGACATTTCCAGGAACTCGGCGATCTTTGGTTCCATGTCGACTATTTTTGCCAGATTTCGATTAGCTCCTTGGATCTCACGACATCGCCGAACCTCTCCATACGTGTGAGCGCAGCCTGGTGGCCCTTCTCTGTATAAGTGCCGACGCAGTCGCGCGCAACGACCATGAAATAGCCGCGATGAAAGCCGTCGCGTACCGTGGCTTCCACGCCGCCATCGGTGGTGCAGCCGATCATCACGATGGTGGTTGCCCCGCGGTTGCTTAAGATCGTCTCGAACTCATTGCCGATGAACATCGTCGGGCGGCGCTTATCGATGACGACATCGTCCGAACCGGGCTTAAAGGGCTCCATGATTTGCCAGCCGAAGCTGCCATGTACGCGCCGCGGCTTCAGTTGGCTCGGGTGATCGACCTTTTCCGTCTTCATTTGACGGTGAATCCAAGCCGGCGACTCGTCGTTCCACAAAAAAGGGGTTTGGCGCGTATAGACGGTTTTGATCTTTGCGCGCGCGGCCGCCTCAATCAGTGGCGGCGCGTTGCGGATCAACTCCTGTTTGTTGAATGCGCCCCCCGCCTGGTCGTTTTGCATGTCCCAAACCAAGAGAACGGTGCGGCCGGGATCGGCGATCTCGCTTAGCCCGGTTGGAATTTGACGTCCTTCGAATGTAATCATGTGGTCTTCTCTGAAATCGTCTGTGCCGGGTATTCTTCGAGCGCGCCGGGAACCGGACAGAACGGCAGACAATCTCCGCATCCAGTGCATTCGTGTTCCAGCACCTCGTATCTATGGTGAATGTCCTGCATCTTCGGGTGGACGGCATGCTCCGGACAGACTTCACGGCAGAGACCACAGGCAATGCAAAGACTTTCAACGATTTGGACTTTCATGCGATGTTCAAACCTACTTTGATCCGCCTAACGCACGGATCGGCTCCGGCGCCCAAGGCCTGAGCAGAAAATCGAAGACTTCTTCAATGGGCCTTTGATCCTCGGGCGTCAGTGCATAAGCATCGATCTGATATTTCCCTTCCATGAAATGCATCAGCTCCTCGGCCTCCTGGCTGCGCAGTTGATGGCGAATCAAATCGTCGTCGATGACGCTGAGCGTTGCCCTGATTCCCAAGCAAGCCATCGATTCGTTATAGTAATGCTGCCCCGCGCGGGCGAGCGGGTGGATATGCGGAAACATGGCGGTCATGCCGAAGTAGGAAAGCTTGGGTTGCGTGTTCGCGCGCGCATCGTCCATCAGATCTTCTTCGCGTTTGATGAAGCCGCCGCGCAACAGGACGTCGGCGTGAAGTTGGCCATGCTTGACCTCGTCCCAGATCTGGCGCGCGCGCATGCGCTGAAGGTCGATATATTTCGGCTGCTCGTCGAGCGTTACCGAGAGAATCTGCGTCGACATCTGTTTGAGCGACATGAAGGGCCCTTCGGCGGCGTAACCGGCGCGGGCGCGGACGGCTTTGTACTCGTCGCTGCCGGACTTGAGATCGTTTTCGGCGAATTGCAGCGCCTGCGAGACGAGCTTGTCCCAGAGCGGCAAGCAGCGTTCAGTTTGGCGCATGCGGAAATCGACGCCCGGTCCGCTGAAGCCGGTGGGGTAGACCCACTTTTCTAAGAAGGCTTCAAGAAGGGGTTGCATAAAAAACTCCGTTCAAATCGTTCAAACAGTTCAAATCGTTCAAGCTGGCCTTGGCCATCTTAAATTTTCCGTCCATACCTCCGGCGGCGGAGGAACAAGCGACCGCCCGCTATCGGCTTCGACTATGGAACCTTCGGCGGGACAATACATGAGGCAGACGGTGCACTTTGGATAAATGCAGCGCCCGTCGATCTCCAATAAATGTTTGGATGTCGGCGAAACGACGACGGCATTGATGTCGATCTCCCGGCATACCACATAACACATGCGGCATTCGGTACACTTTTCGTGGTCGATTTTTAGGGACGGTTTGGTCATCTTCATCCTCTACGTTTGGAACGACTGGAACGTAACGGTTGGTTCAAATCGTTCAAGCGATTCTAGAATAAACGCTCTTCAGTCGATATCGGCGGCTACTGTTACTTCTCCCGCCTTTTCTTCTTCCATTCCCAAGACGAAGCGCGCGGTCTCTTCGAGGTAAAACAAGTAATCGCGCCGCGTCTCGGCGCATAATCGCTTGGCAAGCTCTACGTCGACTTCTTTCTGCACGAAACGTTCCACCTGAAAACGGCCCATCAAGACATGGCTGCGGGTTTCCGCGAGCTGGCTTGAGAAAATTGCGCCCATGGCGTCCCCCGGAAGCGCTCGCGCAAAGCGCTCTGTCCACGCGAGCTCGATGACTTTCGGCCCTAGATTCAGCGCCGCGATGCGAATATTCTGCGGATAATTGGCGAGCGCGCGCAAGCAAAAGATG
>JBGPIK010000603.1:0-3486 GCA_041484845.1 Binatia bacterium | reverse complement strand
GCACTGCCGCCTTGATCCGTTCTATCACCGCGTGCGGAATTACCCGTCCACACACCACCACGCTGTTGTCCACCTACGTAAACAATGCCACAAATCATTTTCAGTGTCCAGCCCCCATACTTACGTCCACAGAGTAGCGCGAGCGGGGGAGATGTAAGAGGGGGTCTTTCGGCTGTTTACGTTTGGTTGCGGCTTCGCCGCATTGGGCGCTTCGTGGTGAGAAAGGATTTTCTCCGTACACACTCAGTGGTGAAGAATTATCAGCACGCCTACTCCGTGCCGGGATCTTCGATCTCTTCACCCGGATCAATGGTATTGACGATCAAACCGGAGAAAAGCTTAGGGTAAAAGTAAGTAGACTTTTGCGGCATTGTTTCGCCGCCGCTGGCGACCGTCAGAATGTCTTCAGCCTTGGGCGCATTCAAAATGAAGGCCGCTTGAAAATCTTCTTTCTCCAAAGATTGGAGCAGGGCCTCTTCGTCCTGGGAATAGCGGATCGTTGCGCCGTTAACTTGCTGCTCGCGGGTTAGGCCTAAGATGTGCTCGAGGATCAGCAAATGGAGCGTGGTCACGTCGAGTTCTCGCAGTGCCGCGCTCAGGTCGTTCGCCAGGCGCTGCATGATTCTTTTATTCTTAAGGCGCAGGATGAGATAACGCGGGTCGCGTTTGAAAGAGGCGCCGATAAGCCGTTGTTTCTTTCCTCCCCTTCGAAGCGCTTTGAGAAACGAGCTGCGGCCTTCCGGCGTTTTGGGGTATTGTTCGAGATAAAAATATTTCTGCAGCGATTCCTCCAGTTGCAAAAACGGCTGCGGCTCATAACCGCGCACGAGGCGGTGGGTCGGCAGGATCACCACGTTCTCATCATTCATGTTGGCGAAATAGGTCATGATGTAATTGAACGCCTCCCGCCCGCTTCCCTGCTCCCGTTCGCTGCGCACTCGATTGCGATAATTCAGCGTCGCCTCATAGCGATGATGGCCATCCGCGATCAATAAGGGCTGACCCTTCATTTCCCGCCGAATGCTCTCGATCAAGTCAGGCGCCGTGACTCTCCAGAGCCGGCAGGCTTCACCATTTTCTTGTTCAACCTCGATGAGGGGCGCCACGCCCTCGACATGGCCGGCGAGCAGGCGATTAACGGTCTGTTTCGGCTCTGCATAAAGAGCAAAGATCGGACTCAGCTGCGCATGGCAGGCCAGCATGAGCTTCAGTCGATCTTCCTTGGGAGCGTCGAGAGTCTTTTCATGCGGACGGATCGTGCCGCTGGAAAGATCCTGCAGCGGGGTGAGCGCGAAAAAACCCTGCCGCATCTTCTTTTCACCGCCCTTGAGAGAAAAGTGATGCGTCAAAAAGTAAAGCGCCGGTGTCTTGTCCCGTTCGAATACGCCCTCGGTTAGCCAGTCATGCAAAAGCTGCGCGACCGTGGCGTAAGGGTCCGGCTCTTCGTTGAGATCCAACCGGACAAAATTATAGGGGGATTTCCGATAGAGCTTCTCTTGTTCCTGCCGTGAAATAACGTCGTAGGGAGGCGCGATCACCTTTTTTAGATCGCGGATTTTTTTCTGATTATAAAAGACGCCACGAAACGGAGCGATACGTACCATAGTGATTTAACCTTGTAAAAAGATGGCGCAGGTCGGAACGGCGCGCTGCAGTCGGGGTCGTTTTACTGCTCCTTTACCACGCCGACGCTCATCGCACCGATTCCCTCGATCTCGGCTTTCAGCACATCGCCGGCCTCGAGCTTTTTTTGAAATTCCGGCGAATCGGGATTGCCCGTTGTAATGAGATCGCCTGGATAAAGCGTCGTGACCCGCGAGAGATAACTGATCAAAGTCCCGATGTCGTTGACCATCGCGTCGGTCTTAGCCGATTGCCGCAACTCGCCATTGACCCAGAGCTTCATCCAAAGGTTGTGCGGATCCGCAATTTCATCTTTGGTTGTAATCCACGGCCCGATGGGCGCAAAGGTTTCGAAGCCTTTCCGCACGCAGCGCGTTCCGGGCAGTCCTTTGCCCGAGCCGTAGCCGCGCGCGGTGACGTCGAGCATAATCGTGTAACCCAAAATAGCGTCGAACGCCCGCTCTTTGGGCAGATGGCGGGCCCGCCTTCCAATCACCACGCAGAGCTCCAGTTCCGGAAAAATCGTTTCCGCGTCCTTGGGGATGACGATGTTTTCTTCCGGCCCAATGACGGCCGACGGCGGTTTTAAAAAAATTCTTTCGAGCAGCTCTTCGGGCGTTGCCGTTCCCGCTGTCCCTCTTCCCCGAGCATCGTTCAAGCCTGCGCTGCCTCTCTTATAGTTAGTGGCCGCCGCCCAAATTTTTGATGGTCTTTCGACCGGTGCTTTGAGGACGTTCGGATCGAGCTTATTCGCGGTTCCGTTTGCGGCCGCCTTCTCCAACGATCCCTTTAATTCATCGTAACCGGCAATCAGATCGAGCATGGACAGGGGTTTCGGCAGCGCGCCAGCGCGGGCCAAACTTTCGCCGATCGCGATAAAGGCATCGCCTTTGATGAGCGCGAGTTCGTTCGGTTTGATGGACGCCAATTTCATGGGACCGCGGCTCCTCCTTTCATTCGCCTCATTGTCAATATATGGAAGCGGCGGTTTTGACAAGTCGGCGCGCTGAGAGCGGTGAACTCCGGCGTCGCATTGCGCCGATTCAATTGATACGAGAGGATCTCTGTGGCATAAAAACTTGTGCCTTCCTCATGGTTACAGCTTTCCGTACGCACGAGTCCCGCGGTGTTTGACGCGCTCTCCAATTTCTTAATCGAACGGGGTTCGCCCGGCGTCGTGATCAAAAAAAACGAGATTCAAGCCTACTTTGCCCATTCGCGGGATGATGCTTCGATCCGCAAAGACGTGCAACGTTTTCTGCGCGGCATCGACCGGTTGTTTCCGCACGCCCACGATCCGCGGTTACGCTGGCGGATCCTAAAGGACAAAAATTGGAACAGCTCATGGCGCAGATTCTTCACGCCGCGGAAGATCGGCAAAGCGTTTTGGATCACACCGCCATGGGCGAGGCCGCCGAGCTTGCCTCATCGTCAAGTGATTACCATCGAACCTGGGATGGCTTTCGGTACCGGAACTCACGCGACCACACGCGGATGCTTGGAATTTATCGAGCAGGCGGCGCATTCATTGCGTAACACCGAATTCAATGCGCTGGACGTCGGCACGGGGTCCGGAATTCTCGCGATCGCCCTGGTCAAACTCGGCGCTCAGAAAGTTTGGGCCCTGGACAACGATCCCGTGGCTTTGACGGTCGCGCGCAAGAACGCTCGCTGCAACCGCGTGCAAGGCAAGATCCGATTCCAGGCCACGGCCCTGAATCGCATCAGACGATCCTTTCCCATGGTTGTCGCCAATTTGACCGCCGAAGCGATTCTTGATCTCGCCGCTGCGTTGGCAACAAAGGTTGCGCCGCGCGGTTTCCTTATTCTCTCGGGCATTTTGACGCCCAAGGCAAACGCTAT
>JBGPIK010000602.1:0-3492 GCA_041484845.1 Binatia bacterium | reverse complement strand
TGTCTTCACCCGACCACTCTTTCCCGCAGTACCTGTACACGCGGCCGAGTATGACAGTTCACCAACATTGTGTCCAGTAAATTTATAGATATCCTGCTGAACTGCTTCTCACAGGACTGAAATGTGCTGAATCGTTACAAAGAAAGAAAGCCGTTCGACGAAGGAGTCTTGCGCCCGTCGGTCATCGAAACCGACAGCCCTCTTTATAAGGGCTATCAGTCCATTTTTGTTTATGCCGGGGTCAAGAGAAGAACCGTTGCCGACGAGGTCTTCACGCTTGAATTTCTCCCTAGAGTAGAGACGCTTCGGTGAAGAACGTATTCGGCACTGTTTGTTTCCTGCTGCTGCTTTTCGTTCCGGCTCTTCCGATTTACTCACGGGACAAGTATCAGGTTGACCTCTCCGAGATAGAAAAAGAAATCCAACAGGTTGCCGGCAAGCCCTATCACCTTGGAGGCTTCTTCGAGTTCCAGCCCACGCTGTTGGGGATAGATCCGGATGCAGCCTTTTCTCGGCTGAAATTCTACAGAAACAATCCGGGAAGTCCCTTCGATCAATATAACTTCCGTCTACGTCTCGAGGGAAGCTTTACGAAGGACATATTCTCCGCTTTTTTTCGCAGCGACACGTACGTACGAAATGAGTTTGAAGGTTGGCAAGAGGACACAAAGCTCTTTGAAGGATATGTCTCGTTAAAACCCAGCCCCAGCTTTAGCCTCGACGCGGGGAAGAAAACCATGAAGTGGGGTAAAGGCTATGCGTGGAGCCCGGTCGCCTTTGTGGATCAGCCGAAGAACCCGGAAGATCCTGAAGAGGCGCTCGAAGGGTTCACGGTTTTGAATGCGAATTTTATCCGAAGCTTTTCAGGCCCTTTGAAAACGGTCGGCTTGACTGCCGCCGCTATTCCGGTGTACGAGCACGTCAACGCAAAATTCGGCGAGATCAACCACACGAATTTTGCCTCCAAGCTTTACTTGCTTCTCTACGACACGGACATTGATTTCATGATCTTTACTGGCTTGAGTCGCACGACCAGATACGGTTTTGACTTTTCCACAAATCTGACTCCCACTCTTGAGATCCACGGAGAATGGGCGTTGATCAACAACCAAAAGATGATGACCATAGATTCTCAGGGAATGGGAACTATGCACCAATCGGATGCCATCAGCTATCTTTTGGGTCTTAGATACCTGACGGAGAAAGAAACCACCTATATTCTGGAATATTACCGCAACGGAACGGGCTTCAGCCGAGAGCAATTTAAGGATTTCGTTAGTTTCGTAGATAACAGTTATCAAAACTTTCTCAACACGGGCAACGACAGCGGCCTGGTGCGCGGATCGCGATTAGCCGATGGCGGCTACGGAAAGCCGAACCCGATGCGGGATTACCTTTATTTCCGAGCCAGTCAAAAGGAGCCTTTTGATATCCTCTATTTCACTCCCGCTCTCACTTCGATTATCAACTTGCACGACGGCAGCCTGGTCGTGATCCCGGAGCTTACCTACAGTCCCATGACCAATCTAGAGCTTCGCTTTCGGACTCCGGTTCTCATGGGGAGGAAAGGAACTGAGTACGGCGAGAAACAGAACGATTATCGCGTAGAGTTTCGGCTCCGGTATTATTTCGGACTCGAGTCGATTTTGGAATCCATTTTTTGATTGCTTATGACATTAGGTCCAATGGAGCGGCCAGATGAAATGACTGGCACTCACGACGTTTGTAACAATCTTTCTTTAACAAGCCTTTTTCTGTCTTTTCTAAAGTTAGGGGCAACCGCGTTTGGCGGGCCAGCTATGGTTCCATACATCGGAAAAATGGCCGTTGAGCATCGGCGGTGGGTTGACGAAGGTACATTTCGTGATGGCGTAGCTCTTTGCCAAACGATACCTGGGGCCACGGCCATGCAAGTCTGCGCTTACGTGGGTTTCAGAGCGAGAGGAGTGGCTGGCGCGGCTGTGAGTTTCATCGGTTTTGGCCTTCCCGCGTTTCTTCTCATGGCTGGGCTTTCGGCCGTTTATGTGCGCTCGCATACGCTCCCACCGGTAGCTGCGGTGTTTCAGGGTCTTCAGACCATAGTCGTCGCCATTGTCGCGAATGCGACCCTATTGTTTGGCAAGACTTCCCTGAAAGGCTTGCGCGATGGAATGATTGCCATGGTTGCGGCGGGTATGTTTGGTTTGAGGGTGAGCCCGATTCTAGTCGTCCTACTGGCAGCTCTTATGGGACTCATACTTTACAAAAAACATTCTCTGCCGAGTTTGAGTGTCAGCTCGGTACAGCAACCAAGTTCCACGAGACCTCTTTTGATCATTGTATCAGTCACAGCTTTTGCATTTGTTGTTCTCTTTCTCCTAGAGCGTAAGTTCTTTGATCTTGCCGCGATCATGCTGCGCATCGATCTTTTCGCCTTCGGGGGCGGCTTCGCTTCAGTGCCTCTTATGTTCCACGAAATTGTGGAGGTGAGATCCTGGATGGATGATCAAACATTCTTAAACGGAATCGCATTAGGGCAGATTACTCCGGGACCGATCGTGATAACTGCGACATTTGTCGGCTATATGCTTTACGGTTTGCTTGGCGCGGTCGTAGCAACACGGAGTGTATTTTTGCCGTCCTTCTTAATGGTGATTGGATTTACTCCCTATTTTGATAGGCTACGAAAAGAAGCTTTGTTGAGCACGGCTATTCGCGCCGTATTGTGCGCCTTCGTCGGACTTCTGTTTACTGTCACTTTTCGATTCGGGGCGACTATTCCGTGGAATATCCCGCGCGCTGCGCTCGCCGCCGCCGCTTTTGTTGCGTTGCTTATGAAAGTTGAAATGAGCTGGATCATATTGGCGGGAATCGGGTTTTCTATTTTTTTCGTTTAGATGATTTGCTTTGACGGCCGTTGATTGCGCGCGTTTGAGAGAACCTCTTTGTCGTTGATCGAACACTATGGATGCCGTGAATCTGCGCTGACGATTGAAAACTTATAGCTGGGGCATTCTCGAACCGATCTGGGCTCAAATGATCAGTGGGAGTATGAAAATTCTAGTACTCAACTGCGGCAGCTCGACGCTTAAGTTCCAGCTCGTAGAGATCACGGCAGATTCGGCATCTATGGGGAGACCTCGCAAACTCGCGCGCGGGCTCGTGGATCGCGTCGGTGGACCAGCATCGTGTCACTTCGAAGTCGCCGGATCGACGCCGGTGGAAAATCGACTTACCGTTGAAGACCATGAAAAAGCGGTGGCTTTAGTTATCCAGTGGTTGAATTCGATGCCGGAGCTGCGCTCTATAGACGCCGTTGGACATCGCATTGTACATGGCGGGGATCATTTTACGACCGCCGCGTGGATTGATGATCGCATGGTCGAGACTCTTGACTCGTTATGCGAATTGGCCCCGCTGCACAATCCCGCAGGCGTGAGCGGCATCCGAGCGGCGCGGAAAGTCTTGGGCAAAACTATGCCGATGGTGGCCGCTTTCGACACCTCTTTCCAT
>JBGPIK010000601.1:0-3494 GCA_041484845.1 Binatia bacterium | reverse complement strand
TTGGGAACGCGTTGGAGCGTCAAACTCAAGTGTGCCGTTTAGTTTTTGAACGAACCTTACCTTCGGCGGTGCAATATCGGACGGTTCAATAGCGCATGTTTTCGGGGTTAGAGCGTTTTCTTAACGTTTTCCGATTATTGGGGACCGACTAACTTGAAAAACCTGGGCCAGCGGCACGCCAATCATAATCGCCACCGTTACAGTTTAGCTACACGTTTCACAGCAATCGACGGTTTAGCGATCTTTTTTGTGTTTGTTGGTATTGCTCCCCTTCTTGCCGTCCCCGCTATTCCTAATGAAAGCCTGGTAAGCGCGGAAGTTGTCGAGCAGAATAGTGTAGATTCGGCTACCCTGAACATTGAGCCCAAGCAAGCGCTTTATCGTTGGAAGCTACGGATCATTAAGATTGACACGGTTCCGCGGATGGCGAATATTCTCGAAGGGCATGAGGGAAAGAGCATTGAAGTATTATCGAAAGAAGCGCCATCCGTTTCGGGCTTGGTGGGAAAAACGATCAAGGCGCGCGTTAGTTTCCGCGGTGACGAAAAAAACGGCCGTTATTGGCTGGTCGGAATTCCCGAAGTGAAATTTGAGTAGAGACTGATTTATGATTTGCGGCGCTCGCCCAAACCCACTGATCACGTTGCGGGCTTTTCTTTTCGCCATTCTTTTGCTTCCCGCGGTGGCATTAGCGGTTCCGCCGCGCCCTGTGCTCGAAACACTACGGCAACCCGATGGCACCGCGATCGCAGTGAAGCAATTCGGTGATGAATGGGGCAATGGCGTCAGAACGGTGGACGGCTACACGATTCTCAGGGACGAGCAAACTCGTTTTTGGAAATATGCTGAAGAAGATCCCAGGGGTGGGCTGCGGCATTCGCCATTTATCGTCGGGCGCGATCGGCCGATAGGGATTCGACGAAGATTATCCGCCAGACTCCAGCGAGCTTCATCGCAGACCGCTCCGTCTGCGCAACAGGCGGCGCCAGGTGTGAGTGCAACGGCCAACCTGGGCAGCCAGCCGCTGTTAGTCATTTTCGTCGATTTTACCCCGTCCGTACGGATCGGCAGCACGGCGGCGACTCTTCACAATAAATTCTTTGGTGCGAACGGCAGCGTCAAGGATTACTACGAGAAGGTATCCTACGGGGCTTATTCGATCACACCCGCACCGGAGACCGACGTTGCTCTCGGTGGTTTAATCAATGACGGGATCGTTAGCGTAACGCTGCCCTATGCGCACCCCAATACGGGGAGCTCCGTCGATAACAGAAACAGAACCATCGTGCGGGACGCTCTAAACGCGGCTGACCCGTTTGTGGACTTCTCCCAGTTTGACACCGATGGGAACGGTGCCATCTCGCCCACAGAGCTGCACATCGTCGTCATCGTTGCCGGCGCTGAGCGTTCTTATTCTTCGACTCCCTGCGCAGCCAGTGTCTGGGGCCACCGGTGGGGCCTGAGTGGTTCGGTTCCCGCGCCGGTGTTGGACGGTAAGAGTGTGGGACAGTCCTACACGCAATTTGGCGAGTGGCATTGCGCGGGGTCAACTTCTTCGGGACATGAAGCGACCATCGGAATCATGGTCCACGAACTGGGACATGACATCGGATTACCGGACCTGTACGACACGGACGGGAGTTCGGAGGGGATTGGCGACTGGAGCGTAATGGCCAGCGGCAGTTGGAACGGCACCAGTCTTCCGGGAGACTCGCCGGCGCACTTTGACCCATGGTGTAAATATTTCGAAGGTTGGATCAGCCCTACTCTGGTTACGACGACTTTGGTTAACCAGCCCATTGCGCAATCGGCAACCAGCGCTGATTTTTATCAACTGTTGTCCGGAACGCCGAGCAGCGGTGAATATTTTCTCATCGAGAATCGCCGGCGGACAAATTATGACGCTGGTCTCCCGGGGGCAGGATTACTAATATGGCACATCGATGCCAGTCAACCCAATAATGATTCTGAATGCTACCCGGGTGGACCGTCGTGTGCGATTGCCCACTATCAAGTGGCTCTCGTGCAGGCCGATAATCAATACAATTTGGAAATGGGTACCAATAGAGGAGATTCGGGCGATCCATGGCCGGGGTCGACTGGCAACACGACTTTCAACGACACATCCGGCCCTAGCAGCAAATTATATAGCGGGGCTTCAAGCGGGGTTAGCGTGACTGCGATAAGTCCGTCTGCCACGACAATGACGGCAACGCTGGCCGGTCTTGATACCACGACGCCTGATACCTTAATCACCGGGGCGCCGCTGGCCGTAACCAATCTGACGGCGGCAAATTTTACCTTCGGTTCTACCAAGTCTAGCAGCAGTTTTGCGTGTAGCCTTGACGTTGGAGCCTTCACCGCTTGTACAAGCCCGACGAACTACAGCGGTCTGGGTGCTGGGAGCCATACCTTCCAAGTTGCCGCTACGGATTCGGCTAGTAACACCGATCCTACTCCGGCGAGTTACACTTGGACAATCGACGTCACCGCTCCAGACACCGGCATCACCAGCGGCCCCTCGGGAACGATCACGGTGGGCGATGTCACGTTCAACTGGACAGGTTCCGATAACGTCACGGCGCCGGCCAACTTGGTTTATGCATACCGACTCGATCCGATCGAGCCGAGCTTCTCGTCTTTTGGTGCTGCGACGGCGACAACTTACACGGGCCTGGTCACGGGAACCTACACGCTCTATGTGAAAGCGCGGGATGAAGCCGGGAACGAAGACCTGACGCCGGCGAGCCGGACGTTTACCGCAGACATTGGCTCATCTAGTGGCGGGCCACTTGCTATGACTGCTACTTCCCTATCCGACGGTGAGAGGGGAGTGGCCTATAATTCCGGGCTGGGAATAAGCGGTGGTAGTTCTCCTTATATAATTAGCGTGATTTCGGGAGCGCTCCCGAGCGGCTTAAGTATCGTTGGGCAAGATATTGCCGGTATACCTGCGGCGTCTGGAAAAAAGAATTTCACCATTAAAGTGACAGACCAACTGGGCGCAACTGTTAGCAGAAAATACACGGTGAACATCAACAAAGCTCTTACAGTATCTACGTCAACTCTGAAAGCCGGTGCGGTGGGGCGCAATTATAATGGTGCGGTTCTCAAAGCCACCGGAGGGACGAAGCCTTATATCTGGTCATGGATATCAGGAGCAGTTCCAGGGTTGAGCCTAGACACTGCGACCGGTCAGTTCACAGGCGTTCCAACTACGCCGGGAATTTATAACCCTACTGTCCAAGTTACAGATCCCCTGACGGGTGCGGCGCAGAGGACACTGACACTCCAGGTACGCTAACGCTATCCGTAAAACATTCACGACGCTTTGAGCTAAGAGCAGTTACCCGCCAGCCGCTTAAACCGGTTTGACAAGCTATCTCCCCGGGTGTAATGCGAATTTGAGACGGATTGCCCACTCTCCAGGGTGAGGCTATTGCAAATTGGTACGCCGAGCCATCCCATGTAAGCGCCACCTTAAGGCGCTTCCG
>JBGPIK010000600.1:0-3513 GCA_041484845.1 Binatia bacterium | reverse complement strand
GAATCCTTCGGCCAAAGCATCATCGAAGGCTGGAAATTCAGCTGGAACAACGAGGCTGTTCGCACGGGTTTGCTCATTGTAACGTTTGCCAGTTTGTTTATCGTTCCGTTCACCACGCTGCTGCCGGTGTTTGCGCGCGATATTCTCAGAGTGGGTGCCACCGGACAGGGGTTCCTCCTCACCGCGATGGGAATTGGCGCGTTGTGCAGCTCGGTTCTCATTGCGTCCGCCGGAGACCGACTTCCTCGGGGCGTGATCATGCTGGGTGGAGTGGCCTTATACGGAGCGGTACTCGTGATCTTCGCCATATCCCGGTGGTTCGAGCTTTCGCTCGTGCTGATGGGAATTACAGGACTGTGCCACGTGCATGCTCATGCCCTCGTGCAAACTGTTATACAAGCGTACTCCCCATCCGTGTTTCGCGGCCGGACCATGGCCCTGTTTCATATGAGCCAAGTGGTGATGACGGCAGGAGCTATGCTCGTGGGCGGCATGTCCGCGTTGCTCGGCGCGCCATGGGCGGTTGCATTAATGGGGGCAGCGGGTACGTTGAGTATGATCACAATCAACACGATACTGCCGCGCGCACGGCATATTCAGTAACCAGACGTTGCTTGTTCTTTGGCCCTAGGCGGATGCTCGGTCTTGCTGAATGGCCTAGGTTTCGCTTGCGAGCATAGCGGTCGACTTTGATGGAGCGCTTACGTATAAGTTTCAAACGGGGATGATTCTTTGATCAGGAGGAGAGACGACAATGCGTAGTTTAAAAGCGACGCTGATTTTAGTCGTGGCGGCAATGGCGCTGCAGAGCTGCGCCGTAGTGGATGATCGCCAGATTTCTTGCGGCGGAGGTCATCGTCTTCAAATCGTGGATCTCAATATGACCCCCGATCCGATAACCCAGGGACAGCGGATTAACCGGTTATTGGTCACGGTGCGCGCCGACGGCAGCGGGGAATGCCGGACCGTCATCCGAGTACGCGAAGAAGCCGACAATGATCTCATCGCTCAAGAACGGGTGTATGGACTACGGCCGGGCATCAATGAAATTGTTTTCGAGCCGTACGAGCGCTATCGTTTTAGCCGCAATGAACATTGTTTTGTTGTGCTCGCGGACATCGCCGGAACAGCACGACCCATCGATGCCTCCCGCCGTTTTTGCGCCCGCCAAGTGGCCGGCCGCCGCTGGAGCATGAGGTAACTGTTACTGAGCACGCAGGCGCTCGCGCGATTGCTTGCCAAGTACCAGAATCCTTGAGGGCGTTGGGCGCCGCTCCATTTCCAAGCAATCTCAGTCGGTCTTTCCAAGGGCTGGCTAAGAGAGGCAGCTATCCCATCGCGCCATAGAGAATTTGCTTGACAAGGATATGCAGTCAGACGAAGAATGCGCGCAGTCCAAGTATTTCTCGCAACGGTTTTAACTGAAAGGACTCATCTTATGCGCAGCCCGCGAATGCTCCCATCGATCACCGCCGTGTTTTTCTGGATAGCCGGACTTAATGCCGGTGTCGCTTACCCAGCGGCGCCATTGCAAAAGATTGTCATTGTCTTCGGCGGTTTCAACGAGCGGAGCGGTTTTATCTTTGTTGCCAAAGATATGCACTTTTTCGAGGAGCAGGGATTGGATGCCCAAATCGTGCAGGTGCGTAACGGTCAAATCGCGGTTTCGGCCATGGCCGCGAATGAAGCCCAGTTTTACACGGTGTCTGCGACCGGCGCGAGCCTCGGGGCCATGGCGGGAGGTCTCGATCTGGCCTTCATAGCGGGGATCGTCAATAAGTTGGACGGTGACTTCGTGGCGTCGTCCAAGGTCGCGACGCCGGCGGACCTTAAGGGCAAGCTCCTCGGAGTGCAGAGCATTGGTGGCGGAGTTTGGACGTTTACGATGCTGGCCCTCGATCACTGGGGACTCGTGCCGGAGCGCGATAAAATCCAGTTCAGAATCCTCGGCGATCAGTCAGTCATCGCTCAAGGACTCATCGGCGGGTTAGTGGACGCGGCGTACCTCGGCTATACGTTCAGTAAAGTTGTGCAGCGCCAGGGCGGCTTTCATAATTTGGCTGATCTCGCCAAAGTCGATATTCCTTATCAGGGCGTTGGCATTGCCGCCCGCAAGAGTTTTTTGGATCAATCTCCCGATGTTGCCGAGAGGACCCTCAAAGCGCTCGCCAAATCGGTGGCTTATTTTCAGGATCCGCAAAATAGGCAATCGGTCATCGGCACTCTTACTAAATGGCTGAGGTTGTCGCGCGTAGAGGAAGCGGTGGCAGGCTATGAGGCTATGCGACCTATTTACAGCCGCCGCATTTTTCCGACGATTGACGGGATTCGTAATACTGTGCGAATTCTGACTCGCGTGGATGCGAAATTTGGCAAGCTGAAGGCCGAAGACCTCGTTGACGAGCGCATCGTCCGAAAACTCGAAAACGAAGGATTTTTCAAATAGCCGACTATTTTGTTTTTATTAATGGCCTCGCCGAATGAATCGGCTAGGGGATCTCGCCGCGACCGTCAGCCAGCGGCGGTTTTTCGACACCTCGCCGCTCCGATATGACCGATGCCGACGGCGCTTATGCCTAGCACTAAATGAATGATCTGGACTACCCAGTGGTATTGGCCAACCATGAGTGAGGACTGAGTCATGCCGAGGACGAGCATAAGGGCGCCGATGATTAGAGCGCCAGTGGCGATGAGCCAGCTGCCGCCTTTGAAAAATGCCTGCCCGATTCCTATCACCCAAAGCGCGCCCACTACTAAAAAACCGAGCAGCATGTGCAGTGAAATAAGATTTGCAGCTCTGTGATTCCAGAACAGGAGGCCAAGAATCAACGCGAGCAGTCCGGAAAAACTCAAAACGACGGATCCAATTCGAATCGCCATAAAAACACACTCCTTCCTCTGATGAAAGGCCTTTGGACCAGCCCGCGGATTCCCCGCGTGTGTCCTCGGTATCTTTGGGGGGTAAAAAGCCCGGCGAAGAGCATGGCCGGGCTTTGTTTTCGCAGGATAGGTAATTTACACTGGCTTTACATCGGCGGCATGATTCCGCCGATGCCGGCGAAGATCCGGTTTGCCGTCAGCGTTCCATCCTCGCCGCGCACTGCAGCGACGTAAACACCGGTTCCGATCTTCAGAAGCGACCGGTCGCCGGGCACATTCTTAACGACCGGCGTCCCGGGAGGAATGAAAACCTTTTGTTCGCCATCCTTATACTTGAGTGTGAGCTGCTGCCCTTGAACCTTTGCAACGGTGCGGGGCTGAACTTCCTCGACATTAGCATTGGTCATGGTTGAGCCTGGTTGCAGATCCCAGGGGTAGTGCCCCTCGCGCGTGCCACGCGCGCTCTCAGGAAATATAAGTACCTCGAGAGCCTTGAGACTGCCGTCAGGTTGCTTGACGGCGGCTGTGCCGACGTAGTTTCCCGCTGAGATATCGGAAAGCTTGGCGCCCTCGACTCCTCCGACAGTGACCTTATCCGGCAATCGGACCATGACCTCGCCGGCTGACGTTTTG
>JBGPIK010000599.1:0-3520 GCA_041484845.1 Binatia bacterium | reverse complement strand
TCACAGTGCGAGGAAACGGATGACACTGTGTCGATCGAGAGGCGAGATCGGAAGAGCGAGGCACAGAGGCGAACAGTTTCAATGCCGTGTTCGGTGCTCGGTTCGCCGCTTGCGCTTTGCCACGGGCGTTCGCTCCAGCAACTCGGTTTGCGGGCTGCTCCAAGGCACAGGCTCATTGCCTCGGTCTGGAGAGCTCGCCTCTCGATCGCCCTCATGCGTGAATAATTCGAGCTAGCCTGTCGGATTTTTCCTCAATGATTTGGCGAATTCGTGGCGATGGCTCCCTCGAATTCTGCCGATATATGTAAGGCCCGGCTTTTTCTCAAGAAAGCAAACAACCCGGCAAATGGAATTCAGTTTGCTCGAGTTAAGAGTCATACGACTTTAGCAAAAATCTCTTACGAATCCGGCGGCTGTCGTTGTTCATTTTACACCCTTTTCAGATGTTCTTTCCGGTGGAACTTTACCACTCTGGGGCGACAACTTGTATTCGAGAAGTTCTACTGATGTAGCGGTGCTCTCGGTTTTTGATCGGATGACGTTTTTTACATCGGGCGCATACCAAAGCGTCCATTGGCCGCAGCCTGGCTCATAATATGGAGTCGAATGGGTGCACTCACATTGGCACTCAAACGCTCCGAAAGTACCAGCCGTCACCGTGATTTGTTTAAATGCGACCACATCGCAAGTCATAGTGGTGGAAATACGGGATGGACTAGTTGCAGGTTGTCCGAATGGCACAGCGCTACCTTCATAGCTCCACCTTTTACCTATCCAGAGAGGAAATCCTATGTTGGGGGACACCGTCGCCGATTTTCCTTTTGTTAGATTCCCGCTTTCATAAATCCAATATTCTCCCTTTTGGATGACCGGACGCCCGGCTGTCGGACCGTTATAATTTTCCGGCGGGGTTAAAAGATACGCAGTGGGAGCGCAGCTACTGATTAATAAGCTTAGGAAACAAACGACAACGCAAAGAGCGTTCTGATGTATCACCCACCATCGAGCATTCATCGAAGCTCCTCCTCTACGTCGAATTGTGAGGTTCTCTTGCTAATCTCGTGTCATAGGCCTCGATACCTAAACATTTATTCCCACTTGAAGAGCCTCTTGGCATTGCGCGCGCAGCCGGGACGCGCGCATTTATTTGCGACCGTAGAGTTTATCGATGAAGCCGGTGCTTCTGAGTTGATCGACGAAGCGTAGATCGACGAAATCCTCGGCTTTGGCTTTGGCCGCCTTGGTATCCCATGACGACTGTACCTCGAGAGTATTTCTCAGCCCTTCCAGGGTCGGGTAGGTATCCTCAACAAAAAGCTGGCTGTATGCCGAATACGCGCCTTCAAGGATGGTCCGGCTGGGTCCCCGAGTGTATTTGCTCAGGATCTTGATGGATTCTTCCTTGTGGGTCTTGAAGAAATGGATCGCCTCGGCGATCGCCTCGACCATGCCCCGTACGGTGTCCGGTTGCTCGCGAATCCGCTGTCTGCTGGTAACCATGCAGGTATAGAGAAACGGCACTTTGAGCTCGGCCATATCGATAATCATCTTTAAACCGGCGCTCTCTCCCTGAATTTTTTCGGCGTCGCTGACCACAGTGAAATCGGTCTGCCCGCTGATCACGGACGCGATGCGCGCGGGACCGCCGCCGACCGTAACTGCTTTGATTTGATTGTAGACGATGCCGACCTTCTTCAGCGCCAACCGCAGGGCAAAATCGGCGGCGGTGCCCGGAATGTGCACGGCCGCGGTTCTTCCTTTCAAGTCATCCCGTGATTTGATGATCGCTTTGCCGATAACGTAATAAGGCAATGTGTTGACCACGCCATTGATGATCGCGATATCCCCGCCGGCCATCCTGCCGTTGATCGCTGAAGTTCCCACCGCCTCGGTAAAGCTCAAGTCGCCCGCGAGAAGGCTCTGTATGCCTCGCGTGCTGCCGTCGATGAAGACCAGGTCTATATCCAAACCGTACTTCTTGAAGATTCCAGTTTCCTTGGCGATCCACGCGGGAACCGAAGCGCTGGGAGAATCGGAGATGTAGGCGGAGAGTAGCTTGCCCTGCGCCGCCGAAACTTTTTCGGCGATCATGAAAAGCAATAAACAAATCACCAGGGCGCGAAGATGAACGTTTCTCATCGTGAACTCGCTATTGTCCGCTCGCGCTCCGTTACGATTCAGCTCTTGTCGACTAAAGTAACGGCAGCGATGGAAGGTTGCCTGCTTATAAAACGTTTCTTCCCGCGCCGTCAACCGGGACGTGAATTTTCGACTGTCGGGGCGCACCTGCGTGTGCGCCCTGATGGGCGGCGGGTGTACCCTTCGGTACAGGGCTGACACACAGGTCGGTCCCGGTTTGGCGATGGTTATGTCCGCATGGTCCGTTGAGGGATGCCGAGCGCAATGTACGGCACCACGTTCAAGAGGATAATGCCGATTTTGAATATCGCCATGCCGGCGTAGTGAAGCATGTCAAACTGGTCGACTGAAAGATGAAACCATCTGCCGTGCAAGAGAACCATCCAATCATGTGCCAGCATGAAGAACAAAAACCAAATCAAGAGGATTCCATAGTTTATTACGGCACACCACAGAAGCGCCCTGCGCACCATCTCGATACTCATCATCTATCCCTCAAGCGGCCGATCGCTCTTCGGCCTTTGGCCGCGACTGCCTCACTCCATGACCTGACGAGGGTCCCGACCGTACCAACGCCAATGCCACCGTTCCCATTCCTTCTCAAAATTTTTTTAAAAAGTTAAAAGCGGACCGCCAAACTCTGCATCTAAACTATTTGGCCATGCCGATTCACGGGCGCGAAAGCGCCCGCTCCAACGGCCCATTATCACGGAAGAGCTCCGGGTGGCCGATGAATTCTTTGGGGATCTGGCGTTGTTTCGCCAGATCCTGCATCACGTTTTCGATTCCTTTGTCCGGGACGTAGGGAGTCGCTTTGAAAACGCGACCGAAAGCTTCGACCGACTTGCTGATCGCGTAAGCATTTTTGTCTTTCGTCCATTTCTGGAGCGATCGTTCAGCGAAGCTCCGATCCTTCTTGATCAATTGAATCCCCGCGACATAGGCCTTCAGGAAATCTTCGACGACTCTCGGCGCGGACTTGACGAACGCGCGGCTGCTGGTGACGCATGAAGAGGGATAGATGAGATCGCTTTTAGTCAAGTCGATGAGCACGGGCCAGTTGCGCTGAATGAACGGCAGGGCATCGCGAATCGTTAACGCGGCGGCGGCGATTCTGCCGCTCTCCAGCGCCGCCACGATCTCAGCGCTGCCGCCCAATTGCAAAAGCGTCAAGTCCTTATCGGAATCCACGCCGACCATTCTTAAGGCCGCGCGCAAGTAAAAATGGATTGACGACCCGAGACGGGTCACTCCACCCGCCTTACCCTTGAGCTCGGATGGCGATTTTATCTCGGGCCGGGTAATGAGGTAGACGGGCTCCAAATCAGCCGGGCACGCGAGCAGTACCAGGTCGCCGCCCTCGATGCGCCCGGCGACCCCC
>JBGPIK010000598.1:0-3523 GCA_041484845.1 Binatia bacterium | reverse complement strand
CCGTGCTTTAGCTCGGCGGAGATTTTGCTCTGATCGACCCGCTCGTTCAATTCAAACTGGCGAAAGAAATTCACCAACCCATATTCCCGGTAAACTGGATCGCCGGGCGCTGTGTGAGCCGCTTTGCCGCGTATGGTCAAAAGATTGTGCTCCACGCCCACATCCAGACCTTCTTTTTCGACTCCCGGCAGATCGGCTTTCACTACCAATCCATCCGCTGTTTCATAGATATCGACAGGCGGCGTGATATATCGCTCCTGGCTCCGGGTTTCTTCACTGCTTAACGGGGCTTTGTCTTGTGCACGAGCCGGCACAGTTTTTTCAGCCATGATCTGTTCCCTCCTCGTTTTCTTTGGTCAGGCCACTTTGACGCTGATCTGTTTGGGTTTAGCTTTTTCAGCTTTGGGCAACGTCACAACCAATATCCCGTTTTTGTATTCTGCTTGGATTTTCGCCTCATCGATCTCTACGGGAAGATCGATGGTCCGGACAAACTTCCCACTGGCCCTTTCGTTCCGATGAAAAGCTTCCGGCTTGATATCTCCGACGCCGGCCTTTTCTCCCGAGAGCGTCAGACGATTTTGCATCGCGGTGACATTCATGGATTGAGGATCGACGCCGGGAGTCAAAGCCTCGACGTAGACATTATCTTTGTCCTCAAGCAAATTAATCAGCGGATAGCGGCGCGGTTCGCGGCCGGGAAGAAAAGCGACGCGCCGTGAAGGCGCTCGTCCGAGACCAAAATCTTCAAATGCGCGGTCAATTTCCTGTCGCAAAGCCTCCGTATCGGTAAAGAGGTTCCATTCAGCCATAGTCCCTGTACCTCCCTTAGTTTTGTGCCAACGTCAATTCGTTTGCAGTTGAATTTAGTCACGCTCGCACGCTTGTCAAGGTGGGTTCCATGAATCCCAAAAAGAGGCGTTTACTGACATGGGCAGGCTAAAAACCGCTGTCGCTCGGTCCAGACGGATCGAGTTAAATAAGAAACGGCGTCGTGCGGATCGCGCTACGCTGGTTAGCCCCATTCTGATGGACCACAACCGGCACGTTCTGACCCGGAGCAACGTTGTAGCCGGCAGGGAAAGGGGTAAACTCGTTTTCGATGTTTCAAACGAATCCTAATGTCGCGGAATTCCCACGGGACGTAATCGTATCTGCCATCAACAAAACCTGATCAGTCGAACATCAATAGGGTTGAAAATAGATGCTTTCATCAAACCGTATTCGGCAGTAGTGAGTAGCTTTTTTGAGGAGAGACCTTGACAGGATTGGACTGATCGATGCGACAGTCACACCTCACAGGATTGGGTCGTCGGAGAAAGCAATTCTGGTCCAAAATGTATCAGCTATCTTACAGGCGGAGAGTCTTTCGATCGTTTCTCGATTTTTTTCTTCGCGCAGTTTCAGTGTTCGCTCTTGGTCAGCGATCTCTTGTTCCATTCGCTCTGCGGCGAGTTCGCGGAGTCGTTGAAGAAGCAATACCCGCTCACGGGTTTTTTCTGGATCGAGCATCGATGTGTTCCTCTTCATTTTTCGTTGCGCGGGTCGTAGCGCCAATCTCTTCACGCTCTTCACGAGCTTATTCACGTGTGCAAGCCTGACCAGGATTGCCTGCTCCAAGCCACGAACCGCTACTGCGCCCCGGCCGCCTTCAAGTACTGAAGGTCGATAAAGCGCTCTGCGGGCGGCAGCGGCGCCTTGATCTCACCTACTCCGCCCAGAAGCTCGATCACCTTTGTCACACCCGGGAAGCTGATCTCGGCCTGTTTGGGCATTACCCCCCGGTCGGGCTCGAAGTAGAGCGCCAGCATCTGGAGGGCGATCGGCGCGGAAATGCCCAGGGTTTCGACCATGATCTGGGTAACCTCCTCGCGATGGGCGGGATCGCGCATGAAGCGGTAGGCGTCGGCAAAGGCGCGGGCGAAATGCACCACGGCGTCCTTGTGCGCCTCAGCCCAGGCACGCCGCGCCGCGATGACGTTGAACTGCAACACAGGCAACACCTCGAGGGAGTCGCCAAGCTTGCGAAATCCCTTTTGCACGGAGACGAGGTCATCGGGCTGGGTGAGCGGCGCAGCCGAGCAGGCCCCCTTCGCCATGCAGTCGAGACGGATCGGTGTGCCCTGCATTTCCTGGACCTGATAGTCCGGTTCCTTGAGGCCATGCTTGGCGAGCAGCAGGCGCATAGCGATCGATAGCGTATCCTGCCGCGTCGACAGGCCGATGACCTTCCCCTTGAGATCGGAAAAAGTCTTGATCTCAGGCTTTGCGATCAGACTGTGGACGGTGTTAGCAGGCCCGCCGACAACGGCGACCGCATCGGAGCCCTTCAGAACCGCCTGGAGCAGAAAGGGCGTCGCCGTATGGCTGAGGTCTACGTCATTCTTGTCGACGGCCTCGACCATGGTGTGCAGGCCGGGAAGCTTGGTCACTTTGAGGTCGATCCCTTCGCGTGTCAAAAATCCCTTGCGCTCGGCGATGTAGAGGGCGAGCGACGAGACGCTTCGCACTGAGTTGGCGATCTGCCCGTAGCGAAGCGTCACCGTCTCGGCCCGCGCGGCTGAGATGAGACCGAGGCCGAGAAATACCGCGCCGAGAATTTTGAGATAACGGTTCATAACCTGTCTCCCGTGGGTTTGTTCAGTTTGATATTCAATTCGATTACACGTCAACGTCTAGCGTTTTATCCCTAAAGGCTGGAAGCAATCAAGCTCTGAAATAATCTGGATAGGAGCGATGGGGGGATAAAACGTATTGGACCAAACCGCGGCACACATGCGCGTCGCAACTATTAGAGATTATAAAGCACGGCGGAAGAGACACGCGCTAGGATTGAACTGTACGACGCATCAAATCGATTGGCCTCATTTCGTAGAGCGCTTGATTGGTAATCAAGTGATCCCTCAGAAGCGAGCTAAGTTGCCCTGCTTTTTGCCGCGTGTCCGTGAATTGTCCGCGGGAGTCCATGTGGACGAGCGGCGGCGCGAGGTGTATTCGGCGCTATTATTCTTCCTGCGCGGCCACGGTCCAAATTCTTTTCAAAGGCAACTCCGCTTTCAGGTCCTCGTCGAGCTGATCGTAGTGGACGGGCAGCGACAAAGGGGTCTGACCCCTTTTCTATTCCTGACGATGAGAGAACAGAAGCGGCTGGGGTATCGAAAGAATCTCTCCTTGCGGAATTTTTCGAACTGATCTTATCGCTGCTGTTCGATCTGAGTGGCCGCGGTTTATGTTATCAAATCACATTGCCAAGCGATCACTATATCGTTGACGCGGTTCGTCAAATTGTTTTCATTCAGCGATGAAGCAAAATGGACAGCTGATTGCGCAAATTATCAACCGTGACGATATCCGGCTTGCCGTCGCCATTAAGATCCGCTATGGCCAAGGATCTTGTTGGGCCGCCCGTCACAAACGTTTGCGGCGCCAGGAACGTTCCGTCGCCATTTCCTAACAACAACGAAACGCTGCTCAGGTCGTTCGCGGTGAGGATGTCCGGCTTTCCGTCCCCATCCACATCGAT
>JBGPIK010000597.1:0-3534 GCA_041484845.1 Binatia bacterium | reverse complement strand
GGTCGGTAACCCCGGCTGAGTCCGCTGAATAGAAATTCCAATACGCGTATTCCGGGCTGATGCCACAGATAAGGCTGAGCGAGGAGCATGACGACAGGACCGAGAAAAAACATCGCGAATATATTGTTGGCGTAGGATTTTCGCTTATAGATGTGTGCCCACAGCAGCAGTGGAATCGGAATTAACACCGCGGGGAATTTGGTCGCAAGGGCTAATCCCCACGCAACACCCAGCGCAACGCTCCATCTCCATCTCTTGAGTCCTTTCCAAAAACAATAGACGGTCAGAAACCACATCGTGGCGAGGGGAAGGTCAGTGACCGCGATGTGGGCGAAACCGAAAAGATTCGGGGTTACTGCTAGCGCAAGCGCGGAAAAGAACCCTGTTGAGCGACCGAATAGTTCGCTTATCCACAGGTAGATCACGGTCACAAGAAGCGCAAAAAAAAGCGCGGGCCCCAAGCGATACGCTGCGAATTTATCCAGCCAAGGAGCGGCAATGGCCTTGGTGAGACCCGAAATGATCCGCGAAAAAGGCGGATGGGGAACGTGGTAGGGATCCCAATGCCACGCGGCGTTGATGGTCTGGTCGGACAAACTTTTCTCGGTTTCTCCGTGGGCGATGTTGCGCGTCAAATTGGAAAACCACTGGACATGGAGGTCCGAGGCATGAAAATACGGCGGCTCATCCCAGGTGACGCCGTAATCTTTGAGCGTCGCGGCTACAAGAAGAAATGAGCCGAGAAAGACAGCGATGGGAATCGACCAACGCTGAGCAAGAGACCCGACGCGTGAATTATTGAACATGATGATGACGTGGAGATGCGTTAACTCGCTTGATCCCAGAAATAGATGTCCATCAACTTAATAGGAGCTCGGTGCATCATTTCGATTGTCGGTTTTCCCATACTGCGAGCACGGACTTGCCGAAATTTCCGAGCAATAGACAGTCAACCATTCGGGAAAGCGGCACGCACAGTCGATCCCATAAGGCGAGTTGCAATCGCGACGGCAAAGCCTGCCGTAGTGCGAGAGCATTGGCAAGTGATAACAGAACGCCGACAGAATCGAGATACGCCAGTTTTCTTTCGCTCCACCCCAAGGGCATGAGCGACCGTAAACTCCGTTTGTTGTAGCGGCGGAGATGGCCGATGCTCTTATCGAATTCACTGAAGAGCCACTGATGAGCGGGGGACAATACCACGATGTGCCCACCCGGCCGAACCCGGCGTGCCGCCTCCTCGATTTGTAGCCGGTCGTCGTGAATGTGCTCGAGCACGTCTAGGTAGAGCACGCAATCGAAAGAGGGCCGGTTCGCGAGCGCGCGCAATGATCCCGCGATTACACCAGGCGCACACCCCCGCCGGTTTTTGATGACCGTTGCCCGCAGCCGTTTCGCCTGTGCGGCATCCGGTTCAAGGCATATCCATCGTCGCGCGGTGCCATCATGGAGCGCCAGCGTTGTGCCGCCGATGCCAGCGCCGATCTCAAGGACATCGCCGGTCAAATATTTTCCGATCTGAGCCTTTACGTACCGTTTCCAATTGGTCGCTAACGCGAACAGCTCAAGTTCCTGACCTCCATAGGGACGTTCAGCGACCGTTGCCATACATCCGCTGTACTCCGTTGGTAAGGTAAATATAGTCGCGGCTTGGAATGAAACTAGCTGTATCCCGCGCCGCCAAAATCACGAACGCAAAGACGAGAACGATTAACAACATCTGGGTTAACATCAGCAGAAGTATTCCCGAAACGTAAGTCGCCCAACCGGGGATCGCAAGGGTTGTCAACAGACGAATGCCAACAACACCCATTAGTGCTCCACCGGCCAAAACCATCCCAAGCGACACGACGATCAAAAGCCGTACACCGATACGGTCGCCGAAAACGGCCATGGCACTTAACCCGTGTACGACGAGAGCGACAAGGTTCATCTGCGACTGGCCTTCCAAGCGCGTCCCTCGCTGGGTCGGAACCAGCACCATCGGTAGTCTCGCCTTATGAACGGCCGCCGCGTAATGGTTCCATAAATCGGAAACTGCCACTAAACGCTTTAGGACGGGCGAAGGGATTACGCTAAAATTGCCGACTCTGACTTTCACACCGGTCAATAGAAAATGTATCAACCGGTAGAACCGGTAAAAAAACCGAAACGCTAAGCTTTCCGTACGCCGCGTGCGAGCGGCGAAGATAATTTTTTGGCCTTCGTTGGCGACGCATTCCCTGACCAGGCGGGGTACGTCGCGGGGATCGTCCTCTCCGTCGCAGTCCATGACCACCACGGCATGACAGGGACGATTTGCTTCGATATAGCACAGGCCCACTGCAATAGCCCGCTGGTGACCGAGGTTGCGACGGAGTGAAAGAATATCGACACTCTCGACAGCCGTAAAAGAATTCGAGCCGAGGTTTGGCGGTACCGGTGCCGTGGACCCGTCGTCCACGATCAACACTTCCGCTCTCAATCCATTTACGTTCAATTCCCGCTCCAGACGGGGCAGCAGAATCAAAAGTGCCCCCCAATCGTTGTATACCGGCATTATAATAATGAGCTCGTGGTTGTGAGTTTCTCCATTCGTCATTGCGATTCCTTATTTTCAAACGGCGCCTTTAGTTGTTTTGCGAATCTTGAATGTGTGAAAGTTGGCGCTTTTGACGGTCGGGATTTAACCGTTGGCTCCATTTATAAGTGCGCTACAGGATACCATAAAATCCATGGTTTTTGTTTAATTCGGTGAGGCTTGTTGATCGCGAAAGGAAGCACGCGAGAGTCGGATTGCGCGAGACGCAACGCGAACAGCGGGTTGTTGACCCCAAGAGTAATATCAAAGTTTTTCATGGGCTTATATTATTTTCATTGTTACAGGATCACCAACATTGTATCCTTTCAACAATTGCAGGGTTTACTGAAAGGGCTGTTCCTATGAAGCTTACGAAGTTATTGTCCTTGGGATTCTTGTTGACCTTCTTGATACCGACAGCGGCTATGGCGCAAGCGTTCGGTGAATACGGCAGAACCCTCGGTGGCGTTACCCAACAAGGCGGCATAAGCCAGAGTGCTCCGGGAGGATTGTCGCAGGGCGGCAGAGGTAAATCAGAAGGAGTTGGCGATATCAGCGGACATGGAGTGCCATCTCGATTAATCGTTGCGTCGAAACAAGCCGTACTTTTTCCGCGTCAGGATGATGAGGCGGAAAAAATCACCAGCCTTGCGCAAGGAGAAATTCTCGTCCCGATGCTCCAGGCTGTCGGCGGCAATGACTGGTACATGGTGAAGACCCAAAAAGGCCTCATCGGGTGGGTCAAGTCGTCAGATGTCCGGGAACAGCCGGTAAAAAAATAGCCCTCGGCTCGCGCCAAGGGCTATTTGATGATTTCGATCTTCTTAATGCGCCGCAGTTGACTTAGGCGGCAGGACGCGAGCGTAACGCTTCAAGCAGCGGGCGGTACTTGGCATTGAGTTTCATCCAGTGTTCGGCGCGCCGCTTGGCTTTCGCAAGCTCTGCCTCAGGAAAATGTAAGAAAGGCACGCGCG
>JBGPIK010000596.1:0-3550 GCA_041484845.1 Binatia bacterium | reverse complement strand
CCACCACGGCGCTTTCAGAGGGACAGATCGAAGCGTTTATCCGGCGCGTGAAATGTCCGATTCTGTTTGTCTATGGCACTGAGAGCGATTTCATGCAGTCGGTGCGCGGTCCGCGGGCCAAGTTGTTTAAGAATGCCCGGGTCGTGCCTCTTGACGGCACGGGCCACCACATCCCGCACGAGAAACCGCTGGAGCTGGCGGAAATAGTCGTGCCGTTCTTAATTGAGGGCGATGTGGAACTGGATTGACGGATGCATTCGTATTAAGCCAGGCCTACCCAAAAATTTCTCTTTGCAAGCCGCAACAACCCATGAATTTTAGCGATCATGGAAATCCAAAGTCCATCGACACCGCGTTGGGGGCGGGAAGAGGACCGTCAACGTGCGTTCGACGCAGGCTTTGACCGTCGTCTGGTTAAGTCCATAGACCGGGAACGTTTTCGTGAGATTTTGGCGCAGGCCAACGTTTTGCATTGTTGAAAGCGATTGAATGATTATGCAATTCGTGAAATGACAGCGGGAGACAACGTGACGGAGGTGCTTTGTGACCGAGATGAAAACGATTTTGCAAAAAATCGATGAGCAGGCCGGAGTGGCCTGGCTCACCTTTAATCGTCCGGAGAAGAAAAATGCCTTGAGCCGAGGGCTGATGGCCGAGTTGATCGCAGCGCTCAAGGAACTGGGTGACAACGACAAGATCAAATGCATCGTTACCACCGGCTCAGGAGACTCTTATTCTTCAGGCCTTGATTTGTACGACTTGCGCGATAGCTGGAAAACCAAGAGAAGCTGGGATCAGGCGGGAACGACCTATGAAATTGTCAGATTGCTGCACGGAATTCCGCAAGTGACGGTTGCCGCGGTGAGGGGTTGGTGTCTCGGCGGCGGCCTTGCGCTCTTAAACGCTCACGATTTGGCGATTGCGGCGGAGTCGGCGAAATTCGGCATGCCGGAAGTGATCCGCGGGAGCTACGGCGCGGTAGCGACCTCGACGTTGTTCCACAGCGGCATTCCGTTCAAGAAGGCCTTTTACATTCAACTTACCGGCAGGAACTTGACCGCCGCGCAGGCGGAGCGGCTGGGTCTGGTCTCGGAAGTGGTGCCGGACGATCAGTTGACTTCTTCGGTCGAGCAACTCGCAAAAGAGCTTGGCAGTCGCAACGGCGCGACGCTCGAGAACGCCAAGATCGCCGCGTATATGGAAAAGGACATGGACTTTATGACCGCGCTGCGCACCGACGATCTGGTTTCCCATCGCATGCGATTCTATACAAACCCGCTCAGTGATGTGGAAGGCTATCTCCATTCTCAAAAAGGCGGCGGCACCACCCAATACGTGAAGCCTGAGGATAAGAAAAAGTAATGAGTAACGAGGACTGAGGACTGAGCAAAAACTGATGACGGGGTATCTACCTGGCACTCATCAATCAACAGATTTTCTAGGATGGGTGAAGCCTTGCGATACCCATCGTTTTGAGGAGACGCGCAGAACCGAAAGAGGGGATTCGAAATTGGAAATGTTTATGATCCGTGACATTTCTGCCTCTGCGGTGGAATAAAAGCGATGGGTATCGGCAGAAAGCGCCTCCACCCATCCTACGCTCCTCAGCACTCAGTCCTCAGCACTCGATACTCAGTCCTAGTTACGGGAGACTACGATGTTGCGCACACCGCTATGTGATTTGTTGGGAATCCAGGTGCCGATTATTCAGGCGGGCATGGGTTGGGACAAGGAAGGGCTAACGACACCGGCGGAACTTGTCGCCGCCGTGTCAAATGCCGGTGGACTCGGCGTTGTCGGAGGCAGCCCGATGCGGCCGGAGTTGATTCGCGAGCGCATACGTCAGGTGAAAGCGCTCACGACCAAACCGTTTGGCGTCGATATCACGCTGCCCAAAATGGCCGATGTCAAAGTGCCGGATCCCGTCGAAGTTCAAAAGGCGATTGAGGAGACTTATCCAAAGCACGCTGCGTTTATGACTCAGATGGTCAAAGAATTCGGTCTTGAAGCGCAACCGCCGGACCAAAAGAGCTGGGTGAAGACGCCCAAGGCGACGCGCGAGCAGTTGCGAGTGATCCTTGAGGAAAATGTGCCGGTGCTGGTGATTGGCCTCGGCGATACCGCCGAGGTTGTCCCGCTCGCGCACGAGAGAGGCATTAAAGTCATGGCGCTCGCCGGCGCGGTCAAACATGCGCTGAGCCACGCGCGCAAAGGCGCGGATGTGATTATTGCGCAAGGCTATGAAGCCGGCGGTCACACGGGTACGATTGCCAATTTCCCGTTGATTCCGCAGATCGTCGATGCGGTGAAGCCCCGTCCGGTAGTCGCCGCCGGCGGTATTGCCGACGGGCGCGGCGTCGCCGCGGCGTTGGCACTTGGCGCGGTGGGCGTTTGGTGCGGCACGGCGTTTCTGGTGAGCGAGGAATGCAAAATCCATGAAGCGTTCAAGAAGCAGATTTTGAAAGGCGCTTCGGAGGATTTTGTGCGTACCCTGTATAGCAGCGGTCACTGGGCGCGCCATTATCGCAGCCCGGTGATTCAAGCGTGGCTAAACTCGGGACTCGAAGCCTTGCCGACGCCTTATCAAGGCGCCTTGATGGATGAAGTCCGCCGCGCCGCGGAACACGCCGACCGCAGAGACGTCCTGTATGTTCCGGGCGGGCAGATCGCCGGACTGTTGAGCGAAAGAAGTGTCAAGCCGGCGCGGGTCATCGTCGACGAAATGGTTCAACAAGCGGCCAGCGTTCTAAATAACTTAAAGGCGAAGTACGTGGCAGCGTGAAAGTGGAGTCATGGATTCACCTGTGAAATTTCTCGAGGGTTACAGAGCTTTGGATTTGACCGGTTTGAGCGGCCAATTGTGTGGACGCATCCTTGCCGATCTGGGAATGGAAGTAATCAAGATCGAGCCTCCCGGGGGCGATCCGGTGCGTCAGTTAACGCCTTTCATTAAATCCCCGGACGGCAAACGGCTAAGCACGACCTTTGCCCACCTCAATTCCGGAAAAGCGAGCAAGGTTCTCGATTTGGAGAGCGAAACGGAGCGTGCCGCTTTTCGCGCGCTGGTGGAAAAAGCCGATGTGGTGCTCGAAAGTTTCATGCCCGGGAAAATGAAGTCGCTCGGGCTGGGCTACAAAAATTTGGCCGCCATCAATCCGGGTATCGTCATGGCGTCGATCACCGCATTCGGTCAGACGGGGTCCAAGAGTCAATATTACTGGAGCGATCTGGTCGCTCTGGCGGTGAGCGGCTTTTTGTATATTTCCGGAGATCCGTCGATGCCACCGTGCCGGCCACCGGAAACGCAGGCTTACTATTTTGGCAGTGTATTCGCGGCGGCGGGCTTGCTGGCAGCGTTGTATCGGCGCGAGCGCACCGGGCGCGGCGATCATGTGGATGTGTCGATGCAAGAAGCGCTGGCGACTCAGGAACACATCATCCGCCTGTACGCGAACGAAGGTCAAGTCCTCAAGCGGCAGGGAAGCCAACACGGCCAGGTGGCTCCGGCAAAAATGTTTCCGTGCAGCGACGGCTACGTCTATCTTTACGT
>JBGPIK010000595.1:0-3589 GCA_041484845.1 Binatia bacterium | reverse complement strand
GAGCTCCCGCAGCCCCTGTCGAAATGCTTCGTCGAACTGCATCGGTGCAGAACGACCTACAACGTAAGCAATCCGCGGTATTTTCTTCGACTGCTGCGCCTCGGCTATCACTTCCACAGCAAGCTGTAACACAACAACCAGGATTGATAAGAGAGCAGCTTTCTTCATTGCGCACCTCGTTCAGAGGCTACTTATCACGCTCACGGCAGTTGCGAAAAGTATTATTTGAAGCAGAAGGAATCAACATTTCTTCGAGGGGAAAAGGGCTAAATGGGACGTAGGATTGAACTGTACGACGCCACGGGCAAGTCTCACCGCATTTATTCGTCGGAGAATACAGTTCAATCCTGGCATCGCCGCGTGATTACTTGATCACCTTATCCGCCCGCGCCAGCACGTTCGGCGGAATCGTTAGGTCGATCTGCTTCGCCGCCTTAAGATTGATAATCAGCTCAAACTTCGTCGGCTGTTCCACCGGCAGATCGGCGGGCTTTCTGCCTTTCAAAATCTTGTCCACATATGTAGCGGCGCGTCGGTACAAGTCAACAACGCTCACGCCGTAGCTCATAAGCCCTCCGTCTTCCACATAACTTTCCGCAGTATATATCGCCGGCAACCGGTTTTTTACCGCGAGGGCTGCAATTTGTTTTCGCTGAGAAATGAGGACCGGGGCTCCAAGCACGACGACTGCGTCAGCGTGTCCCTTGCTTGCCTGTCGGAATGCACTCTCAATATCCTTGGGACCTAGTATGTCTAGGTATTGAAGCTGTACCTTGAATGCCTTTGCGGCAGGTTCTGTCTCTTTCAACGATTGCGCGTTGCCCGGGGCGGTCGAATCCCCGAAGACGGCCACGCGGGAGAGCTTGGGGACTACTTCTTTCAGTAGCTCCAGTCGTTTTCCGCCTAGCTCCGGGATTAGGGTAGACAATCCTGTCACGTTCCCGCCCGGACGCGCAAGGCTGACGACGAACCCACTGCCCACAGGATCGTTAACTTGCGCCATGACAATGGGAATCGTGGTTTTTACTTCCTTCGCAGCGCCGGTTGATGTCGAACCTCCTGTGACGATGACGTCCACATCGAGACGCACAAGTTCGGCCGCAAGATCGGGCAGTCGATCGAATTTCCCCTCGGCCCAGCGCCACTCAATGACAATGTTTTTCCCCTCCACATATCCAAGCTCGCGCATGCCCTGCCGGAAACCCTCGATGCGAGTAGATTCGACTGAAGGGGAGGTAGCACCTAGGAATCCTATCCGTGGGACCTTCTTCGCCTGCTGCGCTTCGGCGAGATGGACTGAAACCAAAATGACAATAGCCAGCGTGAATGCGAGGATTTTTTTATTCATGGATTCTCCTGCTTACTGTTGCCTACCGCCTATTGCCTGTTGCCTTTGCGTCACTTGATCACCTTGTCCGCCTTATACAGCACGAACTCCGGTATTGTCAGACCGATCTCCTTCGCAGCCTTTAGGACCTGGATTTCGGGTCAGGCTTGCATAGATGAATCAAGACGGTCAGGAACCAGACATTCAATTATTTCGAGAAACTCAGGCGACATCCTATAATGTTCCTTCTCTAAGTTTCCTTTGCTCTTGTCTCTTCTCGCTGCCGCATGGTTGTTTGAGCGCATCGGCCTGGCCGCGCAAACGGCGTTCGGTTGACTCGTAACGCGGCGACCGCAACTCCAGTGAGTTCGCATTGATGTGACGGCTCTCGCTCACTTCACTTCTCCCGGAAACAGTTTAGACGCATACTCTCGATTGACAACTTCAATGATGGAATTGCTGTAGAACCTTTTGGGATCGGCGCTCTTGGCCTTCGGGTCTGAAGAATCATCCAGTACAATGCGAATGGCCGTGGGATCTACAGTCATATCTTTGTTCCAAACCCTCAATCCTTGCTGGTAATCATCGGCCAATATCTTGGGGTCGGAAACTTTTGAATACTTCGAGTCCACCTTGCTGGCGTAAGCTTCGTCATCGATGGCCCTTTTGAGACCGTCCAGGTAACCCATGAGATACGCCTTAATCGTATTCGGATATTTTTGCGCAAACTCTCTGGCGACCGCTGTGCCAGGGCCGATTATCTTCAACCCGTCCTTGTAATAGTCAACGATCACGGGGTAGCCCTGTTTTTTAGCCATTTCGGTCTGGGGCGGCGTGATGACGAGTCCTTCGGCATTGCCCACGAAGAACGTCGCCAGGGCCTCCGGAGTGCTGCGATGATAGAGAAGCTTAATGTCTTTTCCCACCTCCATGCCGTGTTTTCTTGCGGTCATTCGCACGGAAATTTCTCCAAAAGCCCCGGGCGAGGTCGTTGCGATCGATTTGCCGCGCAGACCCTCGAACGACGTAATACCTTTCTGCCCGAACAAGATCAGCGAGCTTCGGTCCACGGCGGCGGCGACATAGGTAATATCCGCGCCCGCCAGCTGCGCCGCAATCGCCGCAGCGCCACCATGATAAATGTCGATCGCTCCCGAGATCACCCCTTGAACCGCGGCGCTGGCGCTGACCTGATTGATGGAAACGGTGAGACCGTGCTTGGAAAAATAGCCACCGTCCTGCGCGACCAAAAGCGGCAGACTGGTCGATGCCCATGCGGCGATCGCAACCTCAAGGTGACTCTTCTCCGGCTTAGCCGAAGTTGCCGGTTCGGCTCCGACAGCGAGGACCGGTAAGCCCGTCAAAAACATCAGTCCCGCGAACAGTTTTACCAATCGCATAAGCCAATCATGTGCCTGCGACCGAATTTGTACAGTCGGAGGTTGACCTTTGATCAGTTACCTTTTGTCCTTGAAATAGTCGGCGTTAATTTGGATAAAGTTTTTCCATTGGACCGGTAGCTCAGCTTCCGGAAAAATAACCGCGACCGGGCAAGCCGGAACGCAAGCGCCGCAATCGATGCAGTCCTCGGGATCGATGTAAAGCATGTTGTCTTGGTCGGTGCCGTGGATGCAGTCCATCGGACAAACGTCGATGCAGCCTTTGTCTTTGACGCCGATGCAGGGTTGCGCGATTACATAAGTCATAGTCTCAAGACTCCCTCACTCCACGGGAGCCGGCCTGCAACGGCTTAGCGGCGCGGGCCGTTGATAGCGACGACTTTCACAAGCTTTATGCTGTATGCAGCTTCTTGTGCTGCAGATTGGCATGCTTCACGGTACAACCGGGGATGTTGCAGATCCTGGCGGAGGTATCGGGCGCATTGTCGTAGTCCAGCCACTTCATATGTTTCCACGGCCTTTTGCCCCAAAAAAGATCGTCGATCCAGAGCAAGGGTTTGATAAGGAACACGCGCAGCGGGATGGGGGTCCACTTGATCGCCTTGACCGCTAGGGTGTGCCACCACGCCACCGGTTTGTTATAGCAGCACGCGGAAACACAAATGACGCAATTGGACCACTCGCCGCGCGCTGCCAGCCGGTACTTATAGCAGCTGTCGACGTTGATGCGGTAGCGCTCAACGCCGTTGTGAACATCCTTGCCGCCGAAGGGAATGCTGTGCGACGGACAGGTGCGCGCGCATTTCATGCAATACTTGCAAACTTCTTCGACGCCGATATCGACGGGCTCATCCACGGCAAG
>JBGPIK010000594.1:0-3598 GCA_041484845.1 Binatia bacterium | reverse complement strand
GCACTAGAAACTGAAACTGGCATTGACATGCAGGCCTCTTGATTGTAGACAAAGATTTATACCTCAGCCGTCCAACGTTCGAGTTAACAAATCGTCATGAGTGATTCACACGCTTCAGCTTCTCCGGCTGCGGCAGCCGTTGATCCGCCGGTTGTCGAAGTCACCGAAAAGCAAAAGCGGCTCGCCCTGGGAATCGTCAGTGGCTGCCACACTCTCAATCATCTCCAATATAGTGTCGGTTCGGTCTTTTTCCCGGTGATGATGCGCGAGATGGGCTTCGGCCTGCTGCAGCTTGGATTCATTTCCGCTCTGTCCGCCTTCGTCGGCCAGGGGCTGCAAGTCATCTACGGATTTTTCTCCGGCTTCTTCAAACGCACAAAAATTTTGGGCACCGGTAACGTCGTAGCCGGTACGGTCGCGATGATGCAATGTCTGGTACAGAGTTATCCTCAGCTGCTGATCGCGCGCGTGGGCATCGACATCGGCTCCAGCCCGCAGCATCCTTTGGGTTCCAGCTTGCTGTCCCGTTACTATCCCAAGGCCCGCGGCTGGGCTCTAACCGTTCACCTTACGGCGGGCAATCTGGGCTCCTTTCTTGGGCCGGCGCTTGCTTCGATTGCGCTTCTCTACATGAGTTGGCGAAACGCTGTTGTGATTTTCGGCCTGACGAGCGTTTTAATGGGACTCGCTCTTTTCACGATCGGCGACCACACCGGCGCCAACGATGAATCCGACACCAGCAAGAAAAAAATGAAGGCGAATTTGCAAGCTTATTTGCAATGCCTGAAAAATCGTAACATCATTTTTACCTCGCTCGTGTTGATGGCCGGCGCAGCGGGGCGTGGCACCGGCGTGAACGTGACTTATCTCGTCCCCTTCTTTATGGAGCGATTTGGTGTCACGGCTTCCACCGGCGGTTTAATGCTGACCTTGATGCAGGGAGCGGGTCTCGTCGGTCCATTGGCGATCGCATGGATTTCGGATCGTGTCGGCCACCGAACTTTGATTACTCAAGGCACGCTCTTTCTATCGGCGATCATGACGTTTTGGCTCGTCCGGCATGGCACGCCCGGCTGGGTGTTCTACGTTAATCTCATGCTTTACGGTGCGTTTGTTCAGGCGCGGGGTTCCCTCACGCAAGCGATGATCGGCGATTTCGCCACTCCTGAGCTTACCGATGCCGCGTTCTCAATCTATTATTTCGTTGGTTTCATCTCCGGCCCTGTCTGGACGCTGATCATAGGTTACGTGATGGAGCACTACGGCTTCACGACGGCTTTCCATGTTGCCGGCGCAACCTATATCGCTGGAATGCTGCTATTGTTGTTCGTGAAAGACCGGCCATAAACCAACACTCAAAAGTGAAATTATTAAACGGACTATCGTGGGGAGAATACCGCTTAAACTGGATGGCAAGAGCCGCAGCGTCAAAACACCAAGGCCGATAGAACCGCGCACGCGGTAGACAACCTTTGGTCAACAGCCTGAGAAAATTGAGCAGGGAGTGATGCCATGAAAAAGACGTCATTTTCGCGCCGGCAGTTTCTCAAGGGCGCCGGGGCGCTCATCGTCGGATTCAATCTTTTTCCCCGGACACCAAACCTCTTCGGACAGACAACCGCCGCGACCGCCGATTTGGATCCGCAGGCTCTGGATTCGTGGATTGCGGTCAACCAGGACGGCACCGTGACCGTGTTCACCAGCAAAGTGGAACTTGGCACCGGCATCGAGACTGCGGTGGCTCAAATTGCCGCGGAAGAACTGGAAGTTTCGTGGCAGCGGGTCAAAGTCGTCATGGGGGACACGGCGCTCACCGTCGATCAGTCCGCAACCGGCGGAAGCCGCACGATAGAACGCGCCGGTCCGCAGATTCGCCAGGCGGCCGCCGCGGCGCGCAAGGAACTGCTCCGTCTCGCTGCCGAAAAACTGGGCGCTGGACCTGAAAATCTCAAAGTGAACGACGGCGTCGTTAGCGTTCAAGGCGATCCGAAGAAAACTATTTCCTATGCTCAGCTGATCGGCGGCAGGCGCTTCAATCTCAAGATTCGTGCCGAAGGCGCCGGGGCCGAGCTGAAGCTTGCTCAGGATGTAAAACCGAAAAACGCGAAAGAGTATCATACGGTGGGCAAGCCCGTGCCGCGTTTCGATTTGCCGCCGAAGCTTACCGGTGAGGCGATCTATATTCACGACGTCCGTATTCCCGGCATGCTCCACGGCCGAGTTGTGCGTCCCCCGGTGATCAACACCGAACCTGTCAGCATCGACTCCGACTCGGTTCGGGGAATCGCCGGAGTAACGATGGTAGTGCGCGAAGGCAAATTCGTCGGCGTGGTGGCAAAAACCGAATGGGCGGCGATTAAAGCTGCCGAAGCGCTCAAAGTTACCTGGGCCGCTCCCGCCACGAAACTGCCGGCGAATGCGGAGGCGGTGTATGCCTATTTAAAAACTAAGCCCATGCGCAGTCAGAAGGCCGTCGATAAGGGCAATCTGGAGAATGGCTTTCGTCAACCCAACAAGTCTTATGAGCGCAGTTATCGCTGGCCGTTTCAGTTGCACGGCATGCTCGGACCCTCATGCGCCGTTGCCGACGTGAAACGAGACAAGGCAACCGTATGGTGCGGAACACAGGGACCTTTCCGAACACGAAAGAATATCGCGACGCTGCTGCAACTTCCGGAAGGAAACGTCCGCGTGATCTATTATGAAGGCTCGGGCTCCTACGGGCGGCTTGCCACCGATGACGGGGTTGAAGACGCCGCCCTGCTATCGCGCGCCGTCGGCGCTCCGGTGCGCGTTCAGTGGTCGCGCCAGGACGAGCACGGCTGGGAGCCGAAGGGGCCGGCGCAGGTGGATGAAGTCAAAGCCGGAGTGGATGGCGATGGTAAATTGATCGCGTGGGATTTTCTCGATTTGAGTCTTCCCCGGACCGAAGCGGATGGCACGCCGATGCTGGCATCCTTACAACTTGGTATAAAGCCGAGCACTCCGGACGGTTCCAACGGCAGCCAGAGCGCCGGAGAGATCTATGCGATCGATAACCAGAAAATTTTCGCCAATCTGATTAACTGGCGTTTTACGGAACCCATTCCGCTGCGCACCAGCCAGCTGCGCGCTCCAGGCGACATCGCCCGCTGTTTCGCTACCGAATCCCTTTTAGATGAGATTGCCGCAGATTTTAAACAGGATCCCGTCGACTTTCGTCTAGGCTACTTGACCAAGGACAAACGCGGCACGGACTGTTTAAAGGCCGCAACGCTCAAGGCGAACTGGCAAAAGCGTCCTTCGCCCTCCGCGGCATCAGCCGGAAGGATCGCGTCGGGCCGCGGTGTAGCGCTCACACGCCGCGCCGGCACCTATGTCGCCGCGGTCGCCGCGGTCGAGGTCGACAAATCAAGCGGACAAATTTCGGTGAAGCGGGTTGTTTGCTCCCACGACTGCGGTTTGATCATCAATCCGGACGGCTTAAAGAATCAGATCGAAGGCAACATCGTGCAAGGCATCAGCCGCGCGCTCTACGAAGAAGTAGCGTTCGATGGCCATGGCGTGACCAGCCTCGACTGGCTGAGCTATCCGATCATTCGATTTGCCGACGTGCCGG
>JBGPIK010000593.1:0-3604 GCA_041484845.1 Binatia bacterium | reverse complement strand
CTCATGGCGCTCGCTTGTGATGTCCGCATCGCGGCGGAAAATGCCAAACTGGGGTTGAGCGAAATCCGGCTGGGTTTCATGCCGGCGTCGGGCGGCACACAAAGAATGGCGCGTCTGATCGGAATTCCGAAAGCGCTCGAGCTTTGTCTTTCGGGTGAATCGGTCGATGCGAAGGAAGCCTATCGCATCGGTTTGGTGAACCGGCTTGTTCCTTTCGACCAACTGATTCAGGCCGGTGAACAGATGGCCCAGTCCTTTGCCAAAGGCGCGCCGCTGGCGCTGCGTTGTATCAAAGAGGCGGTTTATAAAGGCAGCGAGCTGTCTCTCGATCAGGGGCTGCGGTTGGAATCGGATCTGGCGACTTTCGTTCTTGGAACTGAAGACGCCAAAGAAGGCCCGCGCGCTTTCGTCGAGAAACGGCCGCCGCAGTGGAAAGGAAAGTAAGAAGAATGGAGCGATGGAGTATTGGAGTGTTGGAGTATTGCTCTAAACCCATCGCTCCATTACTCCATTAATCCAGCACTCCTTCCTTTGGATACTCATGATGCAAGTTCCTTTTTTGATCGGCGATGGGCTGCGGCGCAATGCGGCTAAATTCCCCTTGAAAATAGCTGCCAAAGATCGTTTCCGGGAAATCAGCTATGGCGAGCTCAACGCCCGTGTTAATCAGCTCGCCCATGCTCTGTTGTCCGCCGGCGTGGCCAAGGGAGACGCGGTCGCGGTTTCGGTGGGCAATCGAATTGAGCATCTGGAAATTCTTTTTGCGACGGCGAAGATCGGCGCATTGGCGATTCCTCTCGATATCAAATGGAAAGCGCTTGAGCTCGCTTCCGTGGTGTCCGCGTTGCAGCCTTCGTTTCTCATTTTACAGGAAAATGGGTTTCAGGAGTTTGAGAAAGCGCGGCAGCTCAAGGACCTGAGTTTTCTAACACCGCTCTCACTTTCATCGGATCGCAGCTATGCCGGGCTACTCGATGGTCAAAGCTCGCAGGAGCCTTCGGTTCAGGTTCACGAGGATGACGCCTTTGCCGTGCTGCTCACGTCCGGCACAACCGGATTTCCCAAAGGCTGTTTAGCGACGCACCGCACATTTGTCTTTCACTGCATCAATAATGCGATCGAAAAAGGGCTTGGCGTTCACGATAAGGCGATCCTTTCGTCGCCTATTTATTTCAATGCCGGCCGGTCATTCACACTAGGGATTATTTATTTTGGCGGCACGATGCTGTTGCACGAGCGCTTCGATGCCGAGGAAGTCTTGAAGACCATCGAGCGGGAAAAGGTGACTTACATCGGCGCGGTGCCGACCATGTGCGAACGCATGCTGCACGTGTTGGAAACGAAAAAATACGACACGAGTTCGCTTCGTTGTCTGGCCATCACCGGGGGCAAGGTTCATCCCTCCATTCTCGAGGATTTGAAAACGAAAGTCACGCCCAATATCTACCGCACCTACGCATCCACGGATTCGGGACAGATGGCCATCTCCAAACCGCGAGACATGGATAGCAAGCCCAGTGCCGCCGGGCGGCCGGTCTGGTGTGTCGAGCTGCGCATTGTGGGTGAAAATGACGAACCGCTCGGAGTGAACGAAGTCGGCGAGATTGTTTGCCAGAGCCCGCTGGCGATGCAGGGCTATTACAAAAACCCCGAAGCCACCAGCGCGTCTTTTCGCAACGGCTGGTTCTATACCGGCGATCTTGGCTACTTTGACCAAGAAGGGTATCTCTTCGTCGTGGGCCGTAAGAAGGACATGGTTAAAAGCGGCGGCATTAGCATCTACCCGCTCGAGATTGAAGGCGTCCTTTATAGCCATCCGGATGTGTTTGAGGCGGCCGTCATCGGCGTTCCCGATCCGCAATGGGGCGAAGCCGTCAAGGCCGTAATTGTGCCGAAGCCGGGCTCCGCGCTTAAGGCAGAGGACATTATTCGCTTCAGCAAGGAAAAATTAGCGGATTACAAAGTTCCTAAATCCGTTGATCTGGTTTCAGCGCTACCGCATACGGAAGTCGGCAAAGTCAACAAAGTCAAAGTGAAAGAGATGATTTTGCAAACCAACGGGGGAAGAACAACATGAAGTGGTGTAATATTCTGGCAGTAATCTGGATCGCCTTGCTCGTCTCTATCGGCTCGGCGCAGGAAAAAATTAAATTCCCGGTGAGCGCTTCATCAAAAACGCTCGGCTACAGCCCGCTTTGGGTCGCTTGGCGGCAGGGTTTCTTTGAAAAAAACGGCCTCGATGTGCAAGTGGTATTGATGTCGGGAGCGGATAAATCCGTCATGGCGCTGGTGGGCGGATCGACGTTTTCGGCCGCGGGAGCTGCCGACGCCATGATGACTGTGGTCGATCAGGGACTGGATCTGGTTTCCGTCGGCGGCGTGATCAATGGCTTGACGCACATGATTCTCGGCGCCAAGAAGTTCAAGACATATGAAGATCTCCGCGGCGCCACGGTGGGCTCTTCCGGATTGACGTCCGGCACGGCGTTCGTGCTGCGCAAGGTGCTGAAGGCCAAAGGTTTGGAATTTCCGCGGGACTACAAACTGCTCAACGTCGGGGGATCCGGTCCGGCATTAACAGCGCTCAGCTCGGGAGGGATCGATGCGGCGATCGTCGCCATTCCGTTGAGTTATGAAGCTCCAGAATTGGGCCTGAACGTTATCGGGCGGGTCAACGAAGTGATTCCCGATTACCAGCTCACCGTGTTGACGTTCAAGCGTTCATGGGCTGAAAAAAACCGCCCCCTCGTTGTGCGCTATATGAAATCCATTGTGCAGGCGATGCGCTGGCTCTACGACAACAAAGAGGCGGCGGTCGATTTTCTCGCAAAAGAAATGAAGCTGAAGCCGCAGCACGCCCGCCAGGGGTGGGAGTATTACACGGAGAACAAAATCTGGAATCCGAACGGCGAAATTAATATTGAGGGTGTGAAAACCGTCGTCCAGATCAACGCGGAAAGGACGCAAAGTAAAGGCCCACTAGCGGCGCCCGCAAAGTACGTGGATCACAGTTACGTCCAGGAGGCGCTCAAGGAGCTCGGCAGACGGTAGCGGGTGCTCGCAAAGCGAAATGGAGTGTTGGAGTAATGGAGTGTTGCTAAACATACTCTCTACTATTCCATTACTCTATTCCCAAACCCATTACTCCATCACTCCGATACTCCATCGTTAAGATAAGTTGTTTAAGCGCGACGAAGGGCTTCATGATGCATAAACGGCTAATGTCTTGGGTTGTTCTAGTGCTCCTCTGTGCCGTTCCGGTTGCGGCGCAGGAAAAGATAAAATTTCCCGTGAGCGCGTCATCGAAGACGCTGGGTTACAGCCCCCTTTGGGTGGCTTCGAAGCAAGGCTTTTTCGACCGGCAGGGTTTGGACGTTCAGTTGGTGTTGGTGTCCGGCGCGGATAAATCCGCGTTGGCGCTGGTCGGTGGATCGGTTTACGTATCGAGCGGCTCAATCGACGCGGTTATTGCGGCGACCGAGCAAGGCGCTGATCTCGTGACGACCGGCGGCGTGATCAACGGCTTGACTCACATGCTCATGGCCAACAAGAAATTTAAATCCTATGAGGATCTGCGCGGCGCCAACATCGGCTCGTCGGGGCT
>JBGPIK010000592.1:0-3630 GCA_041484845.1 Binatia bacterium | reverse complement strand
GGGGAAGGGAATCTGCCAAAGACATGCGTGGTCAACGTCACACAGATACAGACCATCGACAGAGCGTACTTGATCCAGAAAATAGGAACTCTCTCACCCCATTTGCTGCGACGAGTTTGGGAAGGCGTGTGTCTCGTTGCGGAAGTCGATGAATGACGAGCAAGGATATGCGACATCGTAACGAGTAGTCTTCGTTTTGCGCTTGATATTCTCCTAAAGATTGCGCGTCAAGCGCAAGGCGGTCTTGATTTCGGCGGACTGGCTGCGCTTGTCACCTCCTGCCAGCAAAATCACTATTTCTTGTCTCTCCGGAATGTGTTCCAGTGCGACAGGCCGCGGTTTATAACGCCGTAGTAGAGCCCGGCGTATTCGATTCTTAACGATCGAGCCGTGATTCAGCCCTATTCGATGCAGACGACGCCGTTAAGAGCTAAAAGCGGACTGGAGCCCTTTTTCTCTATCGCGCTCGGCAATCGCAATTTCCGTCACGACCGGCCACGTTCCAGCGCATCCTCCACATCGTACTTGAGTAGCTTCCAGATCTTCTCCATGCAATCGGCAAAATCGGGATTTCTCCTGCTTTTCATGGTGCGCGGGCGCGGAATGTCGACGGTGACGATCTCTTTGATGAGCCCCGGCCGGGCGCTCATCACCGCGATACGATCGCAAAGCATGACCGCTTCTTCGATGTTATGAGTGACGAGAATCACTGTCTTCTTGTCGCGTTCCCAGATGCGTAAAAGCTCCTCGCGCATGACGAGACGGGTTTGCGCGTCGAGGTTGGCGAACGGCTCGTCCATCAGCACCACTTCGGGATCGTTGGCCAGCGCCCGCGCGATGGCAACCTTCTGCTTCATGCCGCCCGAAAGCTCGTGCGGCCGAGCGCCGGCGAAATCCAACAGCCGCACCACTTCGAGGAAAAAACGGCTGGTGCGTTTATAGACCGACGGCGCTTCCCGGCGAAACTCGGCACCCAACGGCACGTTTTCTTCGACCGTGCGCCAGGGCATGAGCGCCGCCTCTTGAAACACCATCGAAACGGGCGACTTCGCATGTTGCTCGCCGACGAACTCCACGGTGCCGGTGGTCGGGGCTTCCAAGCGGCCGATGACGTGTAACAAGGATGTCTTGCCGCAACCCGTCGGACCGATGATGCCGAAGAACTCGCGGTCGCGCACATCAAGATTAACCCCGCCGATAGCGCGAATGTCGCCCTGGCTCGTCGTATACACTTTGGTCAATCCGCGAACGACGACCTTCATGTTACTAATGATAGGAATCTACGGCCAGCATTACCGACTAGTATTTAGCGAGTATTTCCGGCTCTAACGGGGTGAGATGATCGGCAATCGCTTGCTGGTCGATTTTCTCGGCGATTTCCTCGTATCCGGCTTGTTTGACCATTGAGGGAAACCGAGTCTTAAGCTGCTCCAAAGTCCAGCGGACCGGGTCTTCTATGCCTTCGTCTTTCATGTTGTGAACGGCATGGTCGCCGGAGGCACCGACGTGATAATGAGGGTTTTTGTAAAAGCAATCGAAGCGCAGAATTCTTTTTCCCTCGTCCTCTGGGCCGGCGGTCGTGATGTCGAACGTCAGCCCTTCATCGCTGCCGCCGAGACCTTGTCGGTGCGCGACAATCATGCGCATCCCGGCCTGCTCGATGATGATCGGATCGCTCTTCGATTTTTCCATCAATCGGCCCTCCTGTGATATAGGTTCGATCTTGGCTGCACTCATTACATCTATGCTATCCACCTGTCAAACCGCCTTGAGACCGTGCAAAAACAATGGTGCGAGCAGGCGGCACCTCCCGGCCTGCCGAACATAATCGGCTGACAAATGTCGCCCCATTTTCAAAATGTTTGACTGCCGACACCGCTCTTCGCTAGGATTGGTCCCGCTGCACATATTAAAAACACCTTACCGCGGCACCCGGATCAGGAGCCAACGATGACGCATGCAATATCATGGATGCGAGCTTCGTTTGCTGTGACTCTGTTGTTTCCGAGCGTGAGCAACGGCGCTGAGGTCATGCAAAAGATCCGCGTCGGTCTCCCCTCGCTCGCGCTCACCTACACGCCCTTTTACGTGGCCCAAGAGAAAGGCTTTCTCAGGAAAGTCGGTCTCGAAGCGGAATACATACAAATGAATACACTCATCCAACCGCAGGCGGTCATCAACGGCAATATCAATTTTCTTCCTTCGCTATCGACCGGAATTTCGGCGGCGGTCGTCGGGCTGCCGCTTGTGGTCGTCCTCAACTTCTACAACGTCACGCCGTGGATGCTCGTGACCGCCAAAGAAATCAACAAGCCGCAGGACCTGCTCGGCAAGAAGGTCGCCGTCTCGGGCATTCGCAGTACCGGTCATCAATTGATGACGGCGTGGTTCAAGAAATTCGAGATCAACGAAAAAGAGGTTGGCTTCATTATGACCGGCGGCACTTCGGGGAGTTTCGCGACGCTCACCAGCGGGCAGGTCGCCGGCGCAGTGCTGACGCCGCCCTTCGACGACAAAGCAGTGACCAAAGGTTTCAAGAAATTCATGTTGATCGGCGATCTCCTCGAGATACCGACGTCCGGTCTGATCACTTCCCGCGCTGAAGTGACGAACCATCGGGACAGAGTACAAAAAACCATCGCGGCGTTATTCGAAGCCATCGCTTGGATCCGCGCCAATCGACCGGACACCGCCAAGATGATCGCCGACAAGTTCAAAATCACACCAACTGAAGCCGATGGAACCTACGAGACCTTGCTCAGTATGTTCAACAAGGACGGTCGACTGCCGGCGAAGGCCGCCCGGGCCTACTTGGATATACTGCGCCAAGATCGACCGTTGCCGACCGACCTCGATCCACAGACGTTCCTCGATTTTTCCATGTTACCTGGAGCGAGATAGTAGATTTTTTCTTTTATTTCTCCAACGCCGACTTTTTAAACTCCGTGCGCATCTCCGACTGCAACCGGCAAAGACGGTAGCTCTTCCAATCGATGAACTTCCCGACCGCCGCGAGTGTCGGGTGGACTTCCTGAATCCTGCGCCACATCTCCTGGCAGATGAATCGATAATCCGGATGTCCCTGAGGCATGGTGCGCAGCTCGATCAGATGCAGAGGATTTTTCATAACCATTGATCGAGCTTGCTGACGCAATCTAAGAATGGCAATACCTCGATCCCACGGTCATGCCAACGGCGCTTGCCTAAGTAGAGGAGGTGAGTTTTGGCTTCGGGAAAATCCTCGCGGAAACGCAGTAGCGAGCGTAGATCGTCGGGACGGACGTTGTCGGCCATTTTCACCTCGAATGCGCGCAACCCGCGGTCGCCGTACAGAACGAAATCCACTTCGTCGCCGTTAGCGGTACGCCAGTAATGCAAGCGATACCCGAGGTCCTTGTAATCGTTCAGCGCCCGCGCCTGTTGTAAAAACAAGGTTTCCAATGCTGGGCCGTGAATCTGTTCCGGGGCATCCAGCGGACCGCGCGGACGGATAGTCTGGAAGACACCGGCGTCGAAATAGTAAAACTTCGGGTGCGCGATCAGGCGCCGCTTGGCGCGTTTTGAGAAAACCGGCAAGCGCACGGCGATCAGCAGGTCCTCTAGAATGCTGAAATAATCTTCCACGACTTT
>JBGPIK010000591.1:0-3646 GCA_041484845.1 Binatia bacterium | reverse complement strand
GTTAACCCGGGCAATGCTATTTAAGTGCAAGGGTTCGGAGATTGCACCGCGGAGGGCGCGGAGTAAAGAGTTTTTGATTAAAAAATACTCCGAACTCTGCGAACTCGGCGGTCGTGAGAAAAAATTCAAAAACCATCAAAATTACAAATTTGGCCTCAATGAAATCAAATACTTGCAACGCTCATTTTTGCGAAAAAGGGGTTTTTTCTCACGACCGGTGCCTCTGTGGTGAACACTTCTTCACAGTAAACCCGGGAGAACCCTAAGTTGAATAGCCCGAATTCTCTAGGGTCAGAAATCGCGGGCGAAAGATCGAGGAATCGTCTATCGTTCTAGCGGCATACAAGCCTTCAGGGCGTCGGACAAATTTGCATAGCGGAATTGGTAGCCTAATTTTTTTGCCGCCGTTGGAACGGCGCGCTGCCCGGTGAGAAGTATATCCGCCATTTCGCCCAACATGAGACGCATAGCGAAACCCGGCACCGGAAGCCATGATGGACGGTGCATCACCTTGCCGAGGGTTTGGCAAAAGTCTTTCATCGTTACGGAATTGGGCGCGGTTCCATTGACGGGGCCGACAGCCTGCGGATTTTCAATCAGATGAAGAATCAAACCGATCTCATCTTCCAGATGAATCCAGGACATCCATTGGGCTCCGGAACCGAGCGGGCCGCCGAGGAAGAGCTTAAAGGGTGGGACCATTTTCGCCAAGGCGCCGCCGTGAGGTCCGAGAACGATGCCGGTGCGCAAGCGAACAACGCGGATTCCCATCGACTGCGCTCCTTGAGCCTCCTCTTCCCAAGCGCGGCACAAGGAAGATAAAAAATCGGATCCAGCCGGGGTTTCCTCGGTTAATATCTCATCGCCATGGGGGCCGTAGTAACCGACTGCGGAGGCGTTGAGCAAGAATGAGGGTTTGCGCTGAGCTTTCGCGATGCCTTCAACGATGCTTCGGGTTGCGTCGATGCGGCTCGAACGAATTTTGTTTTTTTGGTTTTCCGTCCACCTTCTTGCCGCAATCGGTTCGCCGGCCAGATTGATGACGCCGTCCGCTCCGTCTAATGAGGCTCCCCAATCGCCCGACGTGCCGGGCATCCAGTGACGCCAGATTTTGGCCGGCGTGCTCGCGTCGGGCGGCGCGTGACAGGTGAGGAGCGTGAGCGCGTGCCCTCGCTCCAACAGGCGGGAGCACAAAGCCGAGCCGATAAAGCCCGTGGCACCGGTAACTAGCAGCTTCATCCTGTTGTCTCCTCGCCGATTGTAACTTAAATATGAGGGCAGCGAATGTTAAGCTCTTCTTATTGAAACTCATTCGGCCGTGAAGTGTCAAGATGATCGCAAATAATGGCGGCGCGCCGCGACGCAGAGTGGTGGTGACCGGCTTGGGTGCCGTGAGCCCCAACGGCCTCGGTGTCTGTGAATTCTGGCAGGCGACGCGGCGCGGATTGAGCGGCATCGATACGATCAGCCTGTTCGATGCCGAATCACTTTCCTGCCGGATTGCCGGCGAAGTAAAAAATTTTCATCCGGAAGATCACGTCGCGGCTCATGAGTTGAAACGCATGGGCCGGGCCGTTCCTTTTGCCATTGCCGCGACACGTGAGGCGCTGCAAATGGCAGGGATTTTGACCGAAGCGCTGGGCTTGGAAGAAAGGCGGCTATGGGGCGTCATCTTGGGTAGCGGCGGCGGGGCGTCGGACTTTGCCGAAGAACAGTACCGGCTCTATTTCAATGATCAGCTGCGCAAGGTCAGCGCTTACAATATTTCCAGCTCGACCCTCGGCGCAATTTCGAGCGAAATCTCAATTCGTTTCGATCTCCGCGGACCGAGCCACATGATTTCAACCGGGTGCACCAGTTCCACGGACGCGCTCGGCTATGCTTTCAATATGATTCGCTTCGGGCTGGCGGACCATCTCATTACCGGCGGCGTCGATGCGACGATTACGCCGGGAGTCATGCAGGGGTTTTCCGTCATGCGTGTGGTTTCAAGCGCGTACAATCACGAACCCGAGCGCGCCTCCCGTCCCTTTGATCGCGCGCGCGACGGCTTCGTGCTCGGTGAAGGGGCTTGGATTGTGGTTCTTGAAGAACGGCAGCAGGCGCTCGCGCGCGGCGCGCGAATTTTCGCCGAGGTGCTGGGCTACGGTTCTACGTGTGACGCCTATCATCGGGTGCGTTTGGATCCCAGCGGCGAGGAGGCCTCGCGCGCGATGACGATCGCCGTTGAAGACGCACGGGTGGCCAAAGAAGAAATTGGTTACCTGGCCCTGCACGGAACCTCGACCTTATTAAACGACAAGACCGAGACCTTGGCCGTTAAACTTTGTTTCGGCCGCCGCGCCTACGATATCCCGATGAGTTCAATCAAGTCGATGATCGGCCACCCGCAGGGCGCCTCCGGCGCGGCGGGAGCGGTGGCTGCCATTCTGGGTATGAATGAAGACTATCTGCCGCCAACCATCAACTACGAAGAGCCCGATCCGGAGTGCGATCTCAATTACATTCCCAACCGCGGTCTCGCTCAAGCAACGGAGTTGTCGCTGTGCAACTGCATCGGCTTTGGCTCAAAAAATTCCGCCTTGGTTATCACCCGCGGGGAGCGCGCATGAACCCGAATTCCGTGGTTGGAAGTAGGCACAGCGCTCGGCGTAAGCTGAAAAAGATCCGGAATGCTTCGAGAACCTCAGCATGAACGGAAAATTGCCATGATATCAATTCCTCTCTGTTCGTTCCTTCGTCAAGCTCAGGACGGGCTCTGAGCACCGTCGAAGGAGTCCGAGAGGGTTTTTAGCGGCCTGAACTGGAATCCGGGATGAAAAGAAGCGAAGAGAAGGAAATGATGGATCTGCCGGGCAATCCGCCCCGGCTGCTCGAGGAGGACCTGGCGAATTTGCGCGCCCTGAATCATTATCTGGGCGGCTATCGCAGTGTGCTGCGGGGTGTGCAGCGGCTTATTCATCAGCGGAGCTTAAGCTATTTCTCCCTCCTCGATATCGGCACCGGCAGCGGCGACATTCCCGCGCGGCTGGCCGAATGGGCGCGAACCCGGGGCCTCGGCGCGGAATTCACCGCACTCGAGGGCGAGCCGGTTAGCATCGCGGCAGCGGCATCACAGACGCGCCATTATCCCGAAATCAAGCTGGTGCGCGGCGACGGCCTGGCTCCTCCTTTCCAAGCAGCCTCATTTGATTTTGTCTTAGCGTCACAATTCCTCCATCATTTTTCCGAAGCTCATATCGTAACGCTGTTGAGAACCTGGTCCGGGATCGCGCGGCGGGCCATCATCGTCAGCGATCTGGTGCGTCATCCCTTGGCGTATTACGGCATTCGCAGCCTCACGCGGCTGTTTACCCGCAACGTGATGACGCTAACCGACGCGCCGCTGTCGGTGCAGCGGGCGTTCACGGTGGCCGAGTGGCGCGAGCTTTTTCACCGCGCCGATGTCGGCCCGGTTCAGCTCTTCTCGATTTTCCCTTTTCGCGTTTTGGCGCTGATTTCCCTGGAGCGTGATCATGGCCAAGTTTGATGTCGCGATTATCGGCGCCGGCCCTTCGGGGTCAGCGACGGCCATTGCGCTGGCGCGCCGGGGTTATGCGGTTGCCTTAGTCGATAAGGAGCGTTTTCCGCGAGAAAAGCTCTGCGG
>JBGPIK010000590.1:0-3656 GCA_041484845.1 Binatia bacterium | reverse complement strand
CCAGGAAATCGTCGACGCGCGCGGGCGCCTGCTCGCGATGTATGACGAACGCCGCCGCGCCTAGCCGGGTGAGCCCCGGGCCGCCACCTCGGTGATACCGGGCACAGCCCACCGCCGAGCGTCCGCGTCCCCGCGTGTGCCGGTGGGCACTGCGGAGGAACCTTAGAGCGGAGTTATGGTCTTGGTCTCCTTCCCTTGCCGCGAGGGCGGATCGAAGCTATGCTCCGGTGGGCTGCGTACAAGCTCACCCGGTTGGCGCACCACCAGGGTTGAAGGAGGCTTTATGAAACAATTCCGTGCGTTCGCACCGCTCTTGGCACTGCTGAGTGGCTGGATTCTGACAATTACAGCTACAGCCCAAGCGAAAACATACGTGGCCTATATCTCGGACTCGATGAATTCGTCCGTCATTTATTGGATCGCCAAAGACGTCGGTATTTTCAAAAAACACGGACTCGACCTCGACACGATTTTCCTCAACGGCAGCGTCCGCGGTATCCAGAGTCTTCTCGCCGGCGACCTCGGGTACAGCGGCGCCGTTGGAACCGCGGTCATCAACGCAAACCTCGCGGGCGGAGATATTGCCATTATCCAAAGCCAGATGAACACCCTGCCCTATTACATTATCGGCAACCCGAACATTAAGTCTCCGGAAGAGCTCAAGGGGAAATCGGCGTCCGTTCACATTCCCGGCACATCCGCGGACTTCGCCCTGCGGTTGGCGCTCATGCGCGTGGGCGTTCCCTACAAGGACATCAGGGCGATTACGCTTGGCGGCGCTCCTGCTCGAATTGCCGCCGTGTTGACAGGGCAGACGGACTTTACCGTCGTCACGGAAGGCGAAAAAATCCAAGGAGAAAAAGCCGGGCTCAAAGTCATTCTGGACATGGCGAAACTTAAGGTTCCGTTTCAGTTTAACTGCATGGTGACCACGCGGAAGAGGATTCGCGAAAATCCCGAAGAAGTTCGCCGGGTCGTGTGGTCCATGGCCGAGGCGATTCACTTCTTCAAAACCCACAAAGAGGAATCGCTCAAAATCATGGCGCGGTATACCCGCAGTCTTGAACGGTCAATCGTCGAAGGCGCTTATGCCTCCAACCGTGAATTGCTGGCTGATGACACGTATCCGACCCTTGAAGGGTTAAAAAATACTTTAGAGGTTCAGGCGCTCACGGATCCGCGGGCCGCCAAAGTCAAAGCGGAAGATTTCGTGGAGCTGCGCTTCGTCGACGAAATGAGAAAAAGTGGTTTCGTGGATAAACTCTACGGCCGGCGCTGAAGCGAATATCAGAGTTCAAGGTTCAACGTTCAAGGCCGGAAACTAGCAGAAACATTGAACCTGTAACCTTGAACTTTAGGTTCACAGTCCCAATTCCTTCTGCGCTTGACGGACGTAACTCAAATCGACGTATTTTTCCGGCGGCGGCAAGGGTTCTTTCAGCACCCCGTCTTGAGCCTGCACCTCAATATTCACTTTCAAACCCGACAGCGTCACGTCGCCATTGATCGGGAAGACTTTGTGCTTCGTGTAATAGTCGATGCCGCGCCGCGCGTAAGGCGCCTGAAGGCCGAATTCTTTGGTCAGAAAGTCCGCCGCCTCCGCGGGATTGTCATAGATCCAGCGCAAGCTCTGGATGTGTGCTTTTAAGAATCGCACCAGTAGCGAGCGGTTCTTCTCCGCCCACGCGGGATTTACGTTAATACCGTTGAACTGGTAATTGGAAATCACTTCCATGGTATCGCCCAATCGGGTAAAGCCTTTGTCCACGGCAACATCGGCGAAGGGAATCCCCAACACCGCGCCCGCCACCGAGTTGCTCTCAAGCGCGCTCAAACGCGATGGCGTGCCGCCGGCGATAACGATCATGGAGTAATCACGCGGATAATTGAGTCCCTTGCTCTTGAGATAAGAGACCAGAATTGAAGTGGCCCCGCCCTTCAAACTGGCAACCCCAAGCTTCTGTCCCTTGAGCTCATCAATACGCTTGATGTTCTTTGCCCCGACGAGAAGATAGGGGGCGGCATTGCTGGTGCCTGCGATCACTTTTAAATTGTCACCGCTCCTTTCATTCCAAATAATAATGCCGTCGGCGTTTACGGTAGAGATATGAAGCTCGCGCGCCACCAGGGCTTCAAGCTGAATATCACCTCGCCCGATATTGACGAGATCCACCGCCACCCCTTCTTTCGCCAGAAAGCCCTTTTTCTGCGCGATAAAATATGGAAGATGGTTGAGATCTTTGGATATATAACCGATTCTGAGAGTTTGCGCCGGCACTGCAAGTGGTAACAAAAATACTAAAAGCGGAAGGATATTGAAGATCCATAGTCGTTTCATGGTCGGCAAAACTCCTTTCGGCGAGTTCAGTTTCGGCTCTTTTACCAAGAGCCGTCGGTCGCGTCAAAGAAAAAGAACGAATTACATACGTATAAACACGTGAAACGTCAAATATCCAGTTAAACGGGGGCTTAAATATAAAAACGAAGCGCCAGCAATATCGCACCAGCAGAGTTGGGTTGCAGAGTGCGAAACCTTTTCATGACTGGATGTATTCCACACGCCACGCTAGAGTTTTCATCGGCTATCTGTTTGCCTTTATACCCGGAGCGCTACCGCGGCCAGCTTGACCTTTATGCCGACAAGACGGGCGGAGCGCTGTTTCTGTCATTCCGAACGGATGCGAGAAATCTTTCTTACTGACAAGCCGAGGATTTCTCCCTCCGGTCGAAATGACAAAAAACAGTAACGCGGTATGCAGGGTTGACCTATGCGCGATCGATTTTTCTTTCCGCAAAGCACGATCTGGCAAGTGGATCGTGAGCTGGCTCTGTTACTGGGCGGCGGCCGGGCGCTGCTGATGCAGCTGGCTCATCCGAAGGTGGCGGCCGGCGTGTCCCAACACAGCAACTTCCGAGACGATCCGCTGGGGCGTTTGTACCGCACCATGAGCGCGATGTGGTCGATCGTTTTCGATCAAGTCGCACAGGCGCGCACCGCGCTGGAGCGCGTTAGCAACGTTCATGAGAGAGTGCACGGCACCGTCCCGCCGAGCGAACCGTCGCACGGGGGGATGGCCTATGACGCTTTCGAGCAGGATTTGTTGTTATGGGTGCACGCGACCTTGATTGACTCCGCAATGAGCGCGTACGAGCTTCTCGTCAAGCCGTTGCCCGCGAAGGAAAGATCGCGCTACTACGAGGATTCGAAGAAGCTCGCGCAGTTGTTCGAAATCGACGATGCGCATGTCCCTCCGTCGCTGCCCGAATTCAATGCTTATATGAAAACCATGCTCGCCGGGCCGGCGATCGCCGTGGGACCTACGGCGATCGCGCTGGCGCGAGATATATTATATCCGCGACCATGGTTCTTGAGACCCGGCGGCCCGCTCTTCCGTTTGATAACCGCGGGGCTGCTGCCACAGAGACTGCGCCAAGATTATGAAATTCGTTGGGACAACCGCCGTGAAAAACATTTTCGCTTCGCTGCTGCCAGCGTACGGCATCTACTGCCGCTTGTACCGCCGTCGCTGCGCATCGTTCCTAACGCCCGCCGGGCCGAGCGGCAGTTGCAATTCAAGTTATCGCGGTAGCCCGGTCTCCTCGGGCGCGCCGATCATCAGGTTCAAGTTTTGGATCGCCACACCGGCGGCGCCTTT
>JBGPIK010000589.1:0-3656 GCA_041484845.1 Binatia bacterium | reverse complement strand
GCACTGCCGCCTTGATCCGTTCTATCACCGCGTGCGGAATTACCCGTCCACACACCACCACGCTGTTGTCCACCTACGTAAACAATGCCACAAATCATTTTCAGTGTCCAGCCCCCATACTTACGTCCACAGAGTAGCCCGCGAGCGGGGGAGATGTAAGAGGGGGTCTTTCGGCTGTTTACGTTTGGTTGCGGCTTCGCCGCATTGGGCCTTCGTGGTGAGAAAGCGGGCGCCTACCGCCGGGAGCCGCCGGTTTCTCGCAGTGGGTAATTTGCCGGTGGCGCGAGCATGAAAAAACGCCGCTGAAACCAGAACGCCACGTTTACGAGGCCGATCATTACCGGCACCTCCACCAGCGGCCCAATGACCGCGGCGAAGGCAGCGCCGGAATTAAGGCCAAACACAGCCACCGCCACAGCGATAGCCAGTTCGAAGTTATTGCTAGCGGCAGTAAAGGCGAGAGTCGCAGTTTTGGAATAGTCCGCCCCCATCTTTTTCCCCATGTAGAATGAGACAACGAACATCAAAGCGGGTCCAATCAGCCAGTTCTGGACAAGGGAAAGACCGACCACCTTTTTGTTCCTGAAAACATCCCCCATCTCTTCGTACTTCACCTTGGCAAAAGGTGGATACATCATGAGGATCAATCCAAGCGCGATGGGAATGTTAGTGGTTCCTACTTGGAAGCTATTGATGAACGCTTCCACGCCGGAGACGAAATAACCGAGGCCGACGCCAAGAGCCATGGCGGCAAAGATCCAGAGGGTGAGGAACCTGTCGAGGAACGAGAGCCTTTTGCCGATATCAGAACTCAGCATCTAATTTTCTGCCTCCGTTCTTTTATTTCCATTGTCCGCAGCGCGGATGGATTTTCCCAACCTTCAAATTGCTGCCGGGCATAATACCCCCTACCGCCGCCAAGCGCGACCCTTACCTTTTGACTGCTCACCATTCATTTCACGCAAATCAGCACGGTTCACGAACGAGCCGCCGTGCCCCTGGCAGAATCAGCCGTTTCGACTAAAATTCGACTCGCCGATGTGGGATGCAGCCGAGACCAACGCTTCCGGATCTCCGGGCGAAAATCCTCCCCGGTCACTGAGCTCTAATTGAACTACCCCGCAGCGATTGAATGATCCTCGTTGAAGAGTGCATGGAGCTAACTCCCTACCACGCTAAATACTACGCCCATGAGCTGACAAAGCGCTGCTCGTCCGACAGCTTGGAAAAGCTCGCCGGTGCAGTAGCCAGCGCACAGGTGGACGTAAATCCTCATCAGGTGGAGGCCGCGCTCTTCGCATTCAATTCACCGCTGTCTAGAGGCGCGCTGCTGGCTGACGAGGTTGGTTTGGGGAAGACCATCGAAGCGGGACTCGTTATTTCGCAGAGATGGGCCGAGCGGAAGCGGCGGATTCTCATTGTCGCGCCGTCCAATCTGCGCAAGCAGTGGCATCAGGAATTGACAGAAAAGTTCTTTCTGCCTTGCCGGATATTGGAGACCAAGTCCTATAACGACGCGATCAAACGAGGGAACTTTAAACCGTTCGAGGTGAAGGACGCCGTCGTTATCTGCTCCTATCACTTTGCGCGCAGCGAGGCGCCCGACGTGGCGACCACGCCGTGGGATCTCGTGGTCATCGATGAAGCTCATCGTTTGCGCAACGCGCAGTTCTTCGAAGTTGAGACCGAGAAACTAGATGGCTGGGCCGATGACCTGAAAGTAGGTTTAGAGCGCGAGATAAAAGAAATCGACCGCCAATTCAAAGAAGCCCGGCGCGGGTCGTGAGCAAAAATCCGTTCATGGTTCGACAGGCCACCACGAACGGGACAGCGCAATATAAATTCAAGTACTTAGCCGTTCGTCCTGAGCAGCGCGTCGAAGGGCGATCGGCTATTTCTTCTCACGACCACGGCCGCCGCGGTGCAATCTCCGAGTCCTTGCGCTGAAATAGCATTGCCCGGGTTAACCATACGGAAGCGTGAAGATCTTCTTTTTTCTTATTCGATCCCTGGACCCAAAAAATCAATTCCTGCTATCATCGCCGCATGCCTGGGCAAGCAACGGAGAGTTTCACGACAACGTCGAAGCGCGCAGCATTGGCCGTAGCCACGTTTGGCGCTTTCATGGGGCCTTTCGATGGCAGCGTGGTGACCCTGGCGCTGCCGTCAATAGGAAGCGATTTTGGCGGCAATGTAGTTTCATTGGGCTGGGTCGCGACGGCGTATGTGTTAGGTCTAACCATCTGTGTGATTCCGTTTGGGCGGCTTGCGGACATACGAGGCAGGCGCCGCGTCTATGCCCTCGGGGTTGCCCTCTTCACATTGACATCGGCTATCTGTGGGCTGTCGCCTTCTCTTGCCACTCTGATAGCGACAAGATTTTTTCAAGGCGTAGCCGCAGCCATGATGGCCGGAAATTCCATTGCGCTTCTGAGCGCGGTCTTCCCGGTGAATGAACGGGGGAAGGCTTTGGGCATCAATACCGCCGCTGTTTATGTCGGCCTGGCCCTTGGCCCCTCACTCGGAGGATTTCTTGTCCAGAATCTCGGGTGGAGATCGGTGTTTTATGTGAACGTGCCCATCGGCATCCTTGTTATTCCTCTCGCGCTGCTCAAGATTCAGGATGAAAAAATTGAAGGAAGAGCCGAAAGACTCGATCCGATCGGGATCATCACTTACGGTCTGGCGCTCTCCATGATCCTGCTCGGCCTGACCTTCTCTGAGGGCCAAAACTCCTCTTTGTCTACGACCCTTATGCTCACGGGTTTCGCCGTCCTCGCTCTATTTCTTTTGATTGAAACCCGGGTTGCCTCGCCGCTTCTGGATATTCGACTCTTCAGAAATACTCCGTTTGCGTTCTCCACGTTAACCGCTCTGCTGAATTACAGTGCCGTCTTCGGCGTGTCGTTCATCATGTCCCTTTATCTGCAACTTATCCCAGGCTTCGGCGCCGAGCAGGCGGGCTTAATACTTTTGGCTCAACCTGTCATGATGGCGGCCTTCTCGCCCCTCACGGGACGGCTTTCCGACAGAATCGAACCTAGGATCATTGCTTCCATAGGCATGGCGATAGTTTCGGCATCGATCTTTGCTTTGTCCTTGCTTGGGGCTGCCGCGGAATGGTGGAACATCGCCTTAAGGCTCATGGCTCTTGGAACAGGCCACGCCTTTTTCAGTTCACCCAACACCAATGCCACCATGAGTTCTGTTGAAAAAAGGCAGTACGGAGTCGCCGCTGCAATCCTATCGACCATGCGTTTCACCGGCCAGGCGATAAGTCTTGCCGTGGCCACGTCGGTGCTTTCAGCCAACGTGGGGCGGGCGGTCGTGTCACGAAGCTCGGGCCCCCAGGTGCCCGTAGAAGCTTTTATGACAGGGATGAGAACCGCGCTAACCATGCTGTCCGCGATTTGCGCGGCCGGTGTCTTTACTTCCCTTGTCCGGGGAAAGGTGCGAAGCGCCGCGAAAGTCGAAACAAACTAGTGGTGTGTCTCACGCTGTTTGTACTTTATCCAAGACGGCCTTAGTCGTCATTCCCGCGGAAGCGGGAATCCAGGTTTTCTTCGCTTTTCTGGATTCCGGCTCGCGCTAGCTATCGCCAGCTTGGCCGGAATGACGAGCAAATAAGTCTCCCGATTTAAGAGACACTACACTAG
>JBGPIK010000588.1:0-3677 GCA_041484845.1 Binatia bacterium | reverse complement strand
TTTCATAGGCTGCGGCCTGCTCAAGGAGATCCCGCGCGTCTTTGAGCCTCGTGTTGAGGGTTTTGGTGTGGGTCTCATCAGAGATTTCTTCTGTGAGCCGCATTAAGTGTTCCACCGACGTCCTGAAATGATCATGAGCCCTTTCCACCACCTTTTGCACCTCATCTCCGACCACCGGCGAGACGCGAATAGTGCTTTCCTGGCCCAGGCTGTCAATCACGGTCATTAGTTCAAGAACTTCAGGAATGTATCTCTCAAGGGCAAAATAAATCTCCCCGTTCTTGGGCCTAACCGGGATTCCCATGCAGGCAGCCAGATATTTTGTGACAACGATCGAGAGATCCCTGGTGATGGCTGTTTCCATGTGAAACCGAAAGCCGTTTTCGAGCGAGTTCCTGATTTCTGGATAAAGTGTGTTTACCTCTACACGTCCCCGCTCCACGTAAGCTTTTCCGACACCAGCGTCGATGTCGCCGTTGCTCAGAGCCTCGCGGCTCAGAATGATCTGAACCGGTTTGTCATTGACCTTCTCGAAGGACGATTCTTCAAAGGCGTAGCGTTTTTGATCGAGATTGAGGCTTAAAGCTCTTCTCAACGCGGTTTCCGGTCTGATCGGCTTTAGAGGAATTGTGATCGGCAGGGATTCGAGTTTTCGCGCGAGAATCTCTCTCTTGCAGCTAAAGAGATAGAGATCTTTCATGACGTAACGGCCTGGGGATTGTTGTTGAAGCTGTGCCATCGGCAGGTCTCCTTTGCACCTGGTTTTTCAGGTGAGGATTGCCTTATTCCTTTTTTTGGAAAGGTTTAGTCGGGTGCGACTTTCGACTATGTGTGAGAGGGAGTGCGGAGAAAACGAATTTTAGTGCAGCGGCCGGGGAGGAAGCTTGTAGATCCCGATACGATCCGTCCCGTGGGTTGTCATCATGATTAAAGACTCACCGGGTTCCAGTTCTTTTAGAAACTGCTGGTAATCGGCCGCACATTGCTGATCGATTAATAAGACTTCGGGAACGTCCGATGACCTGATCGACATGATGGTTAGAAGATTCCCCCAAAGGCTTAAAGCGGAATGAGTTGCGAGAAGCTTGCCACATAGCAGCAACGACGGCTACGACAGCGGTTGCAAACTGGATAGCATCCATCTTTTTCGTAACCCGCAATCAAGGCGCTAGCGTCACTTGCTGGTAAGGCTCTTTGCCACGGTGGCGGCTGATTTGAATGGTAACCTTTCTGTCCAGCTTATTCAGGAATCCGATGAGGCGCTCTTGGCTGAAGCGGCTGAATTTCGCGCGCATGAGCGCGGAGATTTCCGGCTGTTTGACACCAAGCAGTTTGGCCGCTTCCTTCTGGCTGCGGCCTTTCAGCAGCTTCATGACCTGCACGCCCAGAGAGGCGCGGGTGTAAAATTCGTCCGCGTTATCGATGCCAAGGTCGGCAAAGATGTTGCCGTCGCTTTCGGTCACTTCGGTTTTCTTACTCATTTTTCGCTCTCTCCCGCGCCTCTTTGTAGCGCTTCACGATTAAATCAACGTCCATTTTCGGCGTAGCGATGCCGGACTTAGATTTCTTCTGGAACACGTGCAGCACATAAATACTTTTACCGAGCTGGACGGCATAGATCAGCCTGTAAGCGTTTGTGTCGTACCGTTCCGCAATCTCCATGACGCCGCTGCCAACACCCTTGAAACGCTTGACGTGCTCGGCGGTTTCGCCGCGTTGAGCGGCAAACAAAGCCGCGCCCATGTCGCGCCGAACCGGCTGCGGAAACGCTTGCAGATTCTTGCGTGAATCGCCGAGCCACACCACGCGCCGGGGTAATTCCATGTCTTGTCTCTAGGGAATTATAACAAATTACTTATAAAACAAAAGGGTGATCTTCGGCAATTTGTTTTCGCGACACTTACCCTTTGTGCGCAAAAAAAACCGCGCCGGCATGGTGAGCTAGCCCGGGTTTGACGGACACCGAGAAAGAGGTCAGCCCTCATCGGGGTCACCCATTGGTGATCTGTTCCGGCAGCCAGTGAACCAGCTGGCGCAACTGAATTCTGAGCGCGCTGCGTTTCTCCGGATTCTCCTCGAAGAACCATGATATGCGAATCGCATCGGCAACGTTCCATTCCTTGGGAAAATGATGCCCCGCATAGCCCAGATCGGAACCTTCGGGCACGACCCCAACCCAGTCTTCGGCCAAGAGGCGCAACTTGTACGATTCTTTATGGCCGAATTTAAACGGCAGCGTAGCTTTATTCAGAGCCAGCGCGATTCGGCAGGTCTCCACTAACCGGGTACTGGAGAAAGCATTTAGATGGATCGACCATCCGCCCCGTTCCGACCTCACCACGGCAAGATCGATGTGGGTGCTGTTGCCGCCGCGGTAGATTTCCCATGGGTGACAGCCTTGCCGCTCCTTGCTGTCATACCATCGCTGAAACTCCTCGGGGGAGTCGCCGGCTACTTTCAAGAGCCCGCCGTCTCTGCCATCGGCATATTTTTGATAATACTCCCGCCCCGGTAACCCGGAGCGAAAGCCGGACAATTTCGTGGCATTGGCCTGATAAGCGATGCGGCAATAATCCAAAAACCGATCGAGCGTCATGGCTAGTTGCGGATCGGGATCAGGTTTGTCCAGGAGTGAAAGTAGCGCGTGTTTTTCCTTAGCGGTCAATTCCTTCTCTATGGGCAGCCAACTGGGCAGCAGCGTTTTCACATGCCGCCGCTGCATCACACCCCAGCGCAAAGACAATGGCAGGTTCTTATAGAGCGTCGCTTGGGCGGCAATTGGATCACGCAATAATGATTTCTTCCATTTGGAAAGCTCTTGGGTCCATATTTTAAGGCGGCTTCGCAATTCAGCCGGTTCATCATACCCGGAATTGGGAAAAGTGACCTGAACCGAGTCACTGGTTGTCAGATAATAAACGCGTTTGTACTTTTGCACATGCACCCGAACCCATTTCCGTTTTTCGCGGAGATAGAAAATCCACACACGATCGGGGCCATGATGATGGGGAACGAAGTCCTCCGTCAGTCGGATGAATCGCTCGATTGAAAAAGATTTCTTTTTGTTTCTCATCATTCAGGTCCGATCGATGCATGTCAGTCTAGAATACCGAGACCAAAACTCCAATCGTCAATCTTTGGCAAGGACAAGCTCAATGCAGCGGCCGGGGAGGAAGCTTGTAGATCCCAACGTGATTGGACCCTTCAGTTGTCATCATGATAAGTGACTCGCCTGTTTTGAGGTCGTTGAGATACTCGCTATATTTGACTTCGAACTCGTGATCCATGGACAGGGCTTGTGGAACATCGGCTGTTTTGATGGTCATGACGGATAGCAATTCGCCCTTACGGTTCACGTGAACAGCAACGTGTTCGCCGCTCTTTTCCATTCCCTGAAGAATCTGCTTTGAGATAAGATCACCGTTCACGCCGATGATTTCGATGTTAAGTCGGCATTCTTCGCAGTCTTGATGCTGTAGCGTCGTCATTAGTGCTTCTTTTTCCTTTTCGTTACCCATTCAAGGTAGGCCATGGGATCCGCGTGAAACTTCGCCGGAACATTGTCAGGCGTGGAAAGGCGACGGATGACTTCGATTAAGGGTAACGAAACGCCGGCGCGACGGGAGCCCTGGACCTTTACCGTGATGAGGGTGGGGCTGATCTCGATGTAATACGGA
>JBGPIK010000587.1:0-3680 GCA_041484845.1 Binatia bacterium | reverse complement strand
TTCCGCCCCTTCTACCAGTGCAATCATGCGGTCCAAGAAAGATTCCCCAGGGCTGGCCGTGATCCGCACTACAATCCGGTCAGATAGTACCTTTGTTCCACCGGTTACCGCCGAACGGTCACCGCCACTTTCACGAATGACGGGCGCGGATTCGCCGGTGATCGCGGATTCGTCAACTGAAGCGATACCTTCGATCACATCACCATCGCCCGGGATGATCTCCCCCGCTTCAACCACAACGACATCGCCCTTGCGGAGCAACGAGGCCGAAACCTTTTCCTCACGCTTTCCGTTGACGAGCTTACGTGCAATCGTCTCTTGACGCATTTTGCGCAAAAAAGCAGCTTGGGCCTTGCCTCGTCCTTCAGCCACGGCTTCGGCAAAGTTGGCGAAAACTACCGTAAACCACAACCAGAAACTAACATTGAACGTGAACCAGAGCGGTTGAGATCCCGCCGTGGGAGCGATCATATCGCGCAACCCGATCAGCGTGGTAAGCACGCTGCCGATCTCGACCACGAACATGACCGGATTCTTGATTACATGTTGCGGCGCGAGCTTGCGGAAGCTCTCCCAAACTGCGGGCCGGACGATTTCAGGATCGAAAAGTGAACGTTCTTTTAAGCGAGTGTCTGCCATGTTAGTAGACCTTTCCTGCGAGAGCCACAAAATGTTCGACGATGGGCCCAAGCGCGAGCGCGGGGAAGAAAGTTAACGCACCGACAATAATGACCACCCCGATTAACAGCACGACAAATAGAGCCCCGTCTGTCGGGAAGGTTCCAAGGCTCACCGGCACAACTTTCTTGCCCACCAGGGAACCTGCGATCGCCATCGGCGGAATGATCATCATGAACCGGCCGATGAGCATGGTCATAGCCCCCGTCACGTTAAACCACAGCGTATTGCCGTTGATGCCGGCAAAGGCCGATCCATTATTTCCCGCCTGGCTGCTGTAGAGGTACAGAATCTCGCTGAGACCGTGAGGTCCGTTGTTGCCTAACGAGGAAAGAGCATACGGCGCCACCGCCGACCAACCGGAGAAGTAAAGAATAATGAGCGGAAAGATGAGCACGTAGAGCATCGCCAGCTTAACCTCGCGAGATTCAATCTTCTTTCCAAGATATTCCGGAGTGCGTCCAACCATTAAGCCGGCGATGAAGACCGAAAGCAGAACGAAGATCAACATGCCGTAGAGTCCGGCGCCGACACCGCCAAAAACCACCTCACCAAGTTGAATATTCGCCAGCGGCACTAGACCACCAAGCGCGGTGAAGCTGTCATGCATCGAATTGACGGCGCCACACGACGTATTCGTAGTGACCGTCGCCCAGAGTGCCGAATTGGCAATGCCAAAGCGGCATTCTTTGCCCTCCCAATTTCCGCTAGTTTGATCCACCGAAAAACCACGCAGCGCAGCGTTGCCGGTGGTCTCGTAATAGTAAGCAACCGATATCCCCATGAAAAACATTAAAGCCATCGCCCCGAAGATGGTCCAGCCCTGTTTTTGATTTCGTGCCATGCGTCCATACGTGTAGGTAACGGCGGCGGGGATGGCAAAGATCAGAAGCATCTCGATAAGGTTACTGAGCGGTGTTGGGTTCTCAAAGGGATGCGCGCTGTTGGCGTTGAAGAAACCTCCCCCGTTCGTGCCGAGTTCTTTGATTATTTCCTGCGATGCCACCGGACCCATAGCAATAGTCTGCTTCACGCCTTCAAGCGTCGTCACATCCACATAGGACGAGAAGTTCTGGATCACCCCTTGGGAAACCAGCAGTAACGTCACCGGAATACAGATGGGCAGAAAGACGTAAACAATCGATCGGATGAGATCGACCCAAAAATTGCCGAGCGTCTTTGGATCTCCAGGCTGCCGGCGATACGTTAACCCGCGGGCCAACGCCAGTGCTACACAAAGACCGACAGCAGCCGAGAGAAAGTTATGCCACGCCAACCCCGCCATTTGGGTCAAATAGCTCATGACTGACTCGCCGCCGTAGTTCTGCCAATTGGTATTGGTGGTGAAGCTTGCCGCTGTGTTAAAGGCAAGGTCTGCGGGGACCGGAGGAAACTTCTGCGGGTTTAACGGCAGAATGTGTTGCAGACGCTCGATGCCGTAGGTCACTAACAAAGTAACAGCACTGAAAACTAGCAACGCAATAGTGTAGTCTTTCCAGCCTTGCTTCTCTTTCGGATCAACCCCACAAAGCCGGTAGATCCACCGCTCGATCGCGCCGAAGAAACGCGGCAAGGGCTGCCGCTCCCCTTCGAAGACGCGGAACATGTAGATGCCCAGCGGTTTCGTAATAATGAAAATGATGATCGCAAAGATGAAAATTTGCAGCCATCCATTGAATGTCATCGTTTTCTTCCTTAGAACCGCTCAGGCCATAAGAGCGCATAGATCAGGTAGATCATAATAATCACCGAGACGATCACAGCGAGAAGATATTCCAGCGTCATAATTTCTCCCTACAACCGATCGCATCCATTGACGTAGAGCCATGAGATTATGAAAAACACCACTGTAATGACGATAAAAATAACGTCAGCCATCTGATCTCTCCTAAAGTTATCTAACTGCATAGATGGGTAGCGCAAGCGATATGCCAGCTCCTACGCCGCGAAAACATAGAGCTTTCAACCCAAAAACCGGCAACCGCCTGGTAATTTGCACGACGCGTCGTTGCGTTGATTGCAAAATGCAAACGTTTATCGCTCGTCGCGTCCTAGGTTTGAACTAGCTGAAGGTTTGGAGTGACCGCCTGAAACTGGCCACAAGATGGAGTGAAGTTAGGATGCCGCTGGGAAGGAACGAAGGGCGGTGAGAAATCGGAGTCTTCTTTCTCCGGCGAACAAGTCCACCATCAAACACCCATATCAAGATTGATAACAGTGTTATGCCAGAGCCCGGACACCCGCCTGGCAGGATAGCTTCGCCGCGTGTCGGCCGCGATACGCAGCCTGGGGGCTTGCTATTCTCCTCACTTCCTATTAACTCCATGGTGGGAATGACTAAACGGGTTCGCGACTTCTTTTTTGTTTTGCCGACCGACGAATATAGGCTTTTGAAGGAGTGCCTCCCAAGGCACTCGATCGGACATAACGCGCTCGATCTCGCTATTCCGACGGGCGACGGAAAACATACCTTTACTTGTAGCGAAAATGAATTGCAGGACGTTATCCAATCCGTCGCACACAAGTTTCCACTCGGCAAGGCCCTGGCAGCCTTGATCCAGCAACAATGGCAGCCGATATCTAAATCCCAGAAGAAGAAGCCGAAGAAACCAACGAAGCGCTAACTTCATATCCTCCGCGCCTTCTCGCACGCCTAACAGGTTGATGAAAAAAGGTTCGGAGTGCTTCGACAGGCTCAGCACGAGCGGAAAATGCTCAACGACTCTAAGCTCCGCACCGTTCGCCCTGAGGCTCTCGAAGGGTGAACGGTGCTTTTTTCAGCAGCCTGTAGTGCGTCGGGCGATAGAAGCAACGCGGGGACGTGCGCCCGCCGAGGCCAGTTCCTGATCCGCGACTACTGAGAATAACAATGGATAACAAAGAGATTGGGCGGATTTGGGCGGAACATTACCCGAAGTCGGGGGACAACAGAGATGCCCTTCAAATGTGCGGGATGATCTGTCGCCTGATACGAGAAAAGACCAGACTCGTTATTTCTATTA
>JBGPIK010000586.1:0-3684 GCA_041484845.1 Binatia bacterium | reverse complement strand
GTGATTTTACACGAGTAAGAAAACCGCTGGCCTGCAGGAATGACTCAGACCTCCAAACTTCGATTTTTTCTCACGTCCTGCGCCTCTGTGGTGAATACTCCTTTACAGGAAACCATGAACAACCTAGGGAAAAGGACAAGATTCGATTCACTAAATCGCCGATGTCATCGAAAACAGACGAGGTACCTATGAGCCGATTGTTATCCGAGGAAACCTTGACGCGTAAGCCTTATCTGGGGCCTCTCGCTCTGGGAATTTTTGCCATCCTTTTGTTTTTGCCCGGCCTTGGCGCAAGAGACTTGTGGGCGCCCGGAGAACCCATTTACGGCGAGATCATTCGGGTGATGCATGAAAGAAACGATTGGCTCGTTCCGATGCTCAACGGGCAACTCTATACCGACAAGCCGGTTCTCTACTTTTGGCTGGCGCTTATCGTGTCGAAGGTCGCCGGCGGGGTCAGTGAGTGGACCGTACGGCTGCCCGCCCTTGTGGGAGGATTAGCCCTGGTGCTCGCGACCTATCAGTTCGGGAAAACCTTTTATGACCGGCAAACCGGATTTCTTTCCGGATTGATCCTGGCGACTTCAAGCCGGGTGCTCTGGGAGTCTCGCTTTCTACGCCTGGATACGGTGCTATCTTTCTTTCTGTTCTTAGGCTTTTATTTCTGGCTCAAGGCATTCACGAAAAGAAGCTCCTTAAACAATTACCTGCTCGGCTATTTGTGCTTCGCATTAGCGACCCTCACCAAGGGACCGCTCGGTCTTGCGGTTCCCGGATTAGCCGTCCTGAGCCTAATTTTGTTCTCTGGACGTTGGCGGGAAATCCGAGAGATGCGCTTCGTTGCCGGCTTCATATTGGTCGCTTCGGTGCTCGCTCCTTGGCTTTTGTTGCTTCACTTGAGAGGAGAGGATCAATGGCTCAGGGATTTCATTTGGATACATAACATTCAGAACTATGCCTTGAAGCCCATCGGGCATGTTCATCCTTTCTATTATTATTTCATCAATTTGCCCCCGGATTTTTTGCCTTGGACGGCGCTCGTGCCCGGAGCATTGATCTTTTATTACCCCTGGAAAGAAAAGCTTCGAAATCCCGCGACACAGGGATTAACTTGCTGGTTAATGGCAATCTATCTTTTTTTCAGCGTGTCAAAGTCGAAAATCGCCTACTATCTCCTGCCTCTCTTACCTTCGTTGGCGCTCTTGATAGGGTCCTATTTGCGGGAACTCTTTTTACCGGAACACCGGAGCGGTTATCACTGGAAGTGGACAGGTGGAATTCTGTATTTCCTGGTATGCATCTTCGGCCTTGCAGCTGCCTTGATTCCGATTGCAGTTCACAAGATCGAGCCCGGGCTCTTTGCTTGGTCCGTGGTGTGCGCGATGATTTTTGCCGGCGGAGCGATAGGCATGTTTTTATTCCTGCAGCGGAAGCGGTTGGAACTTGTGTTGTTAAGTTTGTTAGCGGTTATGCTCGGCACGTCCCTGGTTGCTGCTATCGCCGTCTTCCCATATCTGGACCAGTACAAATCTCCACGACCCGTCGGCGAATTTGTTAGATCCCATTTAGCGGCGGACTCGCGAGTTTACGTCTTCAAGAGCACCATGGCGGATTTCAATTATTATGCGCGACGGGAAGAACTTCCGATGGTTAACTCCGCAGGTGACGTGAGGAAACTAACGCTATCGGGGCAGGAAACTTATCTCATCATCAATGACAAGGATCTGAAGCAATTCAAATTCGACTCGATGTTCAACGCTGTCACAGAACTGCAAGTTGGCGAAAAAAAATGGTATCTGTTGAGGTTCTCTGGAATCGGTCAGGTGCCTTAAATATTCAGCATCGGAATGCGGGATAGTCTGGTTATCACTGGACTGATCGTGAGCCGCCGCAGTCAATCTCGACGGATAATTCGTTCACCTAAAGCGATGAGCGGATTATCATAGCGCTACACCCGCACATGAGAGGCTCCCTCACCTGTGCCTACTTCTATCGTTGTCACCTTCTCTTCCCCTAAAGAAACGCTCTTCGCGGTCCGCCAGGTTGATCTCCTCCTCCATACGCTTGCCGATGCGTTCGCCGTCGGCGATCAATCTCGGCCAGTCAAATTCCCGTTTGGCTATCATGGCGAGATCGGTTTGGATTTGCGAGCGAATCTCCCTTTGCGGATCCCAAAATTGGCCATAGGAATAGCGGTGGGTCTGGGAAATGTCTTCGAGCCAGTCATAGAGTCCCTTCATCCCCCTTTCAATTTCGCTCAATCCCGGCTCGCGATCTCCCTCTCGGGCGAGGGTAAGGCCCAAATATAGGTGGGCCATGGGGTCATCGCTATGACGGGCAACCGCGTTTTCCAAGGCCCGCCGCGCTGCGGGCAAATTTTGCGTTTCATAGTTTGCCCGGCCCAAGTAAGTCCACACGCCTTCTTTAAAGACAGTGAAACCGGTAACGTAGTCCGGATTCAGTTCCGACGCCCGGCTGAAATGAACGAGCGCATCTTCGGGTCGACCGGCAAAAAGCGCGGCGCGCCCCGATTGAACCTCGCCGCCGGTTTGTATACTAGCGCAACCGGTCACGAGACAAAAAACTATTGCGCTAACCCGCCGGGCGATTTTTTCCATCAGCTTTTCCCGGACATCTGATCTCTGGTTCCTTGCCGACCGTTTCAAGCGCTCGGCTTCCGATTCCGTGATCGTACACAGATAGACATTCTCATCCGATACTCTCTGACAGGGCGACTGCCGTGGAATTCATGTTCGCCTTTCCTCTTTCATTCTCTGCTACGCTACTCTTGATTTCAATCTCCGTGGGGCGATTCCCCGCAGCTTGCTGCGGAGTTCTTCATTGATGCTTTCGCCTGGGTTTGGATGAGCGCAACGTCGAGGGTATCAGTTAGGTGGAGAAGTAGCGTTCGCAGTTCGATATGATTTTAAGCAGGAAGTCTTTGGACGCCCTCCTGCAAGACCTCCGAGCTAAGAAGGATCCTTTCAATTAGCAAGGTCAAAAATCAAAAGAGCACTGTCAAGTTTGGCGATCGCAAAACTAAACCTCTATCGGATGGCTTCCCTATCCAATTTTGCCTAGGGTTATTCGCGGCAAGCGCGGTCTGACGAGTACCGGCTGAAAACGATACTCAAGGGTCTGCTCTTGGCCATTGGCTGCGCCAAAGCGTCGCGCGCTTTCATCTCTGTAAATTTGTCTTGGTTTCGCCGGGCTTTTCCGTCTGGGCCTCAACGACTGCCGCCGCGGGCTCTTGCATGCGTCGCAGTTCAAAAACGACTTCGCCATGATCGGGGCAAGCAAACTGCGCCGCGTCCGTGTCTTCTTCCCATGAAACTCGTCCGCCGCTGCGGAGCGCGCTCCAGCCCGGCGCGAAAGCGAGAAAAGCATAGATGCAAAGCCCTTCCGGAGTGGTTTCTCCGATCTCCCAGGCGTCGCCCACTTTGTGACTCAGAGGACAGTGGCGCCGAACCTTGACGACTTCCGCTCGCACCTTGAAACCTTCATCCATACTCTCCGTACCTCCTTGTTAGATTTTGCGTGTTCGTTCTGCGCCGCTAAAAACGAAAGTCGAAGGGTTTGTCGAACCTACGCATTCAATCGCTTCGGGTTTGATTCCCCGCAGCTTGCTGCGTAATGAGCTATTCCAGACCTCTAAGAGTCCGTCATTCCCGAATGCTTCTATCG
>JBGPIK010000585.1:0-3706 GCA_041484845.1 Binatia bacterium | reverse complement strand
GAAGATTTGTCTGCTTGCTGCTTCGGCGGCGATTTGGAAAGCGAGGACGTTAATGCCGGCAGTTGCCAATCCTTTTACCGCGGGACGATGGCTGGTGGAGCCCAAGCCGCAAACCGTTTGGGGAGTTCCGCACGCGAGCTGGTTTTCTGCTATGGGAGTAGGAGGGGCGCTATTCATCAACCGGCTTGTTTTCGGGATAGAGGTGGGGCGCTTTTACGGAATGATCGTGGCCGACCTCGTCAGCATGATCGTGATCGGCATCGGCGGATTGATCTTGATCGCCGATTTGGGAAAACCTTTGCGCGTGCTCCGCGCCTTGATGAATCCTCGCACCTCGTGGATCAGCATCGGCGCGATCTGCGATTTTATCTTTCTCACGCTGGCGGGACTTTGGGCGATCTGTGACCTCGAATGGGGTGGAGGTCACCCTTTTGCCCATCTGCCATGGGCCGGAAATTCAACTTTGGGGATGGCGTTTCAGATCGTAGCCGCCGTTGCCGCGTTCATCGTCATCATCTATCCCGGACTCGTCCTGGCTTTTTCTCCCTCGATCCCGTTCTGGAACACGACTCTGATTCCGCTCCAGTTTTTGGCTTTCGCTTTTGCCAGCGCGCTAGGTCTGGTTCCCATCTTCGCTGTTGTAAATCCGGCTTCTCCAGAGTTCTTGGCAGATTGCGCGAATCTAGAGCTCATCGTTTTAGCTTCGGCTCTACTCCTCTTCCTCGCGCACATACTGCAGGGAGCCTACGGTCACATGGCCGCGCGAATTTCGGTAAAACGACTCATGAAAGAGGATCTCAACCTGCCGTTTGTCTGGGGAACTCTCTTCGGCGGTATTCTTGTGCCGTTGTTGCTGGTGCTAAGCGGCGACGCCTCGAACAGCGAGGCACAGCTGGCGGCCCTTGCGTCAGCCGGTGTTCTCACGCTTGCCGGCAACTGGTTTTCGAAATACGCGATCATTAAAGCCGGCATGTACGCGCCGTTGCTGTAAGCGGGAGCGCTCAACTGAGAGCAAAGCGCCAAGCGCAGAGAGCTCTTAGCAAAGATCCGCTTTCTCTATGTTTCTTTTTTCGCTCGGATTGCGAGAACCGGATCTTCGGCGTGTCGAACAACTTTTTCTGTGATGCTTCCCAGGACCCACCGTCTGAGGCCGGAGCGGCCGTGAGTGCACATGACGATCAGGCTGTCCGGCGATCCCTTGGCCAGCTCGATGATCGTTTCTGCGGCTTCGCCTTCTGCGACGACGCTCAAGACCTCGAGGCCCGCGGTTTTCAATTGTTGTTCTTTGCTTTCGAGGTAGCGGGTCGCGCCGCTTTTTGACACTCTCTGCAGAGCGGCGGAATCGGGAAGGTTATCTTCGTAGCTGTCGATGATTTGTTTCAAGCTGAAGGTCTGCAGCAGCACAACTTTCAGCTTCATAGCGGTCGCGAGCTCAATGACGGTTGGCAGCACGGACTCTGCCAGCTCGGAGCCGTCAAGCGGGACAATAACAGAATTCAGTGTCGCTTGAGCGCCGGTGTTTGCATCGTCTTTGGCGCGCACTAGAAACACCGGATTTTTCGCTTCACGCACAATCTTCTCGGCGATACTGCCCAGCAGCCATCGACTCATTCCTGAACGGCCATGCGTAGCCATCGCGATGAGAATGCCCACGTCAGACTCCGCCTTGGCGAGAATAACTTCCTCGGGGTTGCCCTTCTCGACGGTGATCGTAACGTTGACGCCGACAAAGGTCTTGGCGACTCTGCTTAAATACTCCTGACTCGTGGCAACCGCGCGTTCCATCAATGAGTCGAGATAGAAAGCTTTCTCGGCATTTAAGGAAACGGGCATCTCGATTACCGAGATCAGCTGCGCTGGAATTTTGAGTTTTGCCGTGAGGAAGCGGGCATAGGGCAGGACATTCTCAGCGGTTTTCGATCCATCCAGAGGTACGAGTATTTGTCTGTACATGGTCTCTCCTTCTCGGGAGTCGGATTCATTCTCCGCAGCTCGCTGCGTAGATTAAATTCCTCTCTGAATTCCGTCATTCCCGCATGTTTCAAGCGGGAATCCAGGCGAGACCGGAACTGGACCCCCGATAAAAACCTTCGGGGGTGACGCCTGGGGTAAAATTCTCATCGCTGTGCTCTGATACCCCACAGCTTGGTGCGGGGTAGTTCATTCATTTGCTTATCCGGTCAATGAATCCGCTCTCATCGATGGCTTTCATGAATGTCGCATCGATGAACTGCGCCGCGTTTTTGTCTTTGGCCCCGGGAAATTCCCGATCGAGCTCTTCGAGTGAGAAGCGGATGGTGACTTCATCGGGGTAGGGTTTGGTCGGAAAAGCGTCGATGACAAAGCTGCGGTATTGCGCCTCGAGAATGCGCGGATCGGTTTCTTTTAAATTTCTTCCCAGCACCCGCAGGGCGAGATCTTTTTGCGTGCGCGCCATATGGATGCCTTCGGTTATCGCCATCAAAAACCGTTTGGCGACCTCAGACTTACTTTTGAGATAGCGGCGCGAGGTCATGATGTCGCCGCCGGTGGCGCGGTAGCCCGTGTCCTTCAGTCCGCCAAGCACCTGGACCTCTTTGCCGAGTTTGATCTGAGCGAGAAAAATCGTATCGACTTGTGTCAGCGTCGAATCCATGGTGCCGCTGAACATGGCCATCAGGCGCGGTGTCGCTCCGGCAATCCCGGTCTGGAGCAAGACCACGTCCTTTTCAGGATTGAGCCCGATATGACGCAGCACCCGGCGCGAAGCAAAGTCGGTAAAGGAGCCGAAGCGCGTGATCCCCACGCGTTTACCTTTAAGCTGTTCGGCGGTGCGAATGGTGGGGATCGCCGCGAGCTTGTATTCGATCACCCCGAGACTGCCGATGATCACGATATCGGCGCCGCGCAATGCAGCAGCGACGGCGGTACTGCCCGTGGCCGACAATATTTGCACCTCGCCCGCGATCAGCGCTTGAACTGCAGTCGTGCCGCTCGGGATTAAAAGCAGCTCGGCGTCGAGTCCGTGGCGCGAAAAAATCCCCGCCTCTTTGCCGAGCCAGAGCGGAAGCCGATTAGCCGTAATCGAAGAATAGCCGACGCGCACGCGGTCGGCGGCGTGAGCTTGCGAACAAAGAATAAAGATCGAAAGGATCCAAGCTGTGGCTGCGAGTATCTTCACTGCTGAGCCTGGTTTTGTATCACATATCTGTCGATTCAAGCCAGAGCTCAGCAGCCGAAAGAGATCAAAGGTGCAAATCCTTAAATTTCAAAGTTCGACACGATGGTATGGGAGCCAAGCTTAGCTTGGGCTGCAGTGATTGAACCGTCATGAGCCGCTTGCGCCTACTGCCACAGCTTCTTGAAAAAACCTTCACTCTCCAGCGCCTCGACGTATTGATTATCGAAATAAGCGGTCAGCGGGACTTTCCCGGCCGCCGCAGCGTCGATTAATTTTAGCGTGATCATCTGGTCCACGAGCGCCTTTTGGGAGTCCAAGGGTATCCGGGGGTCTTTAACAAACGCCTCTGCCGCATATTGATAGCTATCTTCAAGCAGTTTCGGATCCGTGACTTTGGTGTATTGCGCGAGGAGCTTCATGGTAAAAGACTTGTCATCGAGTACTCTTTTAAGTCCTTCATAAGAAGCTCTCAGAAAGCGCTTGACTATATCCGGGTTCTTGTTGGCGAAAGAGCGACGCGCGACAAGACCATTTTCGACGAACGGT
>JBGPIK010000584.1:0-3713 GCA_041484845.1 Binatia bacterium | reverse complement strand
TTCTATTCGCAAGAGCGAGATCATTTCAACGCTCAAGGGTTAGACCTTTTTCGAAATCTCACCAATCAGGTCGCGATAGCCATTTACAATGCGCAATTATTCGAAACCGTAAAACGCCAGGCGGCGGAGCTAGAGAAGTCGAACATAGCGAAAGATGAATTTCTCGGCATTGTGTCTCACGAACTGAGAACGCCGTTGAATGTGATTTTGGGATATGTAGCTTTGCTGCATGAAGGCATGCTGGGCGAAGTAAACGAAGAGCAGAACCGGGCTCTAGGCACGGTGACAAAGCATTCCAAGGATCTGCTAGGGATGATTGAAGGCATCATGGAAGCAACTCAAATCCAAGCTGGGGCGGTCATGATCGAAAGTCGGCCGGTAGATTTAGTTTTGCTATTTGACGACCTGAAGTCCCAATATGACGTTCTTCCGCGTGGAGAAACGGTGACCTTATCTTGGCTTTACGCCCCGGATTTGCCGATATTACAAACGGACCGGTCCAAACTGATGCGAATACTGCAAAACCTGATCAGTAATGCCATCAAGTTCACGGACGAAGGCTATATCGCCATTTCCGCGACATATCTGCCGGAGCGATCAATAGTAGAATTTCGGATTGAAGACACAGGAATAGGAATTTCAGAGGAATCGCAGGCCCTCATATTTGAAATATTTCGTCAATTAGACAGCTCAAAGACAAGAGAGTACGGCGGCATAGGTCTGGGTCTGTACATCGTTAAAAAACTTGCCCCTTTGATCGGGGCGAATGTCAGTGTCAACAGCGAGCAAGGTCATGGCTCAATCTTCACAGTTACGGTCCCAATCGTAAATAAGAATGCTGTTTCGACGAGCACAGTGGACATTTCACTGTGATCGACAAGCGCTAATCCCGCATACGAATTGCTGTAAGCTTGATTGCCGCGATGGGCGGTGTCGAGAGAAGCAGACACTGTTGGCAAGCAATCGGCTAACAGCTTGATTTGTTAAACTTTTTTACGTGTAGTGAAGAACTCAGTGAGGGCCAAAACAGTAGTAAGTTATTGAAACCAACTGAGTTTCTATCAAAAATCGAAGAGTATTCAGGAATGGCGATTAATGACAACTCCCAATAAATCATGATTAGTGTCGAGCCCTGCGGCCCAGGTCCGAACGATTTTAACGGCTAGTTTTTGTAAGCTAGGCAGTAGCGTCACCAAATTCAATCCGTCCGCCTCATAGCGGGTTAAAAGGACACTAGCCGCGTAAAACAATCTATTGTAGGATAGCGCCATGTTGCGCTACTTTACTGCGGGCGAATCGCACGGCCCTTGTCTAACACTGATCATTGATGGGGTGCCCGCCGGCTTTCCGTTAGAAATCTCGAAGGTTAATTATGATCTTTGGCGCCGCCAACAAGGCTATGGCCGTGGCGGCCGGATGCTTATTGAAAAAGACGAAGTCCAAGTTCGTTCTGGCATTCGCTGGGGCGAGACGCTCGGGTCACCCGTCGCTCTCGGCATCGAGAATCGCGATTGGAAGAACTGGACCAAAAAAATGTCGCCCGCGCCCGAAGACCGCGACGATAAAATAGCTGTCACCAAGCCGCGTCCGGGCCATGCGGATCTGACGGGAGTGCTAAAGTACAACCGTTCGGATGTTCGGGATATATTGGAAAGGGCAAGCGCCCGTGACACGGTAGCGCGCACGGCAGTTGGCTCTTTCTGCAAACAGCTGCTTGCGCCCTTCGGTATCCGGATCATGGGGTATATCCGCTCGATCGGCGATGTGACCGCCAATCTGGACGGCCTTTCATACGAGGAGGCTTTCATTCGCTCTGAAGAATCGCCGGTGCGGACGGCCGACAGTGAAGCGGAAGCAAAAATGATCGCCTTGATCGAAGAGTGCAAAAAGCAAGGAAACACGCTCGGAGGCATTTTCGAAGTTGTGGCCCTAGGGCTGCCCCCCGGCTTAGGTACTCACACGCAATGGGACCGTAAATTGGATGGTCGATTGGCGCAGGCCTTAATGAGCATTCAAGCTATCAAAGGAGTTGAGATTGGCCTGGGGTTTGAGATGGCTAGGCGAAGAGGATCGCAGGTGCATGACGAGATATTTTTCGATCCCGACAAGATGGTCACCGAGGGCACTCCACGGATCGTGCCAACGGGTTTTTATCGGGGAAGCAATAACTCGGGCGGCACGGAAGGTGGCATGACCAACGGCGCGCCATTAGTCGCTCGTGTTGCCATGAAACCTATCTCTACCCTGATGAGGCCGTTGCAATCTGTTGAGCTCCGTTCGAAACAGCCCGCTGACGCTTCTGTCGAGCGCTCCGATGTCTGTGCCGCTCCAGCTGCGGCAGTGGTGGGTGAATCGGTGGTGGCTTTCGAACTCGCCAGCGCTTTTTTTGAAAAATTCGGTGGCGATTCATTGCGTGAGATTAAGCGCAACTATGAAAGCTATCTGGAACAAATCAAAAGCTACTAACCCATTGTCACAAAATCGGACTCAAAACATTGCCCTCACTGGGTTTATGGCGGTGGGAAAAAGCGCTGTGGGGCGGACGCTCGCGCGAAAACTTAAGCGGCGATTCGTTGACCTCGACAAAGTTATTGAAAAGGCCGAGGGGATGAAAGTGCGGGATATCTTCGAGCAGAAGGGAGAGCCATACTTCCGGCGGTGCGAAAAGCAGGCGCTTGCCCAAGTTCTCGAAAGACAAGGACAGGTTATTGCGACCGGGGGTGGAGTCGTCGTCGATGAAGAAAATATTGAGCTGCTGCGCGAGAAGGCTGTGCTCGTTTGCCTTGACGCTTCCACAGACGTACTGCTTAAACGGACGGGCAACGGCGGCAGGCGTCCCCTCCTTAAGGGAAGCCGTCGCAAAGAACGTATCGAGGAAATTTGGAAACAGCGGGAAAACAGTTATGCTCGAGCCCACGCGCGTGTAGAAACAAGCAACTTAACCATCGATGAAGTCGCGGAGAAAATTGTTATGCTATTGAATCTGGAGAAATCGCTAGATGGAGACCTTGACCGTTAACCTGGGAGATCGTTCTTATTCGATCCATATCGGTGAAAATGTTTTGTCCCGCGCCGGTGAGCTTCTGCAACAGGCCCATCTGCGGGGAAAAGTGGCGGTCGTCACGAATCCCACGGTTGCACAACTTTATCTGGATAGCGTCCATGACGGGCTCACGAAGGCCGGTTTTGAAGTGACGCCCGTGCTTGTGCCGGACGGCGAAGAGCACAAGAACCTGAATTCATTAGCGGCAATTTACAACTGCTTAATTAGTGAACGCTTCGATCGCAAGTCGTGTGTCTTGGCTTTGGGCGGTGGTGTGGTGGGAGATCTCGCGGGTTTTGCTGCCGCCACTTATCTTCGTGGAGTTCCGTATGTCCAGGTGCCAACGACTTTACTGGCACAAGTCGATTCCAGTGTCGGCGGCAAGACCGGGGTTAATCATCAGGAAGGCAAAAATCTGATCGGAGCGTTCTATCAACCGCGGCTGGTGCTAATCGACGTTACGGCTCTCGCATCGCTGCCGCGCAGGGAATTGATTGCCGGCCTTGCCGAAGTCATCAAATATGGAATCATCGAAGATCCAACGCTCTTCAATTTCCTGGAGAAGGATATCGAAAGCCTGCTTGCGTTGAATCGCGAGCGTCTCATTCAAACCATAACAACCTCGTGTGCAATCAAAGCACGCATCGTTGAAAAGGATGAGCGTGAGGAT
>JBGPIK010000583.1:0-3736 GCA_041484845.1 Binatia bacterium | reverse complement strand
TCGGGCCTGGATTTGAGATAGGCCCGGCTGGTAGCGATGCCGTTCTGAGGAAAGTCGATCTTTGTCGTAATCGGATCGGCGAGGGTATTAAAACCGGCTTTCTTCGCAAAGAGATAGAATTCGGGAGTTAACACGGTCGCTTCCACCACCCCTTTGCTGATTGCCGCAAGTCGAGTGTTGGTACTGCCCACTTGGACCAGGGTCACGTCTTTTTCCGCGGTTAACCCGAGGCGTTGCAGAAACAGGCGAGCGCCGAGATCCGAGGCGCTGCCAAAACGGGATATCGCTAAGCGCTTCCCTTTAAGCTGCTCAGGGCTTTTGATGTCTTTCTGTGTGACAAGGCTGAACGCTATCCGGTTTTCCAGCCCGCCGATGGCGACAACATCGGAGCCGGCAAGCGTGCTGCTGACAACGACGGTTCCAGCGACTTGAACAATTTGCGTCTCGCCTGCGATCAACGCCTGAATCGTCGTCGTCCCGCTCTCGATATAGAGTAGTTGCACGTCGAGGCCGTTCTTAGCCAAAAACCCGCGTTCCTTAGCGATGAAAATGGGACTGTTGTTGGCGGTTGGAGCGCTGTATGAGACCTGTAGACGAACGGGTTGCGCCGGCAAGTCATGAACAAGCGACAACGCGGCAATAAACACTACCGACGCTGCAACAGTTCTATTAGAAACTAGTCTCATGGAACCCTCGCATTTCCGTCGCAGAGATCCTATGAAGGGTGCCTTGGATTTCTCTTGAGAAGGTCAATGTTTCGTCGGGAAACTTTTTGAACAGATTCGGGCAGGCGCGCATAACAAACCCAAGAGCCGCCCGTTGTGCGGTGCTTCACAGGTGCTTGAGAGTTCTCTTTGCTTTCGCATCGAGCGCCTCCCGTATCAGGAAATCAAGCTTTCCGGCTCCAGAGTCAGCTGCGATCTCCTTGTCCCACCGCTCCCAATCCTTCTCCGACAACCACCTGACAAGTTCTGTAAACTCCTCCTCAGGAAGTCGCTCGATTTCGATTTTGCATTCGTCTACCTTTGACATAGGTATTTGTTCCCGTCAGCGCTTCTGAACGTCGATCCACCGGGTTCCCGAACGGGACTCAGTATGCCACCCTTAAGTTTTAACCGCCACCGTTCGCTATGATTTGCTCGGCCGAGGCGTCGATCATTGAGTAAACGACAGCTCCCAGCGGTTGCCGTCAGGATCGAAAACATTGATCGAGTAATTGATTCCATCTCGGTGCGGCCGGACCTTTTCGATATTGGCGCCGATGTCCTGGAGTGCTTTGAGGGCTTTGTCCTTCTCTTGCCAGGGAATGTTCAAAGTATGATGCGGGTCCACGGCGCGCGGACCTTTGGATGCGTCGAAGAGGTGGACTTCAAAGTTGCCGAGCCGAACATCCACTTCTTTAACCTGACCCGCCTTAAGTTGGTCTTCGGTGGGAGTGACGCGCCGCACGACCTCTCCTCCTAAGGTTTTCGTGTAAAACGCCTCTGCTTTGTCGAGATCCTTGGCGCTCATGGCAAACGTCCTGAGACCTTTGATATTGAACATGGGTGCCTCCTGAAAGAGATCTTAGTGCTTTGACGATATTTCCGCGCGAGTGGGGTTGTCAAGAAGTTCCACTAAAGCGCGATTTCTTTGCTCAGGTGAATTTCTTTGACTCCGCCCGGGTTCCGTGATTCTCTACACGGCGTTCCTATTGCCGAGGCTTTGACGCGCAGCCGGAAGGGGGTAGCCGATGCTTTCGCTCAGAACGTGGCGGACAGTCCTCTTGACGCTTGTGATCGTGCAGATCGCTGCTATTGGAGAGCTAAAAGCCCAGACCGCAATCAAGATCGGCATCATCAGCCCGACTTTCGGCCATGCGCCATTTTATATCGCCCGCGAGAAAGGATTTTTCAAGAACGAAGGCCTGGTCGGAGAGGTCATTGTAATGAACCGAGACGATCTCATCTTGCAGGCCTTGGTCGCTGAGTCAATTCAGTTCGGTAACATCTCGCCCAGCGCGGTTTTTCCCGCCAGGGAACAAGGACTGACGGACGTGAAGATGGTCGCAGGCTCGTTCAACGGGACGACGTATTCGATTCTTGCTCAACCCAAATTCAAGACACTCGAACAGCTCAAGGGCGCGAAGCTTGCCGTTTCCAGTCTTCAAGCTGGTTCGACCCAGGTATTGAAGTATATTCTCAAGCAAAAGGGAATCCTTTACCCGCGCGATTACGACTTGCTGCGCGCCGGAGGCACAACACTCCGTTTTGCGGCTCTGCAGACGGGACAGGTCGATGGGGCAATTCTGGCGGAGCCGGTCAGCATTATCGCCGTGGAGAAAGGATTCACGAACCTGGGGGACGCTTATAAACTTGTGCCGGGTTATCAGTTGGCCGGGGTTTGGATCAAAGAAGAATGGGCAAAGAAAAATAGGGACGTCACGTTACGGTTCGTCAGGGCGTTCTACAATGCGCTCAGTTGGTTGCATGACAATCGTAGTGAGGCGATTGATCTTTTGCCGAAAATTACCACGCTGCAAAAGCAGTACGTCCAGACTTCCTGGGAGACCTACACCAAGGCGCAGATCTGGCCCAGAGACGGAAAGGTGAATCTTAAAGGATTACAACTCGTCATCGATCTTATGGGCGAAGAAGGGCAACTGAAAAAGCCGTATCCAAAACCGGAAGACGTTATTGATCATAGTTATCTGCAAGAAATTATCGGGCGATGACGGGGTACAAAGTGCGAATCATTGATGCCGATACGCATATCGACGAAACGGAGGACACGTGGGAGTACATGCGGGAAAGCGATCGGTTGTACAAACCCACGACCGCCCTCCCGGCAAGTCCAGATCCCAAATTGCCGCCGACGCGCTACTGGATGATCGACGGCAAGCGCCAGATTCGTTTCATGCGGAGCGATGAGCAGACCGGCACTACCGTTGAAACCCGAGAGCTGCTGGATGTTAGAGCGCGACTCAGAGACATGGACGAGCTGGGCACCGATGTCCAAGTCATTTATCCCACGCTGTTCTTGATGGAAGCGACCGAGAAGCCAGAGATTAGTAGCGCGTTGCGCTACAGCTACAATCGCTGGCTTGCCGACAAGTGCTCCCAATCGGCTGGGCGGCTTCGTTGGATTTGCCTGCCGCCGCTGCAGAACATAATGGAGGCGCTCAACGAGCTACGCTGGGCTAAGGAACACGGCGCCAGCGGCGTGCTCAAGAAAGGCGACCGCGAAGCGGGGAAGTATCCGGCCGATCCGTATTTCGAGCCTTTTTACGCCGAAGCGGAAAAACTCAATCTGTCGATTTGTATTCATACGGGCTCGGGCATTGCGGATTTTTCTTCGGCGCGGGAATTCTCGCACGGGCAGTTTATGCGCACGAAGGGCGCCGCGATCAACGGCGTGCTGGGGTTGATACTGCACAACGTTCCTCAGCGGTTTCCGAAGCTGCGTTTCGGGTGCATCGAAGCCGGCGCCTCCTGGGTGCCGTTCGTCGCGTATGATCTGCGCCGGCAACAGGCGCGGCTTGCGCCGGTGGAAAGCCGCGTGCTCGGCATTCCCACGAGCGAGCTGGCGCCGGATCTTTTTAGAGATAATCGTATCTACGTCACCTGTCAGGTGGATGAGGATCTGCCTTACATTCTGCGGTACATAGGCGAAGACAATTTAATGATCGGCTCCGACTACACGCACCGCGATCCGTCCAAAGAGCATGACTTTCAGAAATTACTCGAAGAACGGGCGA
>JBGPIK010000582.1:0-3739 GCA_041484845.1 Binatia bacterium | reverse complement strand
GGATTTTTCTCAGCCGTTTCACATGCTCCCTCAGAGATTCAACCAAAAAGCCGGACAGAGACACCCCCTGATCGACGGCGAAATGTTTTGCCTCCCGTAAAATCCTTTTGGAAACAGAAAGAGTGACCTTCTGCTTGTCCACATCCTTACGTGTAGTACGCCATTTCGGCTCGAGTCAAACGGAAGGGTGATAGATTCTTTTGCGCTCTAAGCTGATGGGCTATCAAAAAGATCAAGAACATGTACCCGATCAATTTATTTTACTCGGCTGCAAGTTACTGGTAAGTTGAACTCGCTTATGAATGAAATCAAATTTGTCGATACGACGTTGCGTGATGGGCAGGCGAGCCTGTGGGCGGAAAATATGCGCACCGGGATGATGCTCCTGGTGGCGGAGCGAATCGATAACGCCGGCTTTGAGGCCATTGAGATCATGGCGGCGAGCCACGTGAAGAAATGCGTTCGCGAATTGCGCGAGGATCCCTTTGAGCGCATACGCCTGCTGGCCCAGAAAATCAAGAAAACCACGCTGCGCGCTCTTGGCGCTACGCGCATCAGCCCGTTCGAGCTAACCCCCGATTCGGTTATGGAGCTCTGGTTTGAACGGATGCTTGCCAACGGCATACGACAACTGAGGATTTCCGATGCGGCAAACGATTCGGCCAGCTGGCGCAAGTCGGTGGAGCGAGCCAAACGTGTCGGCCTCGGCACGGTGGTGAATCTAACCTTCTCGGTTTCGCCGAAGCACTCGGATGAATACTATGCCCGCAAGGCCCGTGAGGCCGCTGCGCTTCGCCCGGATTTGGTTTGCCTGAAGGACCCCGGCGGACTGCTGACCCCAGAACGCACGAAAATTCTGGTGCCGGTTATCCAACAGAACGCGCCCGGTATACCGTTTGATCTTCACACCCACTGCACGACCGGCCTCGGTCCTCTCTGCGCGCTGGAAGCAATTAAACTGGGCGTGGAAATTATTGATACGGCGGTGCCGCCGCTTGCCAATGCTTCGTCGAACCCATCGATCTTTAACGTTGCCATGAATGCGCGCGCCCTTGGTTATACTCCTTTAATCGATGAAAAAACTCTGCTGCCTGTGGCTCGTGATCTGGAGTTTATCGCTAAGCGCGAAGGATTTCCCATCGGTGCGCCGGTGGAATACGACTACAGCCAATATGTTCATCAGGTACCCGGCGGGATGATCTCCAACCTGCGCTACCAGCTCAAAAATCTGGGCCTATTGCACCGGCTTGAGGAGGTCCTGGAAGAAGCGGTTCGGGTGCGTGCAGACCTCGGCTATCCCATTATGGTGACGCCCTTTTCACAGTTCGTTGGCAGCCAGGCGGCCATCAACGTCATCCAGGGTGAGCGCTACAAGCAGGTGACCGATCAAGTGCTTCAATATGCTCTTGGTCATTGGGGGGAAGAAGCCGCCGATGAGGTCGATGCCAATGTTAAAGATAAGTTTTTAGATCGCCCGCGGGCTAAAGAATTCGCCAAATGGCAGCCCCCGCAACCGTCTATTGAAGAAGTTAGGGCCAAGCTCGGCGGGCCAGGCGTGAGCGATGACGAATTGCTGATGCGCTATGTGGTCGGCAAAGATGACGTCAAAGCGATGCGCGCAGCCAGTGGTCCAAGAGAATACCTGAGCGCGAGCAAACCGTTGCTTGCGTTGTTGGAGAATCTCACGCGGCGGGCGGACTACCATCAGATCTACATCCAAAAAAATGGCTTATCCGTCACGCTCGAGAAGAGAGCGGATTCAGCGGTTGCAAGTAGCGTAGAGCGCTAGTGTCATAGAACCAAAGTTTGTTTAATAAATCTTGTGCCGTTTCAAGAACTATTCTCAAGTTTCAATCTCTGTGGGTCGATTCGCCGCAGCTTGCTGCGTTAAGGAAATTGTCTATCCGAAGTCCGTCATTCCCGCATGCTTTAAGCGGGAATCCAGGCGGGTTCGGAACTGGACCCCCGACCCATTCGACGCGGCTCAGGGTTGTGGTGAGCACAGTCGAACCACGATAAAAACATTCGGGGGTGACGCCTTTAAGACAAATCTCATCGCCGAGTTCTGATAGCCCGCAGCTTGCTGCGGGGTTATTCATAAGGGGTCATCCTGAACAGAGTGAAGGATCTAACAGCATTTAGAGATTCTTCGCCTTCGGCTCAGAATGACATGACTTATTCAACGGATTTCGGAAACCCCACACTAGGCGTACGCCATACACGGCGAAGACAACGGACGTGGACCCTCTCGGCAACTTACCTGCGCAATTCCCGGGCCTTATGCTCCAGCGCGATTTCCATGAACCCGATAGTCAATGGCAGCAGCAGCACAGCGATATTCAAGCTGACCGCTCCGATCCAGCCGTAGCCCGTATAAGCGTAGCCGCAAGCGGTAATCCCCACGGCGCCGCCGACGTAGTAGAAAAGAACGTAGAGCGAATTGGCGCGCCCGCGGCTCGCAGTCAGTCGACGGTTGAGCAATCCCACGGCGGCGGAGTGGATGGAAAAAAAGCCGGCGCAGATGGCCACCAGGCTTGCGGCGATGGCGGCGAGCGAGGGAATCAACGTCGCGGCAATGGCTGCAGCTAAGAGTAACGAACCGGATAACATCGTTGCACCGCTACCGATCCGGTTGCTGAGCTTGCCGGAAAGCGGTCCGATCACGATTCCGATCAAGTAAGCCAAATACATGAGGGTGATCACCTCGGTGCGCACGGAAAACGGCGGGCTGGAAAGATAGAAAGGCAGATAATTGAAAGTCGAGGAGAAAACGAAAAACGCGCCGAAGCCGACAACGATCATGCGCAACAGGCCCGGCTGGACGAGCAATTTGGTGAAGCCGACCTGCCGCTGTTCGACCTTGTGATCGGTCCGATCTGCGGGAAGCCAGAGATACGCGGCGAAAGTGGCTATGATCAGCAGCACGGACGCACTCACGAAAGCATAACGCCAGTGGAGCGGCGGATGAATCCAGCCCCCGAGCAGCCGGCCGCCTAATCCCCCCGCGACCGTCGCGGAGACGTAGGAGCCCATGACTACATTAAGACGTGCGGCGGGCAGATTCTGGGCCAGATAAGCGGCGATGCACGTGGTCAGTGACGGCATAAAGAGGCCCTGAACAAAACGCGCCGCAATGAACGGCACGATATTGTGAGTGATCGCGCAGACAAAGCCCGCTGCAGCTACGATGGCGCCGCCGATGAGAATGATCGGTCGGATCGGATAGCGGTCGGCGAGCACGCCGAACGGGAGATTGGCGAGAGCGATGCCGAAGATGACCATCGAAACCGACAACGACGCCGTTCTCGCGTCGATGGCGAATTCATTCTCAATTACGGGCAGTACGGGTTGCGTGATGTAGACGGTGGTAAAGGCCGTGGCGACTAGGAAGAACACGAGCGTCTGAAGTAAACTCTGAGATTCCGTTTCCATGGTTCGTGCGAGATCAGATGACAAAAGAGTCTTCCTCGTACTAGGAATAATGCGCGCTATGAACGCGCTTGGGAGTCGGCTTGCTCCGCCGCGGTCATGGGCGGCCGTGCGGGATTTGCGAGCGCGGTGGCGTTCATGCGCATGTCGTGGCGCACCCCGAGGCGCCGGCCGAAATATCTGACGATGATAGCTCCCGTTACCGTGAGAGCAATGATGAAAATGCTGATAATGCTTGCCCCTTCTCGATTGCTAACGGAGTTCGAGGAAAGTTCGAGGGCCATCAGCGACAAAGTCATCGTGTCCCGCG
>JBGPIK010000581.1:0-3750 GCA_041484845.1 Binatia bacterium | reverse complement strand
TCTGTTAAAGCTATTCCGGGCCAACGTCTGTCTACAGGGGGCCTAAGATAAAGATGAAAGCGGGCATGCGCCTAGTGGAGGGCATTAATGCGGTCTGATTAAGGGCTCCAGCCCGCTCTTGGAGTGCGCGGCAAGTTTGAACTGCTCGCGGCATAGTCAGATATCTGTTTTTACTCCATTCACAAATGTTTTCTCCGACAAACTCCTAGCAAAAAAATGAGCGGAAGCGAGAAGAAGTAAGAGGTTCGTGAGTCTTTTCTTGATGGAGGCCATAACGCTAAGAGACGTAACGTGCAATATCATGAGTCTCATCGAAAACATGAGCGGTTGCCTGGGTGATCGTGAGTGAGGAAACTTCGTTACAGTTGTTGGCTGCGTCACGTATGGCAGCGTGGCGTGAACAGAATTCACGCGATTTCCTTCAACCCCTCGGCGGCGAGAGAGCAGTTGTCAGGTTCAAATCTCTACGGGCTGTTGACAAAGTCCATGTTCACCCTTCAACAGCCTCAGGTCGAACGAAATAAGTCTTGCAATCACGAGTAGATGTCCGTTCATGCTGAGCCGAGTCGAAGCATTTGGTTGACACCGTCGGGCAAATTAAAATAATCTCGGCGCCGTGGGTTACTGATCGGGCGTCAAGCCAGTCGCTAATAATTAGCGCTATATCAGAAGGAACCGCCATGAACCAAACCGGTTACAAAGGATTTCGCCCAGACGAGTTGGAATTTCAATACAACCCGCGAACTTCGGTATCCGAGTATCCGGAGCTCGCCAAAAAACGCAGCGCGGAAAGCCAGAAGGTCCGGTCCTCCCTTAAGTCTTGGCTGGACGTGCCCTATGGCGGCTCGCCGCGCGAGGTTCTCGACATTTATCCGGCGGCGCAGGCCGGCGCTCCTGTATTCGTCTACTACCACGGCGGTTACTGGCGCGGCGGCAGCAAGGAAGACAACTGCGGCTTCGCGCCGACCTTCGTCAAGCACGGCGCGAACGTCGTGATTGTCGAGTACGACCTCTGCCCCGAAGTCACGGTCAGCGACATCGTGCGCCAAGCACGCGCGTCCATCGCTTGGGTTTACCGCAATATCGAGCGTTACAACGGGGCTCCGTCGAGACTTTATATCTCCGGCCACTCCGCGGGAGGCCATCTAGCGGCAATGATCTTGGCTCATGACTGGCAGCGCGAAGGATTGCCGCGGGGATTGATAAAGGGAGCTGTGCTGACTTCGGGAGTGTATGATCTGGAGATGGTCATACGAATCGGCATCAACGACGAGATCCGTATGACACCGGAACTGGTAAACGAGAACAGCCCGTTCTTGCATCCCCCTCTACCGATTTGCCCAACCCTCATCGGCGTAGGTGGAGCCGAGCCTGAAGGCTGGCAGCGAATGTCCGAAGAATTTTTTAATCTTTGCAAAGAGCGCGGCCTAGATTGCCAATATCTCGTCGTCCCCGGCGCCAACCATTTCACGCTGCCGGAGCACCTGGCCGACGCGAACAGTCCGCTGACGCAAGCCATGTTGAAACAAATGGGGCTTTAGCCATTTCACAAGACCCACACCCGCCGCGTGAGACGAGGAAATGGAGTGACACTTTATGCCGACTGTTAACCTGCCTACGGGCGTGAATCTTTACTACGAATCGCATGGTGCCGGCGAGCCACTGGTGCTTATTCCATCCACCGCTTTCTCGGCAGAGGTATGGAAACCCTATCAGGTGCCGCAACTTTCCAAGTCGGTGAATCTGATCATCCATGATCCTCGTGGCTCTGGACGTTCGACCGCGCGTCAGCAAGTGTATACGCTGGATCAGATGGCCAACGACGTGATTGCGCTGTTGGACCATCTGAAGATTTCGTCCGCTCACGTTCTTGGCCATTCGATGGGCGGGCGCATTGCGCTTACGATGGCGCTCAATTTTCCCGGTCGAGTGAAGAGTCTGATTATGGCCGCCAGCGGCTCCGGACAGGCGGCGCGCCCGGGGCCGGATTGCATCCCCGGGCTGCCTCACTGGCTCGTCATCCGCCTGGTCGAGAAGGGCTTCGAGAACTCTTTGCGCGAAGAGTACTGTGAGACGAGCGCTTTCTTCACCAAAGATTTCCGTGAGCGACACCCCGAACGGGTTGAGGAGTTCTTTCAACTCGTATGGGCGACACACGCAAAGCTTCCGGAGTACATCCATCTCATCATCGCGCGCCACAACTGGGAGGCGACCCATCGCTTGGGCGATGTCCAGTGCCCGACGCTGGTCCTGGTCGGGGACGGCGACGCCGGCCGCAGCAATCATCTCGCTCAGGCCGAGATTCTGACCAACCGCATCCGCGACGCGGAGTTAACGGTGTTAAAAGGCCAGTCGCACGGTTTTTTCTGGCAAGCCCCGGAGGAAACCAATGAGATCATACTCGCCTGGGTGAAACGGCACAGTGCGAAATGAACTACACCGCAGCAGACTGCGCGGGGTATCAACGGATCGTGACGATAATTTCCCAAAAAATTCTCTCCCCGGATGTTCCTGTCGGGGGTCCAGTCACGCTTCGACTTTGCTCACCATGACCCTGAGCCCGAGTCGAATGGGTCAGAGTTTCGCCTGGATTCCCGCTAAAAGCATGCGGGAATGACGGACTATTAGCGGTCGCGAATATTTTTGACGTGACAAGTTGCGGCGAATTAAATCCGCAGCGATTCAATATGGCCGAGGGATAATGCGATGCCTTATTGCTATCCGCCCGATCCGAACACGAGAAAGCCCCACTTCTCGCCGCCGCCCAATGCCTGTGATACTCATTTTCACGTTTTCGGCCCGCCGGAACAATTTCCTTTTGTCTCCACGCATGAATACACACCGCCGGCTGCGCCTTTGGAGCATTATCTGAAAATGGCGGCGGTGATCGGTGTCGAAAGGGCGGTTGTCGTTCAGCCGAGCGTGCACGGCCTCGATAACTCGGCGACGCTCAATGCCATTGCGCATTCGCAAGGACGTTTTCGCGGCGTCGGACGTATCGACGACAAAACGCCAAGGAGCGAATTGCAGCGTTTGCACGAGGGCAGCATACGCGGCGTGCGCTTCAATCTCCTTGATTGGCCGCGCGGCAACATAGCCCTCGATGTGTTTGACCGCTGCGTAGAACACGTCGCCGAATTCGGCTGGTCCGTGGACTTGCACATCGACACCAAGAACCTGTTGGACCAGGAAAAACGGATTCGCGCACTGCCGACAGCCGTTGTCATCGATCACATCGCCCGCATCAAGCCGCCGGCAGGCCTGGGCCAGCCGGCCTTTCAATTGTTGCTGGAACTTCTCAAACAGAAACAGGTCTGGGTGAAGGTGAGCGGCGCTGACAAAATCTGCAATACACCTGTGCACTCATACTTCGGCCTTCCCTTTGTCGAAGTGATTCCCTTCGCGCAGACTGTAATCGCCGCCGCTCCGGATCGAGTGATTTGGGGAACCGACTGGCCTCACTCGAACAACTTCGCTCCCGGGCATACGCCTAACGACGGCGATCTTATTGACTTGCTCGCCGCCTTCGCGCCGGATGAGAAAACGCGCCAGACAATTCTAGTCGACAATCCCGCCGCTTTGTATGGCTTCGAATAAATGATAAAAGGCTTTCACTTCGTCTATAGGAGGACTAATCGATGATCAAAATGACCGATGAAATGAAGGACCGGATCGCCAAGGCTTACGAGGAGAAAAAGTATTGCGTCTGGGCGACAACGTCCAATGACGGCTTTCCCGACATCAGCATTC
>JBGPIK010000580.1:0-3755 GCA_041484845.1 Binatia bacterium | reverse complement strand
TTTGTTCCATCGACAGTGCTGATGCTGGCTTTTGGATCGTGCACCGGAAAGACCTCTTGCGCCTGCACCACCCAGTGAAGCTTCGATAGATCGACGCCGTAGCGCTCGCTCAATAGCCCCCTGGCCCAGACGGTAATTGCTGTCCGGTAGGTTCGCGAGCCGATTTTCTTTCCCTCCAGATCCTTGGGCGACCGGATGGCTGATTCGGTGTGGCAAAAGATCAACTGATAGACGGGCTTTCGCTTCGAGAAACCCGGCAGTCCGATTAGTTCCCAACCGGCCTCGACCGCCGGCAGGAAATAACCCACATTGAGGTCCCACAGGCCGAAGTCACCCGACTTGAGCTTTGGATCGTCCTTGGAGATCATGGAGGAGGTTTTGACGGGCTTTAACGCGACGCCATCAACGGCCACTCTCCCCTCGAGCAGCGGCATTGTGATGTCATAGCGCATCACGGGAAAGTCGACTTCCAAGCTCTGATCCTTCGTCATCGCCCGCTCCTCCGTCTCAATTGGCGCTAAACAGATCTAGGAGTGCGCGATGACCCTATCCCTGTCAAAGGGCTGAGCATGGACATGGTTCTCCTTCCTGCATAGGACCAAAGCCTACCGGCGGATTGAGCCTCTCCGTAGATTCTTGCTTCCGACCTCCAGTGTTTGTTGACTGTATTCTGAAATCGTGTCGATGAATTGCGCACCGCTCTAGCCCGGGATCACGACGTTTTACATCCGAGCGGCCGACCAATTCAGAACGGGGACCTTACAGCGACTTCATAATTACTGTCAAGTTGAAAATACCGTCGACGACTTTGAAGGCTTGTTTCCTGCTCAAAACTTCTGGATCATTTAAATTAGATCCTGAAGTTATTTGGACGGCCGCGATTGCTGTTGATATTTAACTGTTGCCTGAGGTTGTGATACGGCATCAGGGCTATGGAAAAGCCCGAAAACAGAAAGAGTTGAACGCTAATCAGCGGGCAGCGCGGTTTTCCGTTGCCCGTACATCCGACGTCGGGTAGACACCGATCCGCTCATTGAAGACACCGAGATCGATAAGCTGATTCTTGACGGGGTCGTGAATGATGCCGATTGGCTCCAGACCTTGCTGCACGCGCTCGATCTGCTCGCGCAGAAGCTCCCTCAGCTCGATGACTCCTTCGTCGCCAACGCCCAGGTGTTCCTGGGCGCGGTTGGTTACTCGCCCTTGAGTTTCCCAGGCCATCGAGTCCTGCGCCGAAACCATGTTCATCTTATACTCGCCCGGCCCAGATTTGAGCGCCGTGAAGCGAAACGGCACCGGCGCATCCGGCGGAGAACAGTCGCGATCCGATGGCACGAAGTTGACGCGAAACACCTGCGTGTGAAAATCGTCCACCGGCACGCGGATCTGGAGATTGTGACGATGCCCGTGGCCTTCTTCGTACGGCGCTACGTGCCGCAGTATCGTGGGAAACAGCAGCGGGTGCTCATCCACCTCTACCTTTCCACCGGTGGCCAGCGGCAGCGTCGTGCGCCGTTTCTTGATGCCGTATTCGAAGCGGATGAACTTGTGCTCCTCGGCATATTTTTTTACCCGCGGTGCGAGGTGCGCGGTGTCGCCGTGCAGCCAGAACAAATGCGACGGGTCGACTGAGTTTTCCATCGGCTGCAGCCAGTTGCAGTCGATGACCGACTCTTTGACGATCCAGCGTTTGCCGTGTTCCCAGACAAGGACATCCCAGCGCGGTAACAGCGGCGCGGGGGCAGGACCGAGATAACCGTAAATCAACCCGCCGAGATACTCGACGGGATAAGCCACATGATTGATTCTATCTTTGAATGTGCTGTGCGCCGGCTCGGCCGGCTGTTCGAGGCATTTGCCCGTACCGTTGAACTTCCAGCCGTGATAAGGACAGCGAATCCCCTCTTCGTCGACAGAGCCATACGCAAGCGAGGCCAAGCGGTGGGGGCAATGCTCGCCGACTAAACCGTACTTGCCTTTCGTGTCGCAATAGACGACCAATTCCTCGCCCAGAATTTTTACCGGGCGAATGGGTTTTTCCTCGGTCAGTTCCGCCGCCCCGGCCACCGGGTGCCAGTAGCGTCGCAACAACTCGCCACAAGGCGTGCCTCGGCCGACTTGAGTGAGCAGTGCGTTTTCCTCGCCCGTGAGCATGATCGACTCCGGTAAGCTTTCGTCGCCTATTGTTTTTTCAACATCTGCTCTTAGCCTGGCTTTTCCGACACTTCCAATCCAGAGTAATCTTTGAGTCTTTTCGACAGGCAAGCTCAGAGTCTGAGAAGCCAAGCTTCAGTGCGCATCTACGATAGAGGCCGCCGCGGATAACATTAGTATGGCTGAATCTCATCGTCAAATGGCGGCAGACGCGAGTAAGACCGCGCCATTTAGGCAAGCAACCACCCGCAGAATGCCTCGATGACGAGAGTTTGTTGATCTGCTTCCCAATCCGTATCGACTGAAACGATTGTTTTTGTCTTGACAGTTTGATTGTTGCCGCACTACGCTCCTAAAAAAGAAGCCGAAAAAGGAGTTTGCGATCATGGCTGAATCTCTGGAACACTTCAAAAGCTTTATCGGTAAGAGTGAAACTGCTACTGACGTAGTAACGGCGTCCGCCATGGTGAAGTTCGCCGCCACGTTGGGATTGGAAAATCCGCCGCTCGAAAAAGGCGCGCCGATTCCGCCGGGTTGGTACGGGGGATTTTTCCCCGCGTCGCACCGGCCGACACAGATGCGCACCGATGGCCAGGCATCCGGCGGCGGCATAATGCCGCCGATCCCGCTCCCGCGCCGCCGCATCGGCGGCACGCGAGTTTCCTTTCATGAGCCGCTCAGAATCGGCGACGACATCACGCGCAAGACCGAACTTGCCAATATCCAAATCGACGATGGTCCGAACGGCGCGGTGGTGACAATAGTCGAGCGCAACAGCATCTCGAACAGCCGCGGCCTTGCGGTCGTCGAAGAGCGCGACATGGTCATGCTCAGCGAGGCGCGAGCGGAAGCAAAGGGGCAAACCGCGCCTGCCGTTCCCGCTCAAGCGAAATGGCAGCAACTAGTCGAGCCCAACGCACCACTGTTATTTCGCTTCTCAGCGATCCGCTTCAACAGCCATCGCATCCATTATGACCGCGACTACGTCACCAAGATCGAAAAGCTTCCCGGCCTGGTCGTGCAGAGCTCGCTGATTTCACAGTTGCTAATGGAGATGTGCCGGAGAGAATTGCCGGCGCGGCGGCTAACCGCCTTCGATTTTCAAAACTTGCGCGCGATCTATGATAGCAGCGGTAAGTTTACCCTCGCCGGAGCTCCGTCCTCGGACGGCCGCCAGGCATCACTATGGGCGCTGGATGCCGATGGCCGGCTCGCGATGGTAGCGACGGCGAAGTTCGCGCAATGAAGGCTGCCAGCGTCCGGGACGCGGATTGACCTGTTGGAGCCTTTCTATACACGAATGAAGAACCCCGCCGCAAGCAGCGGGTATCGAAGATAGGCGTGTTTCATTAGCCGAATGTAGGGTGGGTAGAGGCGCACAGCGCCGAAACCCACCGCTGAGGACGATGGGTTTCGCGGAGTTTATCCTGAGCAGAGCTGAAGGGCTCAACCCATCCTACTCTTGATTCGCAGCGCAGCAAGCTGCGGGGAATTGACCCGCAGAGATTTAAATCTAGACCCCTTATGTCCTCTTGGCTGATTTGCGTGTTTTCATCGGGACCCGCCAAAACGAGTTTTTCAAGAGCATCCTCGTTAGGAGT
>JBGPIK010000579.1:0-3758 GCA_041484845.1 Binatia bacterium | reverse complement strand
TTATTGAAACGCCATAGACAACTTGGATTAAACTAGGATAGAAGCACTACAACGGAATTTACGCCTTACCAAGAAAGGAGACTAACATGTTCAGAAGGAAAGCCATCAAATGGCCCAACAACGCCCGTGTGGCCATCACCACCTGCATCGTCACCGAGACTTGGCCCGATGAACTCGGCACGCCAACCTCATCTCAAGTGGAGTTTCGCAAGGGAATCTCAAAAGACGCCAGGTTTAAGAAAGATATGGCGTCGATCACGGATCGGCAATATGGCGAACGTGTCGGGGTCTATCGGGTGATGAATGTCTTAAGGGAGGAAGGGATCAAGGCCAGTTTTTTTGTTAACGGCTACACCGTGGAGGCCTTTCCCGACCTTATGCGGCAAATTGTGAGCGAGGGACACGAACTTTGTTCTGAAAACTGGCGGCACGAGTATGTGACCATGATGACGGCGGACGAGCAGCGCAATGACATCAAGCGCACGGTGGACACTTTCCAGCGAGTCTTGGGTTTTAAGCCGCGAGGTTACATCATGCCCGGGGAACTGCCCACCGATGACACCCCCGGAATACTCGCCGAGCTGGGTTATAAGTATTGGATGTCTTTTTTGCACGAGGACCTGCCCTACGTGCTGAAAGTCGATGGGGGCGAGTTAGTTGTGGCCTCCTACGGCATCTGGACCACAGACCACAGGACCGGTCAGGCGGATGGAGGCCGAACGCCACGCGAGCTGCTCCAGCTTTGGAAAGACACTTTTGATTGGATTTATGAAGAGGGCGAAACTTACCCTGGATTCATGAGCTTGGGTTTGCACCCGTTCTTGATTGGCCGGCCATTCAGGACTCCCATCTTAAGGGAGTTTCTCCGCTACGCCAAAGGTCACCCCGGAGTTTGGTTTCCTCGTGGTATTGATATGGCGGAGTATTGGTTGGAGAATTGCAGGAATAATCTCATCGAGAAATGGCCTAACTACGGAACCGGACTCGCCTACGAAAAGACGGAGGTCAAGTCATAGCTTCAACGGACGTTCCCGGTAAACGGAGTTCTCCTTAATTCCATCATCGATACCCTCGGCGTTTCTCTCTTCACGGCGGCGGCTGGGTATCACTCAGAGAGTGAGCCGATTAAGCTCTTGGCTTGACCTGAACCTTGCAGTGCGATTAATAATGACCTCGTCCATTGGGAGCGTCTTGATCGTAAGGAGGTTTCTATGGCTTCTCCATCTCAATCCGCTGTCCAACAATTTATCATCGTGACCCGCCAACTTTTTGCCGAGGAAAAAGATCCTGAAAAACGTTGGGGGAAAATGACGCCGCTGCTGCGGGCGCTAATCGCTGATCCGGCGGTGAAGCAACAGTCAAACGACTGGCCGACCTGTCGCCAGAGCGAGCGCGCGCAAAACCTGCTTTTTTACGAAGACCCGGATTATAAATTTGTCATCAACGGACTGATCAAGAACCCCCGGTCGCGCACGCAGATTCACGATCACGCGCACAATTGGACCCTGTACGGAGTCCTCGATGGCCATGAAACCATCGAGCGCTACGAGCGACTCGATGACCGCTCAAAGCCCGATTTTGCCGATATTCGCCAGACGGAAAATGTCCAAGTCGGTGCGGGCAAAGTCGACCTGGTTGCGCCGTATCAAATTCATGCGGAGGAAAGCGGCAATGAACGCACCGTGGCGATCATCGTACGGGCGGAAAAAGCGGGCGGGTTCTTGCAGGGCCGCTACGATCCGGCGAACAAGAGATATTGGCAGGGATACGGGCCGGAACAGATTCCCTACGAGCTGAAATAGCATCAAAGGCCTTTCGACGCAGACGAGGTTGCCATGGCACAATCGCAGCATAGCGTCAGGCCCCGGATCGCGGTCTTTTCCGGGCCTACCGCCACGATTCAAAATAGCGAGCCGCTCGTGACCAGCAACAAGGCGCGGCAGAAATACGGGTTGCCTTTGCGAGCCAACGCAGATAGCTCGCCGTCGCGTTTTGATGTGCTGCGCGCGCAACGCCTGGCTGCGCCCGTTACCGTTTACATTGAACAGTTCAGCGCGCATCCTTTAGAGCGCGATGCGGCCGAGCTTTATGGGCCGCCCGACGGTTATCTTGATTCCGCCGGCGTGTTTCACAACGAGCGCGCTCACCCCAATGATAAACCGGTCTATGCGGTTACACTCAATCCTGAAGACGGACTTTATCCACTGCCGTACATGGCGCGTCAAGCCAATGGCCAAGCGTGGGAGATGGACGGCACCGAAAAGAATGCGCCGGCGGAGCTCTGCCGGGTGCCTTTTTTTCCGGACGGATCGCGGCTATTCGAAGAAATCGATCGCTTGGGAATTTCCGACGATGGCACGGGTTGCCTGCTTTCCGCGAAAGCTGATTTCGATTTCTACCGAGCGTTGCCCTCCGGTGGTTATGCCAGAGGGAGAAGCGCCGGCGAGCGGACCGATGTCGGCGCAGGCGATATTGCGCCGGAGATTCGCGGCACGGATTTTTTTCCTTATCGCCCCGGATATCTGCGCAACGAGCCGCCGATGGCGGCATTGGCGCGCGTCACCAATGTTGTCCAACAGTCGATGCGCAACGGTAAATACCTGGGCGGCATCTGGCTCGAGGGCAGCCCTTTCGTCGAAGAGACAATTTACTGGCTCAATTTGCTGATCGATACGACCGTGCCTATCGTCGGCAATTCGTCCCAGCGGCCCCATGGCGCGATTGGGAACGACGGCGACCGGAACATCGTCGATTCGGTGGATTACATTACCTCGAAGATTTGGGCGGACGAAGGCGGCCGGGATTTTATCGGCGCCGTGGCGATCCTCGATGAACAGATTTTTACCGCGCGCGATGTTCAGAAAGCCGACGCGCGTCCCGGCGGCTACGTTGCAACCGGAGGCCATGGCGGCATCATCGGCAGAATGGGTCACCCCGGCGCGCCTCAGTTCTCGTTCAGAACGGTTAAGCGGCATACCTACACTTCAGCGGTGAATACGACGCAGCTGCCGAGAGAAGTTCAAGGTTCAAGGGTTCAAGGTTCAAGGACTGGGACGGTGACGATCTCGATCAAAGACAACGAAGGCAACTTGCAACCGACGGCTATAGCTAAGGTGACCATCGTTAAGCATGCGCGCTATTTGCCGGAGGACACTACCGGAAACGCAGACCAGGAGGTCGACATCTTGGCGCGGATTGAAAAGAATTTGCGTGACGCGCCGTTGGCCGGATTTATAGCCGAGGGCTCGGCGCCGTTTGGCGCGATGAGCAATGCCGTCGATGCGGCTTTGAAGCGCGCGATATTCAGCGGCATGCCGGTGGTAAAAGTTGCCCGAGGCAACGCCAGCGGTTTTGTCGATCCAAAGAGAGATCCGCTCGCCATTGCCGGGAGTAATCTTACGGCCACAAAGGCCCGGTTACTATTGATGGCCTGTTTAATGAAATTTGGCTGTTTGCCACCGGCGTCGGAGCCGACAAAACCAACGGGAGCTGAGATCGACGCGACAAAAACGAAGCTGGCTCAATACCAAGAGGTTTTTGACACTCATTGATCCGCGGCGACGTGCGTATCCTTATGGAGCAAAATTATGTCAGGAAATCATGACCACAAAGCCTTTGAGGGACACATGCATGACTTCGACGCCCATATCAGGGCCGTCGAAGAGGATCTGGAATATTATCGAGCGAAACGGTTGGAGCCACGTCTCATTCACTTGATTCGTCGGCGTGTAGTCACGTTCTACGATTTGCTCAAGGCG
>JBGPIK010000578.1:0-3763 GCA_041484845.1 Binatia bacterium | reverse complement strand
GCCAGATTCGTTTCATGCGGAGCGATGAGCAGACCGGCACTACCGTTGAAACCCGAGAGCTGCTGGATGTTAGAGCGCGACTCAGACACATGGACGAGCTGGGCACCGATGTCCAAGTCATTTATCCCACGCTGTTCTTGATGGAAGCGACCGAGAAGCCTGAGATTAATAGCGCGATGCGCTACAGCTACAATCGCTGGCTTGCCGACAAGTGTTCCCAATCGGCTGGGCGGCTTCGTTGGGTTTGCTTGCCGCCGCTGCAGAACATGGCTGAAACGCTCAACGAGCTGCGCTGGGCTAAAGAGCACGGCGCCTGCGGTGCGCTCAAGAAAGGCGACCGCGAAGCCGGGAAGTATCCGGCCGATCCGTATTTCGAGCCTTTTTACGCCGAAGCGGAAAAACTCAATCTGTCGATTTGTATTCACACGGGCTCGGGCATTGCGGATTTTTCTTCGGCGCGGGAATTCTCGCACGGGCAGTTTATGCGCACCAAAGGTGCCGCGATCAACGGCGTGCTAGGGTTGCTCTTGCACAACGTTCCTCAGCGGTTTCCGAAGCTGCGTTTCGGGTGCATCGAAGCCGGCGCCTCATGGGTGCCGTTCGTCGCGTATGATCTGCGCCGGCAACAGGCGCGGCTTGCGCCGGTGGAAAGCCGCGTGCTCGGCATTCCCACAAGCCAGCTGGCGCCGGATCTTTTTAGAGATAATCGTGTTTACGTCACCTGTCAGGTGGATGAGGATCTGCCATACATTCTGCGGTACATAGGCGAAGACAATTTAATGATCGGCTCCGACTACACGCACCGCGATCCGTCCAAAGAGCATGACTTTCAGAAATTACTCGAAGAACGGGCGAACAGGAGAGAGATACCCAAATCCGCCGTTCAAAAGAGTCTGTACGACAATCCGAAAATCTTTTATGGGTTGTAAGTTCGGTGCAGCGCGCTAGCGCGAATTATTCACGCTCGAGGACGATCGAGAGGCGAGCCCTCGAGAGCGAGGCAATGGAGCTGTGCGCAGAGAGCATGGAGCAGGGGATCCGTTCGCGCAAATTTCTAACGGTACTGAGCATTTCCCCTCTCGGCTCTCCCCCGCGACGGGGGAGATGTAAGAGGGGGTCTTCGACTGTTTTCGTTTGGTTGCAGCTATGTCGCCCTGGTTCATCGTGGTTCCTCTACCGCGAATGATGTGGGCAAGGAAGTTGAAACCGAGCTACCGGAAAAGTCCCTGCTGCTCGAGCTCACGGACGATACTCTCGTCGCAGAAATCCTCGGGCTGTGACGATTGCGCTTTGGGATGCGGGCTTTGCCGAAGCAGCTCCGCTATTCCTGGTTTGGTCACGTAGGGAACGCGTTCGATAAAATCTAACGAGTACTTATAAGTGGCTTCTATGAGCTCCGGCTCCTCAACGCGCATATATTTTTTGATAACGGCGTGGCTAAAGGCGCGGTCGGAAACCATGCGCTTGAGGCCGCCGGCGTAGGCGGTTAGGAAGGATTTGACCGTGCTGCGATGCGATTTAACATAGCCGCGCATGGAAATAATCGAGGAGTGCGGAAAATAAATTCCCGACTTGGCCATATCGAGCAGCACCTTGGCGCCAAACTTCTCGGCACTAAGATTGAAGGGCGTCGATAAGGTCGCGGCATAGATCGACTGTTTCGATAACGCGGCGGCCAGTGCCGGCATGCCCCCGGCAATCTGCAAAATCGGCACGTCGCGGCCCGGTTCGAGATTGTTCTTTTTTAAAACGAGGCGGATCGCGAAATCCGAAGCGCCGCCAAAACGATTGGCGCCGACCGGTTTGCCGCGCAGATCGCTGATTTGTTTGATGGCGGGAGCGGTCATGAAATAAAAAGCGGGCACCGAGGCCACGCCGCCGATAAAAATCGTTTCGCCTCCTTCTAAGCCGGAATCGACGACCGGCTTGCCGCCCGCGAAGGCGATCGGCGCCTCTCCCGACATCATCGATTGAAGGACAACGGGGGCACTCTGGATATAGACAAGCTTTACGTCCAGGCCCTGTTTCTCGAATAAGTGGGCTTCTTGAGCATCCCAAAGAGCCAAGAAAAGACTACTGATGGCGCTATAAATGACGGTAAGCTTCTCGTTGGCTCTTGCGGTGGGCGTATTGAAGATGATCAGCCACGACAATATCACGGCTACAAAAACAGTTATGCGCTTCACGCTCATGACCTCGGGATTGTTCGCCTGCTCGTCGCTGCGGCTTACTCCTCGAATCGATAAGTTGATGGAACCGACACGTTTGCTGTCGCCGGCCCGTAAATGACCGCGATCTCTTGATGCTCGCGCAGAACCACATTTCTCGGATCGCCGTTGACGGGTTTACCGTCGACGAAAACTCGCAATGTGTCCGCGCCTTTAGCACAATAACCACCGACACAGTCTCTCGATAATCGAACTCCCCAGACGTCAAAGAACTGACCCAGTGTAAAATCGCGCACGACATCGGACTCGACATGTAACACTCCGCTCACGTCGTGCGTGTGCAGCGGCGAGATAAAACGCGCGATTGGGTTGATGCCGATGCCGGCCGCAACGGTGACAGGCTTACCGTTTACGAGAATATCCAGGTGTTGGTGAATGTGGAGCGCGTTGCCCTCTTCGTACAAGGCGGGGAGGTTAATGGCTTTTAAACGGGAGAGAAGGTTTTCGGTATCCGGTAGCCACGGCGCCGGACCGGTCTGGATCCCCGGAAGTTTATTCGCGTCAGAGTTCGTTTGTTGTGCCGATTGGCCGTTGGTGGTGAATACGCAAACGAGGAGCACCAGGCAACCAACAAGGGATCTTATCACTGTTTCGCTAATGTTAATGCTCAATGGCTTCATGTCGTTTTCCTCGTTACACGCCGGGTCCGTGCCGGCAATATGCCCGCAGGCTATCGGCTTAGCAAATTGTCGATCGACAAGGGGCCGGCCCCGCTGACGAGCAACGCCACCGACATAGTAAACAGCGCCAGACAAAATTCAATGCCGGCGCCTTTACCCTGCCCCTGGTTCAAGAAGAAACCATTTTCCCAGTGAGCTTCTTTCATCGCCAGAGCCATGAACAGAGCGAGGCCGAGCGCGGCAGGGCGCACGAGAAAACCGGAGAGCATCGCCAGCGCGCCCCCCAGTTCGATAAACAGCGCGAGAATGCACAGCGGGACGGGAATGCCGCGCTTCTTGTTCCAGTTTCCTATGATGTCAGTAAGGCCGCGACCGCCGAACCAGCCGAAAACATGCTGCGCACCGTGGGCGAAGAAAGTTATGGCGAGACCGAGGCGTAAAACGACAAGGGCGTAGGATGCGTCCGTTTGCAGGATTGCAGCCATGGTTCAGAGTTCCTCCTCTTGCGACCTAAAAATGCGGCGATATAACCAGACCCATTTTGGGATGTCAACCGAATTCGCGCTCGGCTCAGGGTCTCGTCAAAGTCGTGTTGACAGGATTGAAAATCCCTCTAAATCTCCCTTTACAAAGGGAGATTTTCAATTCCCCCCTTTTTCAAAAGAGGGAATATTCTCCGTAGGACTCTAGCCTGAAGTTCTTTCGTATCTGAGGCATAATTTCGTTGTAAGTCAGTTGTTTAGGCGAATTATGGGGTACAGGCGCGTGGCTACGCAGTAATGGAAGCGAGCAGTTTGAGCGCGCGCTGTTGGACGGGGTTGGGTTGAGTGACGATCATAAAGGTCGGCGCCTTGGCGGGGGAGCGCGCGGTGCGGCAGGTGTTGCGCACGATCGAGGAGAGTTCTTCGAGCAGGG
>JBGPIK010000577.1:0-3767 GCA_041484845.1 Binatia bacterium | reverse complement strand
GGTCTTAACGGCTTCAGGCGACGGCCCTGGAATGCGCGGAATATTGCGCAGGATGTACATTTCGTAAAGATCCTCAAGCAGCGCGGGGTCATTACTGCGCAAGTATTTTTTCAGTACCTGTATGCCAAACGCCCGCTGCGTCTTTCCGTAGTGGACGCCTTCGACAAAGCCGCGGATAAATTTTCGCACGACGTTTTCGCTGCGTTTGATGAAAGAGCGCGTGGTGACGATTGAGGAAGTGGGAAAGATCAAACCCATTTTCGAGAGGTCGGCCATTTCGCGGAATCCTTCCCTGCGTGCGAGTATCGCGAGCTCCCCGTTGATAACCGCTGCGTCCACGGCGCCGGCGCGGAGCGCGCTTATGAGCTCAGGCATGCCTCCTAATTGCAGCAGAGCGAAATCTCGTTGGCGTTTGAACCGCCACTGCTCTTCGACGTAGCGCAAACCGAAGTCGGTTGCCGAGCCGAAGCGTGTGATGCCGATCTTCTTGCTTTTCAAATCCTCGAAGCGACGAATCTCCGGCCGGGCCATCAACACGAATGTTATGACATTCATGGAACTGCCGATAATCACCAGATCGCCGCCCGCGAGATTGGAGTTGATGACCGCGCCGGCCGTCAGAACCCCAATCGAAACGTCCCCGGATTGCACCACCTGGGCCGCGCGCCCGCCGCCGCCGACGTAGAGGAGCTCGACATCCAGGCCGTTTTTGCGAAATATCCCTGCTTCGTAGGGAATCCACACCGACGCCTGTGAACCGCCGATCGCGCTATAAATAAGGCGGAGTTTATCGAGAGTGGATTGAGCCCGGACTTCTGATATCGAAGTTAAAAGAATCAGAAGTACAGCAAACAAGCAGCGGAGCATGCCGATTTTCAGCGCCTTTCGTCGCATGCAGAATCTTCGTTATGAGCGGCCGGTACTCTCAATGAGCATCTTTGTTGCCGGCCGCCCCTGATTTTCGCGGGCTCCAACGCTAAGCGAGAAAATTTCACAACAAGATGTTCAAGGCACCCGCCGCTCTCCGGAGCGGCCTGTCGAATGTCCACAAGGTGCACCCGGTAAGCATCGTCGAGGCGAGAACATGAGCATCTCCCCAGCCGACGAGAATCATGCGGCGCTGCGCGAGCGCCGTCGCCGAACGGCACGAAGCCGCTTCTCGGTCCCGCCAAGATTAGCCAAGCGACGAGCGCTTTCTCTTGTGATCAGCGCCTCAAGCCCCAGCCGGACCAGAGAGGTTTTCTCCTTGATTCCGGTCAGCCGTTCGGCATCCCGTAACAGCGAATCATCAATATTAAGCGTTGTTCTCATGTGCATGAAAATGTCTTATTCATGCATACAGATCAAGTGGCGGTTGAGCCGCTACGAGAAATACGACTGCCCTTCGGCAATTTTATTATCGGCGCGCCGCAGCGGATTACGTTGCGCCTGAAACGAATCTAATTTTGCTCTCGCGCCTCGCCGGCATTCTTTACTGCATCGAGGCAGACGGTGCAAATAAAGCCGCGATCGGGAATCGCCAGCAACTCCTCGCTCGATTTCGGTAAATGGCAAAGCGCGCAGCTCGCGTCAAGATTGAAGACCGTCGGCTGCGCGGGCGCTTCGCTGGCCGGCGCTTCGCGTTCCCATTCCTTTTCCAGGATGTCATTGCATAGGTCCACGCATTCGTCACAGATGTATACGGACGGGCCGGCAATGAGTTTGCGTACTTGATCCTGGTCTTTACCGCAAAAAAAACAGATAAGCTTCGGGGATGTAGCAGGTTTTTTGTCGCCTGGGCGAGAATCAGTTGCCTGAAACGTAACGGCAAGGATGAGCCATGACGGGCAGCGCGCCAGTGGCTACCGATTGCACGGTGAATGTGAACGCGCTCCTCGTCATTGGCTCAATCCTTTGGTTGGGTTTTTCTCTCCACTGCTTCCTTCAATTGCCCTTCAAAGTACTCCGTGTCATCTGGCAGATTCTGAGTCAACCTGCGAACGGCCTCCGGAAGAATGTGTTTCACTTCTATGTTCTGATTCAAAAGGGTTGCTAACTCTAGATCTGAAAGCTGGTCGATGGGTTTCTTCCGCGCTGCGTGACATCGCAGTACAAGTCCGGAGGTAAATTCGGGTTCCTCTCACACGCCTTCAATCTGTTCCAGAGATTGCATGATATTCTCAAACCCATAGAGTATACTGCCGCCCTTCCGGCAGTGTATTGGGGTAAATCCTCTCGACTCAAAAAGGCAAAACTGCACGTGATATCGCTTGCCTACAGAGAAGTTGTCAAGGCTTTGAATTTCCCCAAACGCTGCCAATCCGGCAGTGTATGAAGATATCAGCCCGCGGTGTATTAGGGGCAACCTCTACGGCACACCCACAGGGTTGAACTGATCGATGTATCAATTCGATTTCGGTTACGCAGCCGGGAGTTCTATTTCTCGATGAGATCGGCACGCGGGGATTGGATGAACAAGCCATACTGCTGCGCGCCCTGGAAGAAAAAAGTTTTCTGCCTTTGAACGCCGACCCGAACCACCGTGGGGAAAAAATTCACTCAAAATGATTTACGATCGGGTTAGCCATTAATTGCGCGATTGCCACCGTCGTGGGTGCCGGCGTCCATGCATGCAGGCCACGACTATAACCTGATCATCAATAATTCGGTAGAAAAGGCTGTATGGGAAACGACGCAAATTTACACGATGTGTCTGACGGTAAACAACAGGAAAGCGTTCAGGATATGACTCCAGAGATTCAATGACGATACTTACCGCCGCAAGAAACTCCTCACCCAGACCCGCTCGTTGACCCTCATACCAACGGTAGGCCTCTTCAACGTCCGCGGCCGCAGCAGGCCGGAAGATCGGTGGCTTCACCTAGACCGAGAGCGGATCTGCTGCAGGACCTGGTCCCAAGGAATACCCTCAGGTCCCGAGCGTTCGAGATCGTCAAGTCGCCGGTCTAGTTCCTCACGCTGTGCGTTGGTTAGCGGAACAGTTCCCGGCTTTTCGTCGAGGCTATCCCATAGTTCCTCGATCAGACGCAGGCGTTCTTCAGGGCTCAGGTCCCCTATGTTCAGCGCAGGCTTGCTCATAAACCCAAATATGCCACCTTTACAGTTTCTCTGCTACGGCCCAACGATAGAAGTCAGCGACACGAGCGCAAGCCCGTGTTCGCTGCACTGAATGGATGGGCAACATGCGCCTACACCTCTGTACCCCAGCCATCAAAATCGCAACTTCTCTCTTTGCCCGCCGTGACCATCCAAGTGACCCACTGATCCAAAATCTCAGGTGAAATCGTCGTCTCTTTGGTCGTGCCCTCGACACGCCAACTCTTGCGAAACAGAGAACCGGTACTCTCCGTGGTCACTTCATAGTCGGTCTGCTCCTGCAACAGCGCCCTCAATGCTTCAGCCGAGTCCTTATCTGGCGCGTTGTACGAGAAATCCAGCCGCACCTTGGTACTCTGGGTCAAGCCGTGACTCTGGAGCACCTTCCAAGTCTCGCGATTCATCGCTAGCTGATGAGCCAGTAACTTCTCGTAATGCTGGTCAGGCATATTCGGTCGCCTATCGTTATGCCGCTGAGCCGCCGCAAGAAAGGCATGGATGAGCAGTGCGGTTTAGCATCGGCTCCTGCGGCGGGTTCAAGTAAGCCGCTACGCGGCAGTTAACCCGTCCTGACATTCGATCCTATCCCAGCACCGTCGTTCTTCGATAAAAGCTTCTCCTAATCTTACTACAGAAGGAGAACTTTTATGAACGATTGGTATCAACGCATG
>JBGPIK010000576.1:0-3800 GCA_041484845.1 Binatia bacterium | reverse complement strand
TCGACTTCCTTCGGACTTAACACCTCCGGCAAGCGCCACATCCCTTTTCTCGGTGGCAAAAACAGCTTCTGTTCATCCCAACCCAAAATCTGGTGGTAAAAGAACTTCATTCCCGAGATCGCCACGTTGCGCGAACTCGGCGACAACCCCCGCTCTTTGAGGTGCAACAGATAACAGCGAATCTCATCCTGAGTGAGCTGATCCGGCGACCGATGGTAATGCTTGACCAGCCCTACCATCGCTGCAATGTAGGACTGCTCAGTGCGGAGCGAGAAGTTTCTCAGCCTTATCTCCTCGATCATCTTCTCTCGTAGTGCTCCCATAACCAATCCTCCTTGGATTTAAATTTGGGAGCGAGGCTATCACGGAGAACGTAAAACCGGGGATGACCTTGAGACGGAAAAGTGAATGGAAAACGAAAAGGGAAGTGAAAAAACTAGCTTTACACAGCCACTGCCACCGCGAAGCGGTTTAGTTTCAACTATTAAGTGACCCGCATTAGGCGGCGACAAATGCCGGTCGGCTTATCTCCGGCGGCGTCTCCGACAATAGAGTCCGAATTGCTTTACATATCCGCTAACTGCGCCGTTTTGTCAACGTTAACTTTTCCGGCAAAAGCCGACCCGCGCGGCGGGTTATCTCCCTATCGAACGGCGGCTTATTTCGGCCAGGCCATCGCAAACTTCTCGCAGGATTGAACTGTAAGACGCCTCAATCAAATCGTAGCTCAGTCATAGTCGTCTTGGAATGGAAACCTTCAGCACCAAAATCGGTCTATCTATTGGCGCTGCAATAGGGTTCTATGGTGTGCAAAGCGCACCTTACACGATCAAAAATTCTGGGCAAATGGAGAAGACGCTCAACTAACGGTAATACAATTGGCGGAGCGATCAGGAGATTAGTACGGCAAGCGCGTGCCGAGGCCTTTTTGCAAGGCACTGCGATAAATCATATCGGCCATGGCGATATCTTGATTGACCAGGCCGATGGCACGAATGAAGATGCGTTCGCGATCTGACTGCCGGGCCGGTTTCTTGCCTGACAGCAATTCGGGGAGTTCCGCGTAGAGATCCTTTTCGCTCAAGTAGTTCTCTTTGAGCATCCGTTGCAGGTCGGATTTGTTGCGGCAATGCTCCCAGCTGTCGACGATGAACTTGTCGCAGTTCTTGTAAACCGAACTTTCCATCTCCTGATGCTTGCCGATGGAGTAAACGGTCGTTCCCTGCGCTAGCCAGGAATCCTTCACGAACGGCGTCGAAGTCGTTGTCGCGGAGATGACGAGGTCCGCGCCTTGGAGCGCTTCCTGCGCCGATTCAACCGGTCGGATATTCAAGCTGTATTCTTTGGCGACTTCCTTCGCGTAGCTCTGGCGCGACTCAGGGGTTCGCGACGTCACGCGGATTTCTTTCAACTTAAACGCCTGTGCCATAACCGGCACGGCGGCGCGCGCGGTATCGCCGGCGCCGAGCATTGCCAGTGTGGCCGCGCCTGCGCGCGCAAGCAAGCGCATGGCCACCGTGGCGGCGGCCGCGGTGCGGACGGCGTGACACCAATCTTCGTCCATGATGGCGCAAATCTCGCCGCCTTCGCGGTCACTCAAAATCAGAATGCGGCGCGGTCCGCGTGCCGGTCGCGATGGATCTCGGCTGCCGCCGGCTGCTTTGATCGAGCGAATGCGAAAACCGGCCACCGGCGGATCGGCCAGGGCGCAGCCGGTCACCCACGATTGCCAGCCCTGCTCAGGCTTGATGGCTAAATCCTCCGGCGTCGACCAAATCACGCGGCCTTCGCTATGGTCGCGGAGCGCTTGCTCAGTGATTTCGATGGCGCGGCCGAGGTCGAGGACTTTCTTTACGTCCTCGTTGGAGAGGTAGAGAATACCCTTGGCGTCCATGATTACTCGATCGTTTGTAAGTCTCTGCAACCGGTCGTCAAGAATTCCGGACCCTTTTCCGTGATCAACACATCTTCTTCTAAATGCACGGCGCTTTTTTCCGAGCGGACTTTGGGTTCCAGGGCGAGAATCATCCCGGGGCGATAGATTTCGGTTTCAACCTCATTAAGCGACGGTGGCTCAGCGCGTGCCATGCCGATGCCGTGACCGATGCGCTTGGGGCTCTCGACGGCGTGATAGCCGCGCTTGACCAGCTCGCGGTTGGCGATGCGGGAAACTTCCGCGAGCGGCGCGCCCGGTTGCATCGACTCGAAGCAAAGCTCAATCACGTCGCAGGCGGTTTCGTGATCCTTCTTTTGCTCAGCCGTCGCTTCGCCAAAGATCGCCATGCGCGTGATATCGCCATAGTAGCCCTCATAGCAGGCGCCGAAATCGGCGACCATGCGATCGCCGCGCTCATAGCGGCGATCGTCGTATCGGGTTGACGAGTTCAGCATGAGAAAACCGGGATGGCGCGGAAACGCGCCCTCTTCAATCATTGAAATATATAGACGGTCGGCAATTTCGCGGCGGGTCATTCCCGGGCACAGCTGCGGCAGGCAACGATCATAGGCTTTGACCGAGATCGCGCAAGCCCTGCGCATATACTCGATTTCCTGCGGGCTCTTGATCAAACGCATTTCGGTCAGCGCCGCGCTGCCGTCTTTGATTTGAGCTTTCGGCAGCGCTTCAGTGAGGCGCAAGAGATAGTTCGCCGGAATGCCCAGGCGTTGGTCATCGCCCAGCTCAAATCCAAGCTTCGCGTCGCCCAGTCCCATTTCCTTCAAGGTGTCGGCGATCATCTCCTCGGGAAACGGCACATCGACATAGGCGCGCACGACGCCTACCCAGGGTAACGCCTGCGCTTTCGCTTTGTCGTTGCCGTAAACGAGCAGCGTCGGTTTTCCGCCTTTTGGCAGAATACAAATCTGTGGCCGCTGGATGTGATCGAGCTGGTAGCTAATGAGACCGGTGAAGTACCAGTAGTTGTTTTTTTCCGAAACGACTAAAGCGTCGAGGTCGTCGCGCTCCATGAGAGCATGGGCGCGCTCGTAACGTTCTCGATACTCCTGCTCGGGAAAAGGGGCTTCAGTTGCCAAGGGGACCTCCTTGCTGGATTCAGCGCTTAACGCGCTCTTGATAACCCGATGTGTTTATAGGGCTTAGTCACCTTGGATTGGCTATGGAGTATTGGAGTAGTGGAGTAATGGAGTGATGCACTCAACCCAATACTCCAATGCTCGAGTACTCCAAACACTCCTACTCTCTGCGCCTAGCTTGCCAGCGATTTTCTGCCTTCCATGCGCTTCAACTGATTGACGTAGTTCAAAGCCTCAGTCAGCTGGATGACGGTCGCGTACTTGGCATTCATCTCGAAAAGATTAACTAGATGGGAGGTACGCGAACGATCGAAGACGCACTCTTCCACCAAGAAAACCGGATAGCCGTAGGAATAGCCGTCGAGGACGGTGCCGCGCACGCAGCCGCAGGTGCTGGTGCCGGTGACCAGCAGGCAGTCAATGTTCTTGCGTATTAGATACGTGATCAGATGCGTGCCGAAGAAAGCGCTGGCTCTGGCCTTGCGGACGATGAACTCGTTTTCTTTCGGCTTGATCATTTCGGGAAAGGCGACCGCTAGTTTTTCGAAGTCCGTGGCATCAATGCCGCGTTTGGTGGCATTACCGAAGGCGGCTTTAAAATCGGGATCGCTGGTGGAATAGATCACCGGGACCTCCGCATCGCGGCAGGCATGGAGCAACTGTTGAATCTTGGGCAAGGCATCCCAGGCGACTTGACCGCAACTCGTAGGGAATTCGTCAATCGCATCCATCACCGGCATCGGTTTGGTGCCGGTAAAGCCGGTGAT
>JBGPIK010000575.1:0-3811 GCA_041484845.1 Binatia bacterium | reverse complement strand
CCCTCCAAGCGTTCCCTCGTCGTGTCGCTGTTCACGCAGAACGCGGCGACGTTCCAGGCCGCGGCCGCGCGGCTGCGAGCGTACAAGGTCGTGTGGAACACGCCGACCTCGCATCTCGATCTCGGCGCGGCCCATCAAGGGATGCACCTCTTCCTCGAGCTCACGAGGGCGAGGGAAGTGCACGCCTAACCGCGCGTGCGATGTTACCAGGAGGCAGCCTCTTCCTCGGCGGAGCCGGTCTCGGCGCGTTTGACCTCGCGCTCGTAAGCGATGAGAACGAGCGTGCGCAGCTTTTCGATGTCCTTCGGAGCGCCAAAGTACACCCGGCTTCTGCCGAACACCTCGGGCACCGCTTCGACTGTAAAGCCCGGTGACAACTTGGCGGCCCGTTCGACCGGCAGACGGGTAACGATCGAGTGCCGGCGGGTATCACAGAAAGCCCGCAAAAACCACTGTTCGGGCGAGCCGATGTTGATGCCGAAATAGTAGACTGCGTCCTTGTATTGAACTGGATATTTTGCCGCGAAAGGAGAGTCGGCGCACAAGCGCTTAATCGTCTCATAAACCTCGATCTCTTCGCCTGTGGTTACTAAAGAAGCGCTCGCAATATAATCGAACAAGGTAAAAAACATTTGGCTGATTTCACCAGCCAATTCGACAGCAGCACGCCACTCATGTGGCGATCGGCACACATTAAGCAGCGCAATACGCAATTGCTCGGCGTGCTCGACATCGGCCCCAGAGTGGAGAATCCAAAACTGCTCCGCTTCCGATGACAAATTCAAATGCCTTAATCCGGCAACAATCACGTCGCAAATAGGTGCGAAGGATAACTCGATGGCGTACAGCGTCGCCAATGCTTTGAACGCGGGGCCTTCACGACATATGGCCGTAACACGCTCAGCCGCTTGGATTCCTGGAGACGCCTCGTCGAGCTCCAGCGATTGCGGGTCGACACCCACTCCCTGCATGAATTTTCGAAACAACGCAGGATGAAACCGGTCTAGCTCTAAATTGCCATGCTCCTCATACAAATTGCCTACCAAGAGCAATCGTGACTTATCATCACGAACGTGGCTAATTGCCGCAGCCAAGAAAAGCGGAAACTCAAAACAAAATGGCTGAAACTCGCGTGCCAGTGAAAGCGCGATAGATTTATTTGCAGAACTTCCTTGGGCAAAGCGCTGCAAAGCCTCACTCTTGGAAACAACATATTCCAAGATGACACGATCTATTTCGGCGCGCTTGACGAGTAACAAGCCCTCTTCGGGTGTCGGTTTTCCAACGTACGCGACTGCACCATTACACACAACCGACGGAGTCGCGCGCAATCCGAGGGCATCGATTTCCAGCGGGCTCAATGACGCGATTTTGCGCTCAACAATCCGAGTCGAGGTATCCGAACTTGCCTCAGTCAAAAGCGCAATGGTACTTTGACTCAGATAGCCGCCGTCGCTCCACACTTCAATTACATCGGAATTTTCAGACTCCGTTTTCGTCATACTGGCCTCCTCGTCAAATTCCGCACCGCTTTTTCACAACAAAAGACTCATGTAATAAGAGTTACCTTACCGCGAGCGATGCTCCCACAGAAGCGCAAAGGACGCAGCGATATCTGATGATCCTCGGCAACGAGAATCATGCTATTCGGTGCAAGCGATTCCCAACCCGGGTCATCGCTCAAAGGTTCGGAAGCGATGATGACCGTTTCACTACAAACATCATAATCAATCATTCGTCCCACGCCATTTTCACAGATGTAGCGTCTACCCTCATGCCAGTAAAGCGTAGGTATTCGGCCGAGATCTCCCGTCGCACACCGAATAGCGACCGCCTGCGTTCCATTGGATACGGCCAAATTGAGCTGGGTATTCGGCGTGATATCTTTTTCCGAAAGCAATCGGTGCACTCGATTTACGGTTTCCTCGAGAGCGCGCGACATGGCTTCCAGAGTATCCGATTCTCTTCGCGCCCATAGGCAATCGAGAAAAAGCGCAAACAGGTGCTCGGAATCGGTTTGGCCTTCGATGACCGAGAACGCTTCTTCGGAAAGCGATGCCAAGAGCGATCGTCGTATGGCGGCGAATCCGCCGACGTCACCATTGTGCATGAACGCGAAGCGGTCCCAAGTGAATGGATGACAATTGCTCTCATTCACCACAACCCCTGGACTCGCGGCCCGCACATGGGCCAGAACACAGTTGCTTTTGGTGACGCGACCCAGTTGCGATAGGTTGCGGTTGTTCCAGGCCGGCGTAGGCGACTTAAAAACCGCCGGTTGTGGCCCGATTTCCTGTGCGTACCATGCGACGCCAAATCCATCTCCGTTTAACGGATCTTTTTCTTCGGCGTCCCAGCTCTGGTTGATCAAGGAATTAACCGGTTTGGCGAGCAAGGTCTCCAGAATTACGGGCTCGCCTAAATAGAGCACAAAGCGACACATGAGCATTCCTCCAAGCGAGAGCGTGCTATGATGACTTCACGGACGCGCGATGCCGCGCACTTTATCTGCCTTCTCAGCGTATAAGTTCACGATTATATTTTTCCCTCTGCCGATCCAGCAAAGATCCTTTCCAAGCGTCTAAGCCTTCACTTGCTCCCATTTCTTTAGAATTTCCAACTGCTGCTGTTCGATTTCGCGTAGTTCGTTGATCTCCGTAGCTCTCAGTTCATCCAACTTCACGTGCAGGTTTTGGATTTGCAATTCCGCTTTCAAATTTATTTGGTAGTCAAGATCAGCACGCAACCGATCGATCTGGGAGTCCCGATTCTGGCTCATCATGATCACCGGAGCTTGCAAAGCGCCGACAACGGCAAGAAGCAGATTGAGGAAAATAAACGGGTAAGGATCGAAGGATTTGAAAAACAACTCGAGCGTATTTAAGGTCATCCAAGCGCCCAGAATTACGAAGAATCCGCCGATGAACGACCAGCTTCCACCCCACCGCGCGATTCGGTCCGCGACCCGCTCCGCCAAGGTAGATTGCTTTTCGATCTCCAGGTTCACATTGCGCGAGGCGCGGCGCTGGATCAACTCATTCGTTGTGCGGAGTCGTTTGGCCATAACGGCCATGATCGAAATGCCCACATCCGGCTTGAGCCGCAGCAATTTGAAAAAGTCGTCGCGTCCAACCTCGATCAGTTCAACCGCGCCAACGGCTTTGGCGGTTGCCGTCCGAAGCGAACCGTCGAGCAACGAGAGCTCGCCGAAAAAATCCCCTTCATGCAAAACAGACAGAACCACTTCGTCGTTTTCTTCCGTCCAGACTGAGATGGTAACTTTGCCTGAACGGACCACATACATCGCTAGAGGAGCATCCCCCTCTCTGAAGATAATTTGACCGTCGTTGCGCGCGACCAAGTTCGTCGCCACAGGGAGACCGGCAAGATCCTCTGCCCTGAGCGCGGAAAATATCGGCACCTCCGAAAGAAATGCAGCCACGTGGTCCATATCGGCGCAGTGAGTATGGGTCACCGGAGTTTACTGCTGCGGCTTTCCCTTGTACTGGCTCCGGTTGGGGAGCACGGAATCCAGCGCCGCGAGTTTTTTGCCGTCACTGCCAACAGCAAACTTTTGCACTGCTTTGGCGACTTGATCGGCGGCTTTAACGAGCTCGGTTTCATTATTGAGTTTCAACTGCGCCTTTTCAGCCACCGCAATCATCTCCTCGACCTCGGGAATGCGAACAAGTCCATTAATCTTTTTTAGGTTTTCCCGGGCCGCAACGACGCGCTTGGCCATTTCGGTAGCATAATTTCCCTTTTCTGTCGCCTTCGAAACTCCGCGCAAGTTCGCTTCCAAAGCGAGGCT
>JBGPIK010000574.1:0-3815 GCA_041484845.1 Binatia bacterium | reverse complement strand
TGAACCTGTGCGTGAGTTCTATGATCTCGACGGCCTGTGGGGGCACGCCCCCCGAGTTGAATTGCCTGAACCTTATTCCAGCCTCGTGGGCCAGTTTCAGACTGCCGATAACCAATGGTCGTAGATCGGAAAGCGAACCGCCGCCGCCGCCGCGGCATTTGATCCAAAGAGAAAGGAACTCCCCTTGAGCACTCAGCAGGTCGTGATCCTTGTCATCCTGGATGGGTTTGGCATCAATCCGCGAAAAGAAGGCAACGCGATCGCGAATGCCTCAATGCCGAACATGGATAAATTGCTGCGGAGCTATCCGAACTCCAGCCTTTCCATGTCCGGGGTCGATGTCGGTCTCCCCGCCGGCCAGATGGGAAATTCGGAAGTCGGTCATATGATCCTGGGCGCGGGCCGAATTATTTATCAGGATCTCACTCTCATTCATAAAGATATTGACGAGGGCGGCTTTTACGGCAACAAGATTCTTTTAAACGCTTTACGAACGACCCGAGGAAAAACGGGGAGGCTGCATCTGATGGGTCTCCTTGGAGACGGCGGGGTGCACAGTCATCAACGCCACATGGAAGCCTTAATCGAAATGGCGCGCCGGGAGACAATCGGATCGATTTATCTCCATCTCTTTCTGGATGGGCGGGACACGCCGCCGAGGAGCGCCGAACAGTTTATACTCGACCTGAACGAAAAGCTGAAAGCCTGGCCTACCGTTCGGATTGCCACGGTGAGCGGCCGGTACTACGCCATGGATCGCGATAAACGGTGGGACCGAGTCGAAAAAGCTTTCTTGTGTCTGACCGAAGGAATGGGCAATAAAGCTGACTCCGCGCTGGACGCTGTTCGGGCGAGTTACAAAGACAACGTTACAGACGAGTTTGTGCTCCCGACGGTCATTCGCGACGCCATGCCCGAAGGATTGATCCGTGACGGTGACGGCGTGATTTTCTTTAATTTTCGCGCCGACCGTGCCCGGGAGCTGACCCGCGCGCTGACGGAAGAAAATTTTAAGGAGTTTTCGCGCACACGGCGCCTCGATCTGGCAACGTACACGACCATGACCCAATACGATGAAACCTTCAATGTGCCGGTGGCCTATCCACCGCGGGATGTTAAAAAGATTCTCGGTGAGTTGACGAGTCAAGCGGGGGTCCGACAACTGCGCATCGCTGAGACGGAAAAGTACGCCCACGTGACCTATTTTTTCAATGGCGGAGAGGAGAAAGAGTTTCCGGGTGAAGAACGGATTCTCATTCCTTCGCCCAAGGATGTGCCCACGTACGATTTAAAGCCTCAGATGAGCGCGCGCGAAGTTACCGAAGCGCTGGTCAAAAAATTCTCTAACGACGATATCGGATTGGTGATCGCCAATTTCGCGAATGCCGATATGGTCGGGCACACAGGGAATTTCGCGGCCGCGGTCAAAGCCTGCGAAGTGATCGACGAATGTATCGGCAAAGTCGTCGATGCGGCCTTAAGCAAGAAGGGGAGAGTCGTTATTACCGCGGATCACGGCAACGTCGAGCAACTGATTGACTATGACACGGGCATGCCGCACACGGCGCATACGATTAATCGCGTGCCGGTCATTCTGGTCGATGAAGAGCGCAAGCAATTTAAGCTTAACAAGGGAACCGCGATCGACGTGGCGCCGACTGTGTTGCACCTGCTCGGCCTGCCGCAGCCGCAGGATATGACGGGCCGCTCGCTGATCGTCGATTCGGGTGGGTAGCTGTGCATCACGCGTGACAATCGATCGAAGGCTGAGCCTTCCAAAGCGAAGTGATGCGGAAGCGAATGGATTGCGGATTGCATGCGCAAACTTTTCAGCCGGATATTTTTTACCACTTGGGCCAACGCTTGAAAACGGGAGTTATCCACAGCCGTTTTTGGTGAGCTATAAAGGAGTAACGCGTTGCGACTAAGCCCTGCCGAATTAAGCGCGCATTGAGGCGAGCGTTTTCGACATCAGTCTTAAGCCGCGGTTAGGGTCTACGGCGCGATTGTGAAAGAAGTTTATCATAATCTGCATGTGAGCCGATCCAATACCATACGATTTCGTCGCCTTGCAAGATTCCCACGGCTCGATAGCCGGAGGTGATCCGAACCGAATAGATTGGCCGTGTGGGATGGACGGACTTGAAACGAAGACTCGGATGATTCGGGTTCTGCAGGAAGATGCGATATGCCCGGCGGGCTTGACGTTGAGCCTCAGCAGGCAGTTCGGCGAACATTTTCCGGAACTGCGCAGTGGTATGCGAGATCACAATTTTTCTGGATCAAGCTTCTCGGTTCGTCTCGCAAGGTGCTCGGCCAAAGCTTGATCGGCAAGCTCAGCAAGTAGATCCTCTGATCCGGCAAAGATCTCTTCCCAACGCCGCTCAGAAGCAAGCTCCTCCAGCAAGACGCGACCCAGTGCGTCCTGTTCACCTTCGGGAAGCTTAGAAGCCTCGTCAAATGCCCTTTGCAGCAACTTTGTCATGTTAACCTCTGGTGACAAAATATATCAAAAACCACTCTCCGAATCGACCTGCATCATTGCTTGGTTTTTTGTACCCTAGTAATATACAGACTGGCCTTTGTCGATATTAGTCTCCGCAAAGACCGCCCGCAAACAATCGGCCGTTGCTTTTTAAGACCAACCTGGGAGACAGATCAGCGAAAACCGCCGGTTTGATACGATCCATCCTTGATCCGCCGACTTGCTCTTAGCGCTTAGCTCTTTGCCATTCCAGGCTCACCTCCCGATCGCCGCTGTGCCGGCCTTCTGCTTCAGACCATGAACACTGCCGGCTAGCCACCGGTTAAACTGTCGTTTTGGTTTACCCGATTCCCCAACTTTCTGATACAGTTTCGTTGTCTTATGTGCGCGACTGCTTACCGTATCGAAGAGCGCTTCGACTGGCTGGTCGATTGGCTTTACCCGCCGCGGTGCCGCGGCTGCGGCGGCCGCATTCACGGCCGCGACGCGGAGTGCTTTTGCGCGGCTTGCTGGCAGCGAATTCAACTCGTCGCGCACCCGTTGTGCGATATTTGCGGACGGCCTTTTCCGGACACGAACGGCGCCGATCACACCTGCGGCGCATGCCTTTCGCGCACGCCGCGGTTTACGCAAGCGCGTGCTTGGGCCTGCTATCCAAGAGAAGAGGCGGCGGAGCATCCGCTACGCCAGGTCATACAGAAGTTTAAATATGGCCGTAAGGTTTCGCTCGGCAAACCCTTAGGCCGATTGCTGGCCCAAGGTTGTCGGCCATTTCTAGGCGAATGGAGTGTGGATGTCATTGTTCCCGTCCCGCTCCATAGGAAACGACTGCGCTGGCGCGGCTTCAACCAATCCGTTTTGCTCGGACGCCAATTGAGCCGCGTCTATAATCTTCCCATGGATCCGTTCGTCCTCATTCGCAACGTAGAAACGCCGCCGCAAACCCAGCTCAGCGAAGAGGAGCGGCGCCGAAACGTACGCGGGGTTTTTTCTTTGAATCCGGAGAAATCAGTAAAAAGTCAATCCGTTTTGTTGATCGACGATGTATATACGTCGGGAGCTACCGTTAACGAATGCAGTCGCTGTCTCAAAAGAGGCGGGGCGAAAGAGGTTTACGTTGTAACGTTGGCTCGGACCGTGTCTTAACTCAATGTCATTGGCGCGTAGGACTGCCGCATGTCGATAGAGGATAAAGTCCGCTGGGATAAGCAGCATGGGGCGGCGCGGGGCTCCACTGAGGTTTCCGGTTTTCTCCGCGAAATCTTTGCGGCTGAAGCCTGGCCGATCCGGCGCGGCCGGGCGTTGGATATAGCCAGCGGAAAAGGTCGTA
>JBGPIK010000573.1:0-3837 GCA_041484845.1 Binatia bacterium | reverse complement strand
TTCGGGCGAATCGCTACGCTGACCAGCAACCCGCTCAGGACAATAACCAAAACCGTCAAGACGACGGAGAGCCAGCTCAAGACGAGTTTGTCGTGCTGGCTCTCTGCGAGAATTTCCCAGAATTTTCTTTCTTTGGCCACAAAAAGGTTCCTTTTTTAGCTGCTGAGCTTTTTCAGTCTCGGCGGAAGTAATTTTCCCAGCGGTATGCCTATCCGGTAAACCTGGTGGAAGAGATAGCCTTCCGGTCTTCCCCGCCGGGTGCCGCGCAAGAAAGCGAGGGCGAGACCAGAAAGCACAAGCCCCGTGAAGAAGCGGTCAACCAGTAAGAACACCAGGAGCACACTGACGAAAACTCCGATCTCGTCCATGCGAAAACCGGCCAGCTCGGTCGGTTTATCGATGGTCCGTGGGAGACGGCGCATGGTCTAACCTCCCAAAGTAAAGGTGCCGGCGTTGGAGCCCTGGAAAATCGCCGTGACGATATTGGCCAGTAGCCCAAGAATCACAGCGGCAACCAATGAAGAAACAGCACCCATCCAGCGCCCCGCATAGAGCAAACCGACGAAGGCGAAGAGGCCGACGATCGCCAGTCCCTTGGCAATCGGGCCGACGAGCAGCCGCGCGAGCGGGTTGAGCGCATCGGTGACCTGCGTTTCTAATTGCGCGCTCGCATCCGGCGCAAAGAGAACAATTAACGACAGCACGCCGACAAGCACTGTCGCCGTCAGATATCCTCTCGGGTACCGGATAATGAACGATGAGCATTCGTCACCGACGCTTCGGTTGGATTCTGAAACGACTGAAGGAGCAAATATTGAAACAGATCCGTTCCGGTGGACGCCTGCAGCGCAGTTCTCACATCCGGGAGATTGAGCAAGCTCTGAACGTAGTTCTCGATATTCACGCCAGAGGGGTTAAATCCAAAGGTAAAATCTCGCCCCAACGTTCCAAGCTGCCAGTCCTGCTGGATCTTAGGCAGAACCGGACCGATCCGGTAGGTGTAGCCGGAAGAGTCCCGGTTGTAGAACTCGTCTTGGGCAACGGAGAAGTGAACTGAACAGAACAACGAAACCAATGTCACAATGACTTTGACGCTAATCCGCATATAGTTACCCTCGTTCATCAAAAAGAATCGGTCTCAGAGATTAGCTGAGAGGAGTTACAGCAGGCGCCCAGGAATGAGCCCAAAAAGGCGCCGAACTCGTACCATTTCAGCCAACCGCGATTGGCAGCTTGCAAAGTATATTTTATGAAATATAATTTGGGTTATGGAAGCAAATCTCAAAGCGACCCTAGCGAGACACCTTAAAGCCTTTCGTTTAAAGGCCGGGATGTCTCAGAGTGACCTCGCTAGGAAGGCGGCGACTCCGCAACCCAGAGTCGCGGTGATGGAGTCCACCGAAGATCCCACGCTGCCGACATTGGAGTGGCTGGCCCGAGTGGCTGACGCATTGGGAGTATCTGTCTCTAGTCTGCTGGCCGAAGCGCGGACTGAAACTGTCAACTCGCTTTCGACTCTTCCCGAAAACGCCGACAACCTGGCAGCGCATCTGAAAGAACTTGGCGCGCACCTAAGCGGAAGCGCCAAAAAGAAACGCTCTTTCAGCCCGGAAGCGGTCGTGCTGGGGGTTTTGCGAGTTGTGCCGTCGGCTCGAATGGTGGAATGTTTGCCCGGCCTTCTGGCGACCGGCGCTATGGACTATGAGAAACTATTCCGCTTGGCAAAAGAGCGCAACTTACTGAATCGGCTCGGCTTTATTGTCGAGGTCGCGGCACTGCTCGCTGGGCAAAAACGGCTTCGAGGAAATGTTTCGGCGCTAAGGTCGCTTGCCAAGAAGCTATGGAAGGAAAGGACGACGGGTGCTGAGGATTATCTCATGGCGGAAAGGCCCGTCGATCCTGAGCTTCGTGATTGGGTCAAAAAGAAGACATCACGACTCGGAAAAAAGTGGGGTGTTTACGGGGCCTACAGCTTGGAGCGCTTTAGTGAAGCCTTTAGACGAGCCGCTTGAATCGCTTCGCCGGCTATTGCAGGAGGCACGGCCGAAAATCGACCGGCCCATCGAAATCATACTCATCGGTGGCGCCGCGGCCCTCCTGAGTCAAGCAGTTAACCGGATTACTGAAGACATCGATATTCTCGCCTCCAGCAAGACCGTTAGCATTCTTCAAAAAGCCGGCGCTTTAAAGTTTCCGATCCAGCCCGTCGCCGACTCTTTTCTTTGCCTCCATCCGGACTACAGAAAAGCGTGCAGCTACGTGCGTGAGCTTTCGTTCCCGGCTAACTTCTGCAACAACTGACAATTCACTCACGGACGGAAAACAAAACAATTGTAGATTGTTGAGTTTGAGATGGACCTCTTGATTACCAATCAAACGGCCTGGGACTTAACGCGGAACATTCTTGACCTGCTGAATAGGAATCAGCGGGTCGAAGGTTTATGAGAACTTGGAATATCCTTAGCTTTGGATTAAGGGATACGGGGTCTACTTAAACAACGGCCGCCGCACTCGATGGTGTGAACGGATCTCCACCGTTAAGGCTGAAAGCTCTGACTATGGCGTCAATCTCCGAACCGTCCAGAACCTCTTTTTCGAGCAACTTCTCCGCAACTTTATGGAGCAGACGAAGATTAGTCCTTAACAGATCCTTAGCCCGATGGTAGCTCTCCTGGATAATGCGTCTGACCTCAGCGTCTATTTCAGTGGCTGTGCTCTCGGAATAGTCTACTTTCTGCGTAAAATCTCTTCCCAGAAAAATCTCTTCCTCTTTTTTGCCGAAAGTCATGGGTCCTAGCTTTTCGCTCATTCCCCACTCGCAGACCATCCGGTGCGCCAGATCCGTCGCCTTTTCGATATCATTCCCCGCGCCCGTCGTCGTATGCTCGAGCACAAGCTCTTCCGCCACGCGGCCGCCGAACAGGATGACCAAATTAGTGAGCAGATATTCCCTGGGATAGGTATGCTTTTCGTCTAAAGGGAGTTGCTGCGTGAGGCCTAAAGCCATCCCACGTGGAATGATCGTCACTTTATGGATCGGATCGGCGCCCGGCAGTAGCTTCGCCACCAACGCATGCCCGGCTTCGTGATAAGCCGTATTGCGTTTTTCTTCGTCACTAATAATCATGCTGCGCCGCTCGGCGCCCATCATGACCTTGTCCTTGGCCAGCTCGAGGTCGAGCATCTCAACTTTTTCCTTGTCATTGCGCGCTGCCAACAAAGCCGCTTCGTTTACGAGATTCTCCAAGTCCGCGCCGGTAAACCCGGGCGTGGATCGCGCCAGCACGCGGACGTCCACGTCCGTTGACAACGGCACCTTGCGGGTATGCACCTGCAATATACCTTCTCGCCCTTTGATGTCCGGTCGTGGCACTACAACGTGCCGATCGAACCGCCCCGGACGGAGCAACGCGGGATCCAATACATCAGGCCGGTTGGTTGCAGCGATGAGAATGACCCCCTCGTTGGACTCGAATCCATCCATCTCGACTAACAGCTGGTTCAACGTCTGTTCACGCTCGTCATGGCCGCCACCGAGGCCAGCTCCGCGGTGACGCCCAACCGCGTCGATTTCGTCGATAAAGATGATGCAAGGCGCCTTCTTTTTGCCTTGTTCGAAAAGGTCACGGACTCGGGAAGCGCCGACGCCAACGAACATTTCTACGAAATCGGAACCGCTGATGTTGAAGAACGGGACTCCGGCTTCGCCCGCGATGGCACGAGCCAACAGGGTCTTGCCAGTTCCCGGGGCTCCCACGAGCAAACACCCCTTGGGAATTCTGCCGCCAAGTCTAGTGAATTTTTTCGGATCTTTTAGGAATGCGATGATCTCTTGCA
>JBGPIK010000572.1:0-3847 GCA_041484845.1 Binatia bacterium | reverse complement strand
GCGGCCGCGCTCGATGCAGTACTTGTCTTCGACCGTGAAGCCGTCTTTCTCTTCCCAGGCGAGCATGTCGGACTTCATCCGGATGGCGAAAACGCCGAGTTTGCGCGATGCTCCCTCCATCGTGCCCCAGCGGTAATAATGCGGCTCCTCGGGAACATAAAAATCAATGCGCGGCCGGTAGCCGGCGCGCCTTTCATTCAATTCGCGATAAGCATCTTCCATGGCATTCAGACAGGTCGGCATATCGAGAACTTGTTGAACGTGTTCATTGGTTAAAAAGATCATGGCATCGACTCCGTCATTGCCAAATCGCTGTCATTGACACTTCGTTCGGGAGATTGGTATAGCCCTTCTATGATTAGGTGTAAACAGGCTGTTGAAAAAGTCTATGTTCACCCTTCGAGAGCCTCAGGGCGAACGGAATAAATCTTGAAATCACAATGAAAAGTCCGTTCATGCTGAGCCGCGTCGAAGCATGCGGCCACTTTTTCAACAGTCTGTAAAGGACAGAGGATCTAGGCTCACCGATGGAGAATCGGAATCTCGCGTTGCGCTTCGACCCGGGTTTGTGGGCAGGGCGCTACGTGTAGCCTGCACGGTGGAGAGGGTCTCGATCATGGGGTCTGACTCTATTACTCGATTAAAGCTTTGCGCACTGATCTTAATGCTATGGATCACACCGGTAAATCTGGCGCCGGCCGCCCAATCCGATACACTTAATCTTAGCTACTCGGCGCTGGTGCCTTCAGGGGCGCCGTTCTGGATAGGCCAGGAGCTTAAGCTCTTTGAGCGCGAAGGTCTCAAGACCCAGTTGCTCTATATCAACGCGGCGACGCGCGTCATGGCGGCCATTTTAGCCGGCGAAGTTCAGCTCTCTTTGTCGGGAGTCGGGGCGCTCGTGTCGGCGTTTAGTCAGGGTTCCGATCCGGTTGCAATCGCCGGCGCGGTTAACAAAATCAACGTTTCTATCTTTGCGCGCCCGGAGATTCGCGCACCCGAAGATCTGAAAGGCAAGCGGATGGGGATCACCCGCTTCGGCGGCCTCTACGATTTTTCGGCTACCTATGCGCTCAAGAAATGGGGGCTGCAGGCGGGCAAAGACGTGGTTCTCATTCAGATCGGCGATACTCCATCGCTCATGAGCGCCATGGCCGGCCAATCGATCCATGCCGCTACGCTTCAGCCGCCATTTACGATTCGCGCCGCGCAGCTCGGCTATCGCGAGCTGATCGACTTATCCAAGTCCGGCCTTGAATATCAAAATACCGTGGTGTTGACGACGCGGTCTCTCGTCAGGAAATCACCGGACACGTTTCGCAAGTTCTTGCGCGGATATTCGGCGGCGCTGGCGGTGTTCCACACGCAGAAAGAAACGTCTCTCAAAGTCATGGCCCGATATCTCAAGGGACTCGATCCGGTTCTCCTCGAGAAGAGTTACGAAGCCTATAAAGCCTGGGTGCCGGAGGTTCCCTATATCAATCAGCCGGGCATGGAAACAGCCATCGCGTTAACACCCGCAGGGGGCAAGGAAAAGGAAATCAAATACGCGGACATCGTCGACGAGAGTATGGTTCGGGAGCTGGAGCAACAAGGATTTTATCGGACGCTTTATAAAAAGTAATCGATGGATGCGATGCAAAATATTTCGCCGCGAGAAGCCGTCAGGGGGAGGACATGCTACTAATAAGCGACCCGGAAGTTCGCCAGGTGTTAAAAATGCGCGATTGCATCGATGCGATGGAGCGGGCCTTCGCCGAAGAAGCGCGCGGCATCGCCGTCAACCGCCCGCGAACCCGCTACAAGGTGCCTCCGGATCTGGATAAGCCCGGCTACATGGCGAACATCATTCCCGGCGCGGTGCCGAGCTCGGGCGTGGCCGCGCTCCGTTATGACTCGACCATCGTGCAGGAGAGAGTTGTCGCGGGAAATAAAAGAATGGATTTCCCATCGCCGTTGAAACGCAGTTGGGGTTTCGTGCTGCTTTTCAGCCTGCAAACCGGGGAGCCGCTGGCGCTCGTTCACGATTTCAGTCTATCCGCGGTGCGCGTCGGCGCAACTACGGGAATAGCCAATCGGGCGCTGGCGAAACGAGACGCGAAAGTCGTCGGGATCTTCGGCTCGGGCAACGAAGCGCGCACCAACCTGGAAGCGATTTGTTGCGTAAAGTCCATCGAGCGGGTCAAAGTCTACAGCGTGACGCGAGAGCATCGCGACCGCTTCGCCGAAGAGATGACCGAGTTGCTGAACGTCGAGGTTCAGCCGGTTAGCAGCCCCGAGGCGGTGATCAAGGGATCGGACATCGTGATGTGCGCGACCAATTCCAGCCAGCCGGTGTTCGACGGCAATTGGCTTGAGCCTGGTCAATTGGTCACGACCATCGCCAACACCGACGGCGTGCACCGACGCACCGAGGCCGATGCGGCCACGATGATGCGCAGCCATTTCATCGTGCTCAACAACAAGGAAACAGCCAGAACCAACCAGCAGCGCGAGCTGCTGGATTTGATCGAAGAAGGTAAATTCGGATGGGACAAGGTGTGCGAGTTGGGAGAGGTCTTGATCGGTAAACATCCGGGCCGACGCGGCGATGACGAGATCATCTACTATAAGAGCAATACTGGCGTGGGCATTCAATTCGCGGCGGTGGGCGCGCTGGTTTACGAAGCCTGTAAAAAACAACGGCTGGGACGCGATCTTCCCAGCGAGTGGTTTGGCACCGATCTGAGCGAATGGATGGATAAGGGCTTCATGCCTTCACCGTAGCCGCAGATAAAAACGATGGTTCAGGGTTCAATGTTCCAGGTTCAACGTTTGAACCCGTTTCCGACCTTGAACAATGAATAACCCCGCAGCAACCTGCGGGGTATCAGAACTCGGCGATGAGATTTGTCTTAAAAGCGTCACCCCCGAATGTTTTTATCGGGGGTCCAGTTCCGAACCCGCCTGGATTCTCGCTTAAAACACGCGGGAATGACGCACTTCGGATAAGCAATTTACTTAACGCAGCAAGCTGCGGGGAATCGACCCACAGAGATCGAACTCTAGAGTCCGGGCTCTCGATCCCATGAATACCACTGACGAACGAACCGAGGCCTATCCGCCGGCGCCGCAAAGCGGGACGATCGAAAAAGCGCCACGCGAGCTCATCCATCGGTTGCAGGAGGAGAGGCTCCGCGCTCTGTTTCACCGCGCGTGGGAAAATATTCCATTTTATCGACATCGCTGGGAGCGGCACGGACTCGGCGCCGGGGACATACAGAAGCTGGAAGACCTGCGCAATCTGCCGATCATCAGCAAGGGTGACCTGGAAGCCGATCTCGCCATCAACCCGCCTTTTGGGAGCTATCAAGGGCGGTATCCGGCCGTCCGCGTGCAAGCTAGCTCGGGCAGCACGGGCAATCCCAAGCCCTTTTTTCAGACGCGGCGCGACTGGGAGATTATTGCGAACCTCTGGTCGCGCCGATTGCACGCGCATGGTGTGAGGCCGGGCGATATCATTCAATTCGTTTTCACCTATTCATTGTTCGTTGCCGGTTTCAGCGGCAGCGAAGGAGCGATGAAGCTTGGCGCATTGGTAGTTCCGACGGGTAGTGGTGCCGTGACGCCAAGCGAGCGGCAGGTGCGGATACTTTCTGAGTGGGGAGCGACGGTACTCGCCGGAACGCCGTCTTATGTGTTGCATCTGGCCGATGTGGCCGAGCGCATAGGCATGGATCTCCGGCGCGATTTTAGACTTCGCGTGAGCTGCCACACGGCGGAGCCCATGACCGAGGCCGCGCGTCGAGCGCTTGAAGAGCGTTGGGGAGTCAAAGCCTTCGATAATTTCGGCAGCGTCGAAACCGGCGCG
>JBGPIK010000571.1:0-3857 GCA_041484845.1 Binatia bacterium | reverse complement strand
GGCGTGCAGTTTGTTCCCGATCCGCCGAATAGCTAGCCCTAATCCGAGATTATTTTGAAACCCGCGATGGCGGTGAGCCCTACAGCCGTGGGCAATAGGACACTGCCTCGAGGGCCACCCCGCAATCCCCTCAGGGTGATGTTCCGTGCGGTCGGGGCCTGCGAGCAACCTGTACGCTCAGGTGCCCGCGGCTTCCGGTCTCACCGCCTTTGCTCCGTGCTCTTGGTCCGCAAGTTTTGTCGGATTAGGGTTGGAAGCCTGAAAATCGGGCGATCTGCAATACTTGGTAACCGGCCCTGGTGTCCACAAGTGATTGCGTGATAAAAGGCTTCAGGAAAATGAACGCGAGATTTTCTTACGACAAAGTGGGTGCTCAATAGCAAAAGGATAAGACTCCGCCACTGATCGGGAAAAATAGGAGGAGGGGTTATGGATACGGGAATAGAAAAAACCAGACTCTTAATGGTAGCTTTGCTAACGTTTGTCCAAATCGGCTCCACCGCCTGGGCGCAAAGCAAGAAGCTGATCTCTCCCGCCGAGCTTGCGGCATACGCCGGAACAGACCGCGAACAGCGTTTGCTCGCGGGCGCCAAAGGCGAGGGCAAAGTCGTCTGGTACACCTCTCTCGCCGGAAGCTCTTATAAAGAGCTTTCGAAAGGTTTCGAGACGAAATATCCCGGCGTCACGATTGAGCCCTATCGCGCCACCAGCGGCGATCTGATGACCAAACTTGTCGCGGAAGCTGAGGCCAAGCGTTTTCTCGCCGATACGATCGAGACCACTTTGCCGGTTTTGCGCTACATGCGCGAGAATAAACTGTTGATGCCCTACTTTTCTCCGCATCTGGGAAAATATCCCGCGAACGCCAAAGAAAACGCCGAGCGCGGACTTTTTTTCTGGGCGATCGATCGCGAGACCTACATGGGGGTCGGTTATAACACTCAAATCATCCCTGCGCCCGCGATTCCCAAAAACTATGGAGATCTGTTAAGGCCCGAGCTGAAAGGGAAAATCGGCTTTGCCACCAGCGACACCGGAACGCGCACTCTGGGAGCGATGCTCAAGTTCAAAGGGGAAGAGTTCATCAAGAAATTGAGAGGGCAAGAAATCAGCCTGCACTCGGTTTCCGGACGGGCAATGGCGGATATGGTTATTTCAGGAGAAGTCGGTGTGTCGCCGACGATCTTTCGCGACCACGCGATGGAGTCGAAAGCCAAAGGCGCGCCCATCGATTGGGTGCCGATGGAAGTTGTTCCCACGAACGCCGGTGGAGTGTCTTTAGTGGCTCAAGCCCCGCATCTCTATGCGGGGGCGCTGTTGACGGATTTTCTTTTTGGTCCCGAGGCGCAAAAAATTCTCGCCGACCTGGAGTACGGAAGTCCCTTCAGGCCGGTCAGCTACAAGCTCTGGTATCCGGAAAGCGGAATGTCCACCGCCCAGTACGACAAGGAAGCCGGTAGGTGGGAAAAGTTGCTACGGGAGCTCGGACGCAAACAACTATGATGTTTTTCTCAGCGATTTTCCGAGCGCAGCGCCGATTTGACTGGCGGAGGGTTCTGCTCATTACCTCCGGTACCTTCATGGGGCGCGCCTTCTTGCAAGGCTGGCGGTGATGAATCCTGGGTGCGAAAGAGTGAAGGGGATTGGGTGTTGAGTGTGAGCGTAAACAGATCGGGCCGGTTATAGTGCCCTGCGAAATCCTGGATAACCTTGCGGGTGACGATCTCGTTCAGGTTGAGGTCGGCGTATAAGATACCCTCGCCCGGTCCCATCGGCCCGGCCATGAAGCGTCCCCGGGGACCGACGATGGATGCGCCGCCGCTCTCCTGCTGCCGGCGTTTCAAGAACCGACGATCCTCATCGGTAGCGGCGAGAACATCGATCATCTCATCGCTGACGAGTCCGACCGCATTGACCACAAAAACCCCGCCCTGATAGGCGAGTGCGCGCGTGCTGATTTCGATTGCATCCAACATCGGTTGCGTTTCGGAAAAGTGAGATGGCCAACTGGCAACGTGAATACGCGTGCCCATGGCCTGCAAGGCAAACACGGCCAGTGGATTGGAGTTTTCGCCGCAGATCAGTCCACTGATCGGGCCGAATTCGGTTTCAACCGGCCGCAGGCCGTCACCAGAACCGAGCGTGTGTACCAGTCGCTCTCCGCCCGTGGGCATGATCTTCTGGCGCTTGCCAATGATCTCCCCGCCTGGACTCAAGAATAGCTGACTGTTGTACATGGTGCCGGTTGTTCCCGGCAGGCGCTCGCAAAATCCGATCACTACGTAGACCCCAGCGTCGCGCGCGGCGGAACAGAGGCGATCCGTCGTCGGGCTCGGCACCTCGACCGAATTGAGAAAGAGCTGGGTGGCGAGCTGCCGGCTGCGTGCGCTGCTTGCTGAGAGAAAGTGATACCAAAGCGGGTGCCCGGGAATGAAACCCTCGGGAAAACCCACCAGCTTGGCACCCCCGGCGCCAGCTTCGCGAATAAGCTGCAAGGCCTTTTCCGTCGTAGCCTCGCGGTCGAGAAAAACCGGCGCCGCTTGGATGGCGGCTACACGCACAGTCGGAAGCAGATCACCCATAATAAACTCTCGTATACTCGAAAGCGGCGCGGCGAACAAGCCGGGCGAGTACCGGTGCCTGGTATGCGTGGTGATTTACTCTGCGGCGGCCTGTTGGCTCGACCGCGATCCTTGACGCTACGGCCGGAGGAGACATATAGTTTTAGGCACTTGGTGCTTCTGCTTTTTGAGCGCGGCTGGAAAGGAGTCTTTCTTATGCTGGCAGGCAAATCATCTCAATCCCGAACTTACCGTATCGTCGGTCCGCAGCGGCAGATCGATGAACGCGAAACGCCTCATCCTCGTGTCGACCGCGGCGAGTTGGGAGCAAAGTTGCGTGACTGGCGCAAATCCCGTATGGGCGTCGATCCATTTCGCCGGGTTTTCGGAGGCGGCGGGCAAAAAGACATATCGTACAATTCCTTGTACGATATCTACCAAAATTTGCCGGAAGGCAGAGTCAATCCGGAAAAAACTCCCGTCACCGATCCGGAAAGAATGGCGCGCAACATCAAAGAGGTCGCCCGTTTCTTCGGCGCGGATGCGGTCGGCATCACCTACCTGGATCAAGCCTACGTCTATTCGCATCGCGCCCGGGGGAATCCGGGCGCGGGGGAAAAAGCCGGCGACCCCATTGATCTGCCGCACAAATTCGCCATTTGTCTCGGCTTCGAAAGCGATTATGAAAAGTTTCTCACCAACAACAGCCGCATTTCGGACGCGGAGTACAGCCTGGGGAACTGCCACTCGCTTCAGCCCACCTTTATGTTGGCGGCTTACATACGCGAGATGGGATATCCCGCGCGCACTCATGGCTACGGGCGATTCGAAGTCAATCCCATCCCTCTCGCCGTGAACGCCGGCCTCGGAGAGTTGGGACGGCACGGGATGCTCATCCATGAGGACTTCGGCTCGCGTTTGCATCTCGCGGTGGTCACGACCGATTTGCCCCTTGCCGTGGATGAGCCCGTCGATATCGGCGTCGAAGAAGTTTGCAAGTATTGCATGAAATGCGCGCGCACCTGTCCGTCGCACAGCATTCCCTTCGGCAGCAAGGAAGTCCACAACGGTGTCGAGCGCTACCGCATCAACGTCGACAGCTGCTATAAATACCGGCTGGCGGCGCGTGGCGAGTGGGCCAATTGCGTCATTTGTGTTTCCTCATGCTGCTATAACAAACCGGTGGCGTGGTGGCACACGCTAGCGGTTAAGGCGATCAAGTGGACGCCCATCCCGCTGCGCGTGCTCATTGTCAAACCCTTGCTCTGGATCGACGATCTCTTTTGGGGCAAAAGG
>JBGPIK010000570.1:0-3868 GCA_041484845.1 Binatia bacterium | reverse complement strand
TGGAACTCGCAAGTCGCTTCGAAACGATCGTAACGCAAATTTGCGACGCAATGACTCCTCGTTTCGAGGACGTCGAGTACGTTCTGCTCCACGGGGATTGCCACTATGGAAATATTTTGTGGGATAGAGACGATCCTTACTTCATCGATTTCGACGACATGCTCTACGCGCCTCCCGTTCAAGACATCTGGATGCTCACGGGCGGAGACGACGACTACGGCAAAGAGCGAAGGGATGTCTTGCTCGATGCCTACGAACAGATTAGAACTTTTGACATGACGACGATGCAGCTCATCGAGCCGTTGCGGGCGCTTCGCATGATTCACTTTTCCGCGTGGATCGCGCGCCGCTGGCAAGACAGCGCTTTCAAAATGGCGTTTCCTGACTTCGGTACCGAGCACTATTGGCAGGAGCAAATCGAAGCCCTCGCGTTGCAATTAGAAAAAGTGCAATACCCCACGACCGATCTCTACCGTTGACCGGTGGCCAATTCTTAAACACAGTGTTTTCGGCGGAAACTTTTAGCTTTTTCCCGACGCCTTTCAAAGCCTTTCACTCCCCTGCAGCGTCACTGAATGAGAATACACCCCGGCCACTCCGCAAATCTTTCGTCAATCGATGTTTGCGCGAGAAGGGCTACGATCCGATCGGCTGGCAATAGCCGCCGTGGCAAACGACATGAGCGAGCTGGAAGGCCTTACGCTGGCGACTACCCATACTCAAATTCTTAAAGCACCCGTTTCATCCCTAAAAAGTTGTCTCTAAGCGCCCAAACGTGGTTCGTTTCGCTATCTTAGCTCGTTGAATCAACACCTTGCCCAGGTCCGACCCGGATTTTCCCATGAAGGCCTGTATCACAACCGGTCACGGATAACAAGATACAAGACCTGCCTGCTAATGGGTGACCCATTTCCACGAGTTCGAATGGGGGCGGAGGCTTCTTAGCTTGCGGCACAGGTGTATAAACACCCTTGTTACCTTTATCATCAGCCCGCACTGCACCCGCCCATAACACGCAAAAAACCACCATAAGCACTATTCTTAACCTTCGCATACAAGATCCTCCTTTTCTGCGTACGTTAAATTCGTTATTCCCCCTGCTCTTCCGACACCACATTGTTCCGACCGAGCTAAACACCCCAGCTCCACCCGTCACCCGACCGTGTTGTCCACGAAGCCGGGGCTGGTGAAAAACCAATCGGCTGGGAGCAACAGCCCCCTTTCGCACCAGCCGTATTCGCCTTCACAATCAGGGAGCGGGAATGGGGTCAGGCTTGCATAGTTGAATACAATTTCGAATGGTATTATCTATTCACATATGCAAGCCTGACCCTACGCTAGACCCCTTCTTCGGCGGAAAGAACGGCTTCGTCGAGCGTGCCGTCCGGCAGGCGAACGCGGCACTCGAAGCCCTTGCCGAGCGGACGCGCCGCTTCCAAGACCACCGGAACATCGAAATGCCCCGGCAGGGAAACCTGCTGGCCTATGGGAAGCGTTATTTGTTCAGTGACCATTTAGCCTGGCCTGGAATTAGTTAGGGTTGCGGCGGTGCAGGAAGATGGTTTCGCCGCCATTGGTCCGTACGCCTATGGGCGAGCCCTCGGTGTGGCAGTAGCTCTTGAGTTGCTCCAGTCCGTCGGAGCGTTTCGGTTTCTTGCATTCGATGACGATGTCGGCGGTGTTCCCGGTCCGCAGCCACGCGCAACGTTTCCTTCCGGACGAGAGAATGTTTGCGGGTCCGGCCTGAGTTGTTGCATTGCTAATCGTCGCAGGTCAGTACCCAAATCGGCGTAAGCGACCATGGGCGGCTCGCCGCGGAGCACACGCACGATCGCGTAGAGCGCTAATAACGGCATGATCCCAAGGATAAAAGATAAGAGTTGTTGCGGTAAACCTTTCTCTAATCTCGTCGGAAGTCATTCGACTGTTGCTCGGCAGAATGGCTGGCCCGGCGGAGTAAAGAAGCAGGGAGCATGGAGCACGGGGCATGGAGCCGGAAAGAATTGCGGATTTTGGATTGCGAATTGCGGAATGATTGAAGAAATCAAAAGCCACCTCCGGTCAAAGGTCGGAAAACGGAGCTAAAGAAGCAGGGAGCATGGAGCAGGGTGTAAGAAAGCAGCGAGCAGGGAGCATGGGGCATGGAGTTCAAAGACACAGTTCAGTCAGACATGATTCCTAGCGAGTCTAGCGCATCGTCCTCGGCCGCTTCCCACTGTGCGGCTTATCATACTACCAAAGGAGGAGACGAAAACGCAAAGACTATTCACAGGCATGGAGCAGCGAGCACGGAGCTAAGCGCAACGCGCTAAAGGCGGAACTTTCACGTTTTGATAATTCTCAAAACCTCAAAATGACTGACGGCTAACCGTTTAGGATCGCGCCGGCGCTGCGAAGTTTTCAACAGCCCTCGCCTTTTGTTGTTTGCTGTTTTGGAGTGAGTGGATGTGGTGAACGATAGCGTGAATCAGTTCAGGGCGTAGCGAAAGACGGGGTCGTGATCGTGACGGATGATCGTGGCCGTTATTTGTGGATGGATAATTGAGGACGAAATCCGCCAGTTCTTCCGCCTTTAGTACGGGTATCGTCGGTTCATGGAGATCGAGCCCGGCTTTGTGTTTTACGAACACCAGCACCGGTTCGATAAAGGGAAGTTTAGTTCGGTGCTCAGAAAAGACGGTCTCCAAGCTTTTTCGCACCGCCAGTGCATTGCCCTTGGCTTGCCGGCTGGGGCTTTGGGTTCCGTGCCCGTTGACGAACCACTGGTCGCCATCGCACTTCATATTTCCCGAATAATTCTTCGTTTCAATTACGAAAAGGCCGTTAGGGCCGATCAAAAAATGATCGATGTTGCCATGCGCCGTAGGCAGCATCAAGTCGTTAAGCAGCACATATTCGTCAGGAAGAGATTGTAAGGCTTTCGTGACGGCCAATTCGCCGCGCATCCCCAAATACCAATGCTCCCAGTCGTCGTAGGTAGCGCCGAACAGCCGGAACACGACGACCATGCCAATTAGGCCGGCGAGTCCTTGGCTGATGAAGAAAAATACGGCGCAAACCACCACGCAGCCACCAACACCCCAGAGTACCTTTTTGCCATGACTCCGTATTTTCCCATCGGTAAATTCGCCGCCTCTTCTTAAAATCTTCATAGGTAAGCGCGCATAAACGCAACTACGATGCCACGCGCGCACCTGACCCTTGTACGGAAGCTGAGGCGTTTAAGGGAATTTCGCCCAGGTTGAGTAATGCCAATTCTTGGCATCAACGGCGCCTATAATGGTCAACGCAAACGTCCGAGGGCAAAAGGAGCAATGCGCACGGGGCAAAGCGCTAAAGCGTCAACTTCGACGTTTCGAGAATTCCCGAAACGTCGAAATGACACCGTGATCAGAGATCGGGCGTCAGAGGTCAGAGAACAGAGGTCAGAAGTCAGCAAAGACACAAACCCGGAATGGGCAAAGCGCTAAAGGAGAAACTTTCACGTTTTGATAATTCTCAAAACGTCGAGATGACACGTCTAGGCTCGGCCGTAACGCGCAGCTCTTTCCTTCACTAGAAATCCGATCTTTCGCTTGTTGGGCTCCGGCGGCGTCATGAGCTGGCGAATGGCATCGAACACCACCTTGAACTGAGCGTCGTATTTTCTTTCTGGCTGGTCGAGCTGCTTTGCAACATCCTTAAGCGAGGGTGCACAAGTATGATTCTTTTTACAATCTAACTTGTAAATCTCAAGACTACCGCGTTCTTGGTTAACCTGCCAGGCGGAACCCTTCAGCCCTGTTTAGATCGAGACGGTCACGCAGGAATTTTCTCAACAAGTGGCCTGGACCGGAAGCGATGAGAAAATCCGGGAGTGAATTTCGGA
>JBGPIK010000569.1:0-3883 GCA_041484845.1 Binatia bacterium | reverse complement strand
GGCTTCGAATGGGAAGAATGAAAAGGGCGGTCTTAAACTCTTGGATCTCTCCGTTTGGGGTTCGCGTTCCTTCGGGGAAAACAACAACCGAAATGCCTTCCTTGAGGAGAGCTGCCGCCTGTCTCAGGCTTTTCAGCGCCTTCCAGGCATTTTTCCGATCCAGAGGGATGTGGCCAGAGCGCCTGAGAACCAAGCCCAAGAGGGGAATTGAAAAAACCTCCTCCTTGATGATGTTACGAGAATCGCCAGGAATATACGCGAAGGCCAAAAGGGTGTCGAGAAAGCTGGCGTGGTTCGGCATAAAGATATAGGTGTTCTGAGGGTTAAGACGTTCTTGCCCCTCGATATGAACCCGAAGTCCTGCTAACGCGAGGCTAGTCCTGGCCCATTGTGTAATACACCGATGCGCCAGATTACCATTAGCGTCAAAGAAGCTGGCGCCATAGCTTACTATCCCCCAAACATACGTGAGCGGAAAGAAGAAAAGGATAACGAAAACCTGATAGGGGAAAAGTAGTGCTTTCCGAAGCATACTCTTGGTAGCCATGTGAGGCAGAGCGAGCAAGTCCATAGGGAAGTCAGTCCGCATGGAGCCTAAAGGCTCCACAAGCTGCTAGACCGTTCTTCTAACTTGATTGTTTACGTCCGGCACAAAAATAAAGACGATGCGACATCGGCTCTTCCCGATCTTTTCCAACCCTTCTTCCCGTTCTCCATTGGCTGCGACTCATACAGACATTATCGTATTTTCGGGATTGCGAAAACGTCCCCGGAATCTCGCCAATTTCACTCCCGCCTCGGCGGAGAAGGGATATCTCTCGGCGACCCGATTCATGAGCCCCGAGCTTCTGAGCCGCTTCGAACCGGTAGCCCGAGAACAGCTCAAGCAGATCGCGACGATCAGCGCCTCTCGGTTTTTTACCGTTGACTCGGTCAGAGTCGAGGGAAAAGATCCGCTCGTGGTCACGTTTCTGTATGCCCAGCGTCGAGATGCTCCGATGGTAGACCCCGCTTGCGTCCTGGAGTTAATGAGCAAGGGTCAAAACTCGCAAGAGTTAAAGGCCTGACCCCATAAACTTTAAGCTCGGTTGAGCAGAATGAGGCAACACGAAATCCTTAGTTGGTCCCGTCGAATAAACTACGGCAACCGCTGACCCATTCCTCCCATACTTGATGGAAATCGGGGACGTTCTTCATCAGGGGTTTCATCTGGTTTTTCCACGCATCCGTGTTCCACTCTTTTAAATTGTCTGATGTTAGTCTCGAAAGATCGGGCTCGATTTTCCGCACCTGGCATTTTTTTTTGAAAACCTCCACCAGCTCTCCGGCGTCAAATTTCTCCTTCGATCGGCAAACCATGAACCAAAGATCATAAAGGTCGCGCGGCCGGGGCCATTTTTGCTGTTGCTGAAGTAAGGCCCTCATTTTTTCAGCGACGATCTCGATCTTGCTGTAAGATGCAATCGTAAACTCCCCAAGGTCTGAATAGCGCGGCGTGACAACGGAGGTGATTGTTTTCGTCAACACCGGTTCATCGAAAGTTAGATGAATCTTCGCAGTCGGCAGTCCTCTCGTTCGCATGCCGCCTCTGCTGTACTCCAACGGGATTTCCACCTGGAAATCCCCAGGGATAGTGCGTCGTTCTTTGGTTCTGATCCGAATCCCGGAAGATTCCTGGATCCGAGAAGCCGTCTGATTAACAATTTCTTGGGCAGCCTCCAAGCCACCGAGATCAGGGTTGCAAGTGAAGTCCAGATCCTCGGAGAAACGATAGCCTTTATAATAGCAGTGCCTCAGACAGGTCCCGCCTTTAAACACCCATCCCTTGGCGGGTAAATTCTGAAGCGACAAACCTCGCAATATCCAAAGGAGAACATAGTCCTTTTCGACTTGATCGAAGCGCAATCCTTCCTCTTCCGCAGTTCGATGAAGTTCGGCACTTGTGATCACCGGCCCACCTCCGCATTGATCAAAAGCCCCCATCGCCGGCTATGTTTGCCTCTCTTGGGGAGCGTAGGATCGAGCGGAGAATAACCAGTTCCGAAAGATAGACTCTTGCGTAGACTCTCAGGATTTCCCACTCCCAGTGTTTCCATCAATAACCCCAGCCGCTTCCCTACGGCCGTGTTGCCGATCTTGACCGCGTATTCGCGTAGCTTCTCCTCATTCAAATCTTGCCACGATTGAGCCAAGGCCTTGGCGATCTCGCCGACTCCCCCTACATATTTAGGTAGATCCAGTCCGTCGATGATCGTCTTCTCCTTATCGGTAATAGAGAAAGGCTGTTCGTTGATCCAGTCCTTTTCAATCCCGAAGAATTTTTTGGGCTGAATAGAGATGATCTGAAAGGTAACCCCCAGGGTTTCCTTAATACTTTTTTGGACATTGTGATTGGTCGCGACAAAAACCGTCCGGGGAATCTGCTCAGTCATGCCGTGATGATTGAGAGCAGACCAGTACGCAATGGCGGCAGGCGAAACCAATTCCATGGCTATCAGGAATTCGTGAAGTTGGGGAACGCGGGTCTCGCCGGAAGAAAGCGGGATGACCGCGAACCTGCCCCGCTTAATTCGACGGAGCCAGCCCTTCCGCTCCAGGCGATCTAAAAACTGGGGAGGCAGGTCTTTTGAAAAGAGGCGGCGAGCCTCATCCATGGAGAAAGTGGGCTTTGTAGCCACTCTAGCCAAGAAGCGAGCCTCGATCCTGCCAAGAGGCTCTCTTGTTATATTTTGCCCATCGTTAATCATCTGTATAGCCTATCTGTGATGTACGAAATATAACATACGATCCGTCTACCGGCAATGCATTGACCCTGAGCTTCGAGCCGGTGGCCCGCGAGCAGCTGAACCAAGTCGTAAACGATTTGAACGTAGTGAAACGTTTGAACGTTTGGAACGTCTTGAACGGTTTGAACACAGCGAAGCAATTGAACGATTTGAACGTTTTGAAAAACATTTTCTGTTGGAAGGACTGAAACCGAGAGAAAACCTTTTCAGTATCGAGTCATGCTCCAGTATGTGGAAAGAACTCAGCAGAACCCGTATGGGTTGGTGGTGAGCTCCATTGAGCAGAATGAAACCGTTGCCACGCCGCTATTGAGCCCAAGTTTAAGAAATTAGTGATCCTACCTATAGCCATGCCAGCCTGGGAAAAACCGGCCTCACCTGTCTTGCCGAAGCGCGCCAACTTCGGGAACGGCGGGGGAACGTTTACCGCGATCAAGCCCTCAAGATCTTGCCCTGGATATGCGCTTGGTGCGGGCGAGACTTTTCCAGCAAAAAACTTCACGAGTTGACGGTGCATCATAAAGACCGTAACCACAATAATAATCCGTCCGACGGCAGCAACTGGGAGCTTTTATGCATGTACTGTCACGACAGCGAGCACTCGCGAGCCTTGGATCGGGAGGCAAGCGGCGAGACTGCGGTTCGGGATGAGCAAGAGCCGCCGGCTACCTACAGGCCTTTTGCCGATCTCAAAACCCCGAGTAAGAAAAAAGGTTAGGCGCACAATAACACAGGGATTGCAGGAATCTGTGCGGTTCTTTACTTTTTATTTTTTATTCTTTGGCGCAAAATGACGCCAAAGGCACGACCTGTTCGCTTGGAATTTGATCGCGCCCCGTATCAGGTGACGTCGCGAAGCGATCATCGGGAGAGGATTTGTTTGGATGACGGCGATAGGCATCATCTTCGGCAAGTAGCATTTGGCCGGTGCTTGATTTCCTGCAGATTTGAATGTTAATAACTCAAGACTACCGCGTTCTTGGTTAACCTGCCAGGCGGAACCCTTCAGCCCTGTTTAGATCGAGACGGTCACGCAGGAATTTTCTCAACAAGTGGCCTGGACCGGAAGCGATGAGAAAATCCGGGAGTGAATTTCG
>JBGPIK010000568.1:0-3897 GCA_041484845.1 Binatia bacterium | reverse complement strand
TGGGAACGAGCCCAGCGCTTCGCGCCAGATCTTGGTGGTAAAGACTTCGATGCGCGCAGGCAAAGCGATAATGGCCGGCGTGTCGAAGCTTTCAACGGCCCGAACAAAATTCAAGGTTCCCGCCGCTAATATGGCCGGCCGTATCAAAGGAAAAGTGATGCGCCGCATGACGCCAAACTCACCGGATCCCAGCGTCTTCGCGGATTCCTCAAGCGAAGGATCCATGCTTTTTAACGCGGCCGCAATGACCAAAAAAGCCAACGGCGTAAGAATTAAGGCCTCGACGAAAATCAGCCCGGGAATGGAATAAATATTAAACGGTCCCTTCTCCATGCCGAAAAATTTTACGAATAGTCCGTTGATGAGGCCGTTGCTGGGATTGAGCAACAACACCCAGGAAATGGCGACGAGAATCGGCGGGAGGATATTGGGAATAATGGCAGTCAACTCAAAGAGCCGCCGACACGGGGCGTTGGTTCGAATCGTAATCCAAGCCAACACTAGAGCAAAAACGATGGAGAGGCCGGAAGCGCCGATGCCAAAAATAAACGAATTCAGCAGCAGCGGATAAGCCTCGGGATCGCTATAAGCGCGCACGTAATTCTGCAGCGTAAAGTGTCCCGGCACGCCTAACGGGGCGTCCACCAGGCTGCCATAAAAGAGAAATACCGTGGGATAGAGGCTCAAAAAGGCGATGATGGCGCCGACGATGATAAAAATCCAACTCACAGGCTGGAGCAAAAAAGCACCGATGCGCGTTCGCTTCCACGCCGAGCTCAGGTGCGCTTGAGCTGCAAGAGTTCTCGCGTTGACGGACACGAAAGGATTCGCCTACCGCAGAAAGATCTGCTGGTACTCCTTCTTCTTGTCGGCAAAATCTTTCTCGCTGAGGTCATCCATTTGCACGAACCCGATCTTGTCCGCACCCGGCAACGGCGGCAGCACGCCTTTGCGATTTACGAACTCACCCATCTTGGCCATCGTCTTCATGCTCTCTTCGCCGAGGAAATAGTCGATGAAAGCTTTGGCCCCGTTGACATGCGGGGCTTTGGCGGCAAGCCCGATATAATGGCCGTCGCCCATCATCTTCGGGAGCCGCACGTAATCCAACGGCGCGCCCTTTTGACCGAAAATATACGCATACTTTACGTAGGTGATCGCAATCGGCGTCTCGCCCGTGGAAACGCGCTCGGCGGCGGGTAGGAGCGATTCCACCAAGATCGGCTTCATGGCCGCCAGGTCGCGGATGTATTTATCGGCTTTTTCTTTCCCCATAACTTTGTACAGGCTGGCTACCCATTGCGTCGTCGTGGTGTGTTGGGTGGGATCCGGCATGACGATCTTGCCTTTGTACTGAGGTTTGACGAGATCTTCGAGCGACTTGGGCGCGTCCGCGGGCTTTAAAACCGACTTGTTATACACGATTCCGATAATGACATTGCGGTATCTTGGGCCGAGGACGGGATCGACAGCCTCTTTGAGGAATTCTTTGCTGGTCGGCGATTGGTATTTCTGGAAGTAACCCTGCTGCTGCATCAAGCGCAATGGGTTGTCATTAATCACGATGAGGTCTGCCAAGGACTTTCCCGCGCGCAATTCGGTCATGGCGCGGTCCATGACTTTGGTCGCCGACGCGCGCCAATAGTCAACCGTAATACCGGTCTTCTTTTCAAAGCCTTGGACGACCGCATCCATGTTGTCGGATTCCAATGAGCCGTAGGCAACCGGTTTGCCTTCTTTTTTGGCGGCTTCGATCAATTTGGCATTTTGCGCATGAGCTGAAGCGGTCGCGAAGACTATGAGCGCGAACAACGATAGAACGCCAGCACCTTTTCTTGGCATCGATTTTCTCTCCTTTGCCATTTGATCGGATGTTTAGACCGAAGCGGAGCAGATCCTTTCAGATTTCAATTGTTGAGTCAAGCGTGATTCCCAAGTCAATTCGCTGACTTCGTGCCGGCTTGGTTGACAGGGCCAGCGCCCGATCATATAAGGATTTTCTGAACAACAGAGTGCGTGAAAACTTCGTTCATGGTTCGACTAAGCTCACCACGAACGGAAGCGAGGATACAAAAATCAACTACTTAACCGTTCGCCCTGAGCACGGTCGAAGGGCTCCTATAGAGTTTTCACACAGTCTAAACATCAGAAGGGAGATAAGCGTTTAATGATGAAGCTCGATTTGCTCGTTAAAGGGGGCGAAGTTTGGACGCCGGCAGGGTTCGTCAATGCCGACATTGCCGTGAGTGAGGGAAAGATTGTCGCCCTCGGTCAATCTCCGGTTCTGCCGGAGAGCGCCGACGCCGTCGTCGATGCCAAAGGCAAGAAGATTATTCCAGGGTTGATCGATACGCACACGCATCACCGGGATCCGGGTTTTACCCATAAAGAAGATATGACGACGGCGACCATGGCGGCGGCAGCGGGAGGCGTGACGCTATCGATTGGCATGCCCAATGTAGAACCGCCGACGACGACGGTGGCGCGTTTTCGCAACTTGATCGAAGACCACAAGAAAAAAGCCATCGTCGATTTCAATCACAATCCTTCGGGCACCGTGCCCGCGGAGATTGCGGGGCTGGCCAAAGAAGGATGTCTCGCGTTTAAGATTTTCATGGTAAAGGACACCGGGCGCGACTATCCTCACATGCCGGGCATCGGGCTGCACAATCATGGCGAACTGTTTCGCTCATTCGAGGAGGTCGGCAAAACCGGTTTGCCGCTCATGGTCCACCCGCATGATCAGGATTTGATGGATGAGATCGAGGGCCGTTATTGGAAACGCGGCGACCACAGCCCGCAGGCATACGCCAAGGCCTATCGCGATTTCGACGGCATTATCTGGGATACCGCGATTGCGACGCTGTTTCGATTTCAGAAGTCGGTGGGTAACAAGCTTCATATCATGCACATGAGCACTCCCGGGGCCATGGACATGCTCCGGCGCGCCAAAGACGAGGGCCGCCCTTGCAGCTGTGAAGTCAACCCCTGGGCGCTTTTCCTTGCTTCCTGGGAAAATGTCGAGAAGCTCGGCCCCTACTGTTTAGGCTTTTGGGTGCCGCCAGAGCATGTCGAGGTATTGTGGCAAGGGATCAACGACGGCACCGTGGATATCATCGGCACTGATCACGCGCCACACACCAAGCAGGAAAAAGATGTTGGCTGGAAAGACATGTGGAAGGCCCCAGGGGGCGAGCCGCAGATTCAGGACTACTTGAGTCTTTTCCTGACAGCGGTAAACGAAGGAAAAACGACACTGGATACGCTGGTACGTATCACATCGTACAATCCGGCGCGCCTATTCGGCGTCTATCCGCGCAAAGGTGTTATCCAGCCGGGTGCCGATGCTGATCTTGTCATCGTCGACATGAATAAGGAAGCGGTTATCAGTAACGAAACTACCTACACTAAAGTCGGTTGGACCCCGTACCATGGCCGGAAAGTCAAAGGCGTGCCGATTCGCACGATACTCCGCGGCAAGACCGTTATGGAAGACGGCAAAGTCGTTGGCAAGCCGGGCGATGGCCAGTTTGTAACGCCGCTGCGGTAACTTCGACCGGCGAGCTATCCGCAGGGGGGCAACCATAAGAGGGCAGACAATCTCTACCACGAAGGCCACGAAGATCACGAAGTTTAGTACATTTTTATCGAAAAAAGACCCGAAACCTTCGTGTCCTTCGTAACGCTTTTGAATTTTCTCCGCTCGCGCAAATTTCTGACGGCACTCAGCAGCCCCCTCTCGGCTCTCCCCCGCGAGCGCTTGTCTTTACCCATAATCCCCCTTGCTGGGAAAAGGGCGGGATGATGACGGAGCGAGTTGTTGAGCAGAATGAAGATTTTGAACGAGCAAGATACCGGTGACGATATCATGAAGGCGCTGCAAGCCCCGTGCGAGGG
>JBGPIK010000567.1:0-3905 GCA_041484845.1 Binatia bacterium | reverse complement strand
GAGATGTCTGTCTTCAGCGCATCCTCGGAGCGAAATTCGACGAGATGGCTGACGCCTTCGGCTTGGGCGGCTTTGCGGGCTTTGTCGAGCAGCAACTGATCCATTTCGATCCCGACGGCGCGAACGCCGTATTTCTTCGCCGCGCGAATCACGATGCGCCCGTCGCCGCTGCCGAGATCATAAACCACGTCACCCTGCTTGACATCAGCCAATTCGAGCATCCGATCAATGACGGCAATGGGTGTTGGGACGAAAGGAATCTCTTCATTCGGCCCGCCCTGAGCCGCCGCGAATTTGATCAAAGTGAGAAGAAAAAAACCGACCGGTAGCATTTTCATAGGGGAAGTACCCTGCCTTACAGACTCCTAATCCGATTATTCGCCGAACAGCGCGCCGTGAACGAGCGGCGACTGCCCCATGGCCTGTCGCGCGTTCTTCTTCGATTGCACAGGAAAATACCTGATCGCCCTCTCGCCTGTCAATTTTGGTCCCGTGATTTATTCCCGAGAAGCACGCGCCTGCGCGGTTTGTGATTTTGCCTAAAGATGTTTATATGAACCTATGAGCAAAATCAGCCCCGAGAAAACTACGGGTCGACCGCCGTTGCCTCTACCTTTCCACTACTGTTGGGTGGTTCTATCGCTCTGTTTTCTGACAACCTTGACCGGTGCCGGCGTGCGTTCTTCCCCGTCGGTTCTCATCCATCCTTTGGAAGCTGAATTCGGCTGGAGCCGGGCGTTGATCGCCTCGGCGATAAGCATGAATCTCCTTCTCTTTGGCGTTGCCGCGCCTGTCAGTGGATGGCTGTTGGATCGTTATGGCCCGCGCAAGGTGATGATGGGGAGCTTGGCATTGTTGATTCTAGGTGTCAGCGGCACGATGGCGATGAATCAGTTTTGGCAATTCTTTCTGGTCTGGGGAGTCATCGTCGGCATTGGCGCCGGTGGAGTAGGCTCGGTTTTGACCGCGACCGTCGGCACCCGTTGGTTTGTAGCAAAACGGGGTCTCGCCTTGGGCATTCTTGGTAGCGCCGGCTCCACGGGCCAGCTTATTTTTCTTCCGCTCTTCATGGTCATGATTACTTACGCCGGATGGCGAATGGGCTCGATGGTCTTGATCATCGTTGCGGTCGTTTTACTGCCGTTAATCTTTCTTTTTATGCGCGACGATCCCTCCCAGGTTGGTTTGGAAGCTTATGGCGCCGGGCAGCCGGGCGTAGTGACTTCTGCTAATGCCGCCTCCCTGCGCGGCGCGCGCTCCACCAGTGCGACGATCACGCTTCGGGAAGTGTTTTCCACTTCGACGTTCTGGTTACTTGCCGGAAGCTTTTTCATTTGCGGCGGCACCGCCAACGGCCTGATCGGCACCCATCTTATTCCCCATGAAATCGATCATGGCATCCCGCAGGTAACGGCGGCATCGGTCGTCGGCATTATGGGCGGATTGAACTTTGTCGGAACTGTGCTGTCGGGCTGGATGACCGACAAGGTTCAGCCGAAGAAGTGGTTAGCCATGGTTTTTGCCATGCGCGGTGTTTCGCTTCTCATCTTGCCATTCGTCCAGGATTATAAGGGGCTGTTTCTCTTCGCGGTCATTTACGGTCTCGATTGGTTTGCGACCGTCCCGCCGGTAATGACGATTACCGCTGATACGTTCGGCAAACAGAATATAGGCAAGATTTACGGCTGGATCTTTATGGCACATCAGATCGGCGCTGCGATCATGGCCTCGACTGCGGGCATGCTTCGAACCTGGTTGGGTGATTACCAGCTTGCATTTCTCTCGGGCGGTGTCATCGCGATGATCGCGGCGGGATTGGCATTGCAGATCAAACCTAGCAAGCAGCCGGAAGTCAGTGCTGCTCCGGGAGCGCCAGCAGCCGCTGGGGTATAGCGTTCTTCGCTTGCTCGAAGCTCGTTTTTAGTCGTCAGACCAGGAAGGAATAAATTTCACTCTCGGTCAATCCGATTCGGTGAAATTCGATACCCGCCAGTGATTTTCCTCTTTGCGCGCGGCAATCAGCCATTTGCGCGTGAATGAAGTGCCGTCGTCGGATTGAATGGTGCCTTCATAAAGGAAAGAAGCGCGCTTGTCGCCCTCCCGTTTCTCAACGATCTTATAATTAACCTTGGGCTTGTGCGTAGACGCATCGATGGTTTGGCCGGCCGTCAGGCGAATCTCTTCGTTGAGTTTTTCCAGCGCAAGGCCGGCGGCATATTGCTTCGCTTTGGAGATGTCGATGTGCACATAGTGCTGATCGATAAATTCCTCTACCGTGCCTTGGGCGGTGCCCAAATCGCGACCGCACGCGCCGGCCACAACGAGCCACAACAACAGTCCGAGACACCGAACAGGCAAATGGGCTCTGATCATGCGCTTACTGTACATGTTTCGTCAGCCAATCCAAAGCTTCCGCCATGGCGCGCTGCATGATTGCAGGATCTGATAAGCGATGATCGCCCCCTTTCAAAACTAACAATTGCTTCGAGTTATCAAGATAGGCATGAAGTTCATGCGCTTCTTTTACGGGTACCACTTCATCGGCGTCGCCATGAACTATCAGCACAGGACAGGCGATGCGCTTTACCGCTTCGCAAACATTGATTTTCCCCAAGTCGTGAAGCAGCGCGACGTTGAGCCTTTGGCCGTGATACGTGGTGAAACCTTGGTTGCGCCATTGATCGATTTGTTTCGGGGTGAGAATACGCCGGGGAAACTGTTCCGGATGAACCGGCGCGGCAACCGTTACCAGCGCGGCGACCGCGGGCTCCTCAGCGGCAAACAGCAAAGCCACGGTGCCGCCCATACTCGAACCGAGAACGGCAGTCTTACCCGGGCGGCGGCTCTGCACGAGAGCGTAAGCCGCTCTCAAATCGTCAACTTCACCGCTATAGGTAATATCTTCAAACTTGCCGCTGGACTCCCCGACATAAGAGAAATCGAAGCGCAGCGCCAGGACCCCGCGGCTAGCCAGTGCCTCGCCGAGATACACGAGTTTTTCGCTGTCCTTATTCGACTCCATGCCGTGGCACAGAATCACAGCGCCGCGGATGGCGGAGGTCGCGGAATGGTGGAGCACGCCGCTGAGGGTGTCGCCGCGGGAGTTGGCGAAGGAGATTCGCTCTTGGTGCATTGATGACATCCGGTGGCAGTTTCTTTCAGGAAAAGAGCAATAACACAATTGCCGCGGAGCAAAAAGGTCCGCGAAGCCACATTGTGCTATAGCTCAGCCGGGTTATAATCAAAACTGCTCGAGAGTGGGGAATTTGAAGAAATTACTCTCGGCTATAATCGCGTGCTTTTGCAGTAACGGCACGGTTATCGCTGCTCCCGCACTGAAAGATGCAGCCCTTCAGGTGACCGATCCGTTCGACTGGACGGCACAGAAGATGCTGACGGTGACGGTAGGGTAATTGCCGTTCCTGGCAGAGGGCCAAGAACAGACCTCCAAGGGTGAATTGGGAACGCGTTGGAGCGTCAAACTCAAGTGTGCCGTTTAGTTTTTGAACGAACCTTAGCTTCGGCGGTGCAATATCGGACGGTTCAATAGCGCATGTTTTCGGGGTTAGAGCGTTTTGTTAACGTTTTCCGATTATTGGGGACCGACTAACTTGAAAAATCTGGGCCAGCGGCACGCCAATCATAATCGCCACCGTTACAGTTTAGCTGCACGTTTCACAGCAATCGACGGTTTAGCGATCTTTTTTGTGTTTGTTGGTATTGCTCCCCTTCTTGCCGTCCCCGCTATTCCTAATGAAAGCCTGGTAACCGCGGAAGTGATCGAGCAGAATAGTGTAGATTCGGCTACCCTGAACATTGAGCCCAAGCAAGCGCTTTATCGTTGGAAGCTACGGATCATTAAGATTGACACGGTTCCGCGGATGGCGAATATTCTCGAAGGGCAT
>JBGPIK010000566.1:0-3911 GCA_041484845.1 Binatia bacterium | reverse complement strand
GGTCGAAGGGATAGGAGCGGTATTCCACTTGTACCTTGAGCGGCTCTTTAAGCGTCTCCTTGTTGCGGTCATAGAATTTTTTAATATCTTCTTCGGTCACATTGGCCTCTGAAACAAATTGACCGAGCGGCAGGCGGACAAAATTCAGATCAATTTGTTCTTGCTCCAAGCGATAACGGTCGCGCACCTCGGCTTCCGCTACCTGAACCGAATCAAGAATGACGCCATAGAGCTTCTGGATTGTCAATTGTTCCCTTTGCGCTTCCTCAAACTCGGCAGGGGTCAGCTTGTTAACGCCTAGCAGTTGAATATAACGCTCTTTGTTGAAGCGCCCGCCAACCTGAAATTCCGGCGCCAGAGAGAGAACATTTGCGAGTTCATCATCGGTGGCCGTCAAACCTAGATTGCGCGCCTCCTGCAGTAAAAGGCGCTTTTGAATGAGCTCGTCCAGGAGCGTGCGTTTGATGTTCAGGCTCTTGAGCATTTCCGGGCTGAGCGATCCTTTCAGGAGTTCTCGATAACGATCAACGGCGCGTTCGTACTGGATCTCGAACTCGCGCTGCGTGATGACCTCGCCGTTCACCTGCGCCACATCGGGTGAGCCCTCGTCGCGGTACTTGCTTCCGCCGTAGAATGCGATGAATACAAGGATAATCACGCCGAGGAGAAAAGTTATGATCCAAGATCTCTTTCGTTTGCGTAAAAAATCGAGCATGGGCCAAGGAGCCTTTCGATGCGGAAAATGATGCAAAAACAATTTATGATATGGAAACGGTAGCCCGAATGCAACTCGGCCCATTCCTGGAGCGTCGTATTTTCTCTTGTTTTTCCATTACCTTGCTTGGCAGGGCCAAATCTGATATTTTTTCTCTGTTAATTTCCTCTGCGCATGTAAATAAAAGGAGTTCTTGATGTTCGATGCCCTCTTTGGCATTTTTTCCAATGATCTTGCTATCGATCTTGGGACCGCCAATACATTGATCTATGTTAAAAATCAGGGGATTGTGTGCAACGAACCTTCGGTCGTTGCCGTGCAACAGAGAAACGAGCGCGGCGGCAAGAAAGTTCTTGCGGTCGGCGCCGAGGCCAAAAGAATGCTGGGTCGAACTCCTGGCAGCATTGTCGCCATTCGCCCGCTCAAAGATGGAGTAATCGCCGATTTCGAAATCACCGAGGCGATGCTGCGTTATTTCATTCAAAAGGTTCACAATCGCCGCACTCTCGTAAGACCGCGTATTATCGTTGGCGTGCCATTCGGCATCACTGAAGTCGAAAAACGGGCGGTGAGAGAATCGGCGGAATCGGCAGGCGCTAGAGAAGTTTACCTCATCGAAGAACCCATGGCCGCGGCGATTGGCGCCGGGCTTCCAATTACCGAGCCAACAGGAAACATGATCGTTGATATCGGCGGTGGAACCACGGAAGTTGCCGTTATTTCGCTCTCCGGAATCGTGTTCTCGCGGTCAGTGCGTGTGGGCGGAGATAAAATGGACGAAGCCATCGCCCAGTTCATTAAGCGAAAATATAATTTATTGGTCGGGGAGCGCACCGCGGAACTTATCAAAATCACCATTGGTTCGGCCTATCCCGCCGACGAGGTTCAAACGATGGAAATCAAAGGTCGGGATCTGGTGGCCGGCGTGCCGAAAACGGTCGTGATCACGGATGAGGAGATCCGCGACTCCTTGTTGGAACCGATCAACCAGATTGTCGAAGCCGTTCGGCTCTCCCTGGAGCGGACGCCTCCTGAGTTGGCTTCCGATATTGTCGACCGTGGGATTGTGCTCGCCGGCGGCGGCTCTTTGCTGCGAAATCTCGATATCCTGCTGCGCGAAGAAACAGGATTGCCCGTAATGATGGCCGATGATCCCTTAACGGCGGTGGTGATGGGCGCCGGAAAAGCTTTAGATGAAATATCGCTGCTCAGGGAGGTGGCTGTTCACTAGCTTGAAGCCGTCGCGCATCCCGCCGGTTGGAAGCGATTGAGCCTTCCATGTTCGCTTTTCTGCGCAAAAATCAAATTCTGATTAGCTCCTGCTTTTGTCTCTTATTATCGCTCTACATCGTAAGTGCGGCCGCGCGCGGGCAACTTAAGAGCGATCCCATAGGCCCAATGCTGATGTGGTTGTTTCGGCCATTGCAAGTAGGCGTCCAGGTGGCCTCCGGATGGATCGAAGAAATTCAGCAGACCTACGCGGCCTTAACGGTCTTTAAAGCAGACAACGAAAAACTCCGCCAGCGCATACAGGCACTCGAAGTTGAACGGAACAAATGGTTGGAAGCCGACGCCACCAACCGGCGCTTGCAGAAGTTATTGGAATTCCGCTCTCATTTGCCGGTTGGCTCCGTGACGGCAATGATTATTGCTAACAGCGCCAGCACCTGGTTTCAAAGTTGCCTATTAGACAAGGGTAGCGCCGATGGGGTGCGCAAAGGAATGGCCGTGGTAACGCCTTTGGGCGTGGTTGGACAGGTCGTGTCGGTTACCGCCAGAAGCGCCAAGGTATTGTTACTGACCGATGCCAATAGCGGAGTTGATATTTTGGTTCAGCGCACCCGGACACGCGGCATTGTATCCGGTTCCCTGGAAAATGGTACAATATTGAAATACGTGAAACGGAGCGAAGATATCCAGATAGGGGACCGGCTTATCACTTCCGGCCTCGATGGGATTTTTCCTAAGGGAGTCATGGTCGGAACTGTGATAAAGGTACGCAAGCAGAATCTAGGCTTGTTTCAATATATCGAAGTCATGCCTGCTGTCACCTCCGAGCGTGCGGAGGAGGTCATCGCGGTTAATGCTGAAATAAACGAGGCCAGCAAGTAAAGCGGCTAGAGTGGTCTATAATCCGATGAAGCTGTCTTTGTTTTTTTTTTCCATCGGTTTGTTCCTCGTGCTTTTGCAGAGCACTCTTTTTCACTTGCTGCCGCTGGGCCCCATTGTTCCAGACTTGATCCTTGTCCTTTGCGTTTATTGGGGATTGCACCATCCGACTGTTGGCGCCGTATTAGGCTCTTTTTTACTGGGGTATTCCGTGGATGTCGTCTCAAGCCCGATTCTGGGGTTCAACGCCTTTGCCATGTCACTCGTGTTTCTGGCGGTTTATTTGAGCTCGCGCACTATTTGGCTACACAACTGGTTAGTCAGTTTTCTCGTGGTTCTACTAGCGTCGCTTATCAAGGGCGCCGCTTTGATTCTCGTTTCGGCAATTTTTTTAAGCATGGATGGGCTCTGGCTAGGGGCCGCCCGTTATCTTCTCTTGGAAGCGCTAGTGGCCGCCGTGCTCGCACCGTTTGTTTTTACGCTGTTGCGGCGCGGTCAGCGTTATCTCGAAACCATCATCGTGCCCGGCGAATGAGGTGCCATGGCTGTTCGTAACGAAATTAACCGGCAAGAGGTTGCGCCCAAGCTGCGCGCGCGGGCACGGTTGCTTTACGTCGTGTTGATCGTTGTTCTTTTGGGTCTGCTCACCCGGCTTATTTCCCTCCAAATCGTCCAGGGCGAACGCTACACCTTTTTATCCGAGAACAACCGCATTCGTATCAAGAGAATCCCCGGTACCCGGGGAATGATTCTCGATCGTCGGGGCCAATTGCTCGTCGATAGCCGGCCTTCATTCGATCTCCTTTTTATTCCGGAAGACGCAGCGGACCCGGAACAGACACTCCGTTTGCTCGCGCATTATCTGCGGCAGGACGAAAAGGAAATGCTCGGAATTCTCGAGGCCAATAAACAACGACCCGCATTTGAGGAAGTTGTGTTGGGGAAGGACGTGGACTGGGCGACGGTCGTCGCCGTGGAGTCCCATCAGCTGGATTTGCCTGGTGTGACGCTCCGCTCGCGGCCGCGGCGCAATTACTCGGATGGAGCCATGGGGGCTCACGTTCTAGGCTATTTGGGCGAGATCGGT
>JBGPIK010000565.1:0-3921 GCA_041484845.1 Binatia bacterium | reverse complement strand
CCGTGTAGGGCTTTTTTCTGGTTTTATTCCTACTTTCCGGTTGCGTAGCCATTACGCCGATCAAGGTTATGCCGCGTATTGTCCTCGGCGAAGCGTCATGTTATCCCACTTTAGCAGCGCACACCGTTTCTTCGTTCATAAGGGGCAATCGGGTCGAGCTCTTGTTCAATGGCGATCAGATATTTCCCGCGATGCTGCAGGCGATCCGCAGCGCGCAGAAAAGCATTACTTACCAGCAATACTATTTCGAAGACGGCACCATTGCCCACGAGATAGCCGAAGCCTTCGCCGAGCGCTGCCGCGCCGGCGTCGAAGTAAAAATATTGATCGACTCGCTCGGAGGCGGCAATATGCCTCAAGATATCCGGGATCTCTGGAAACAATCGGGTTGCCAGCTGGAGTGGTACGAGCGCATCAAGGTACATCAGTTCGTCACGCCGTGGGAGCTTTTAAATTACAATCATCGAAGTCATCGTCGTATTCTTGTGATCGATGGAAAAATTGGTTTTACCGGCGGGCATGCGGTGAGCGACGCTTGGACCGGCGACGGACGGACTGCGGAGCACTGGCGCCAAACGGACGTCAGAGTCGAAGGGCCGGTTGTCCAACAACTGCAAGCCGCCTTCGTCGAGAGCTGGCGTAGAACGACAGGGAATGTGCTCGGCGACGAAAGATATTTTCCAGCGCTCGATTTGCAGGGAACAGCGTATGCGCAAATAGTCAAAAGCTCGCCTCTTGGCGGCAGCTTCGGGTCCTACCTGCTATTCCTGCTCTCGATCACGTCGGCGCAAAAAAGTATCCACATCGCGAACCCGTATTTCTTCCCTGATGACAGGATCGAAGAGGCCTTGATTAATGCCGTAAAAAGGGGCGTGAAGGTGGTGGTGCTCACTCCGGAAAAAGGCGACCATGCGACGACCTCTTCGGCGAGCCATGGCGGTTTAGGCCCTTTCCTAGTCGGAGGCGTTGAAATCTACGAATATAAACCGGCTCTCATGCACGCTAAGGCCATGGTTGTGGACGGCATCTGGGCGACTGTGGGAAGCGCGAACCTTGATTACCGCTCCCTCGCCATTAATGAAGAACTCAATCTTGTCGTATACGACACCGCGTTTGCTCAGCAGCTCGAAAAATCTTTTCAGGAAGATCTGAAGTATTCCAAAAAGCTGACTTACGAAGCCTGGAATTCGCGGCCCTTTATGGACAAAGTCCTGGAACTGTTCACGATCCCGATCAAAGAACAGTTGTGAGCAGGCCTTCTTTTGTTCAACTACCTGCCGTCTGAGCGGCGCTGGCTTTCAACCAACAACGCATTTTTCAGAATTATCCGGAAACTTGATGCTTAAAATAGAGGCCTAAATTATCGTCTTTACCAGACAACTTCCGCCTTCGTCCCGCTTCGAAGTTTCCCGTTTCCTAAGCAGCGATTTTGGGGAGGCTTCGATATCTTGTATTTGGAGGATTTCGTGGTTAGATCACCGAAGGGGGCATCGTGTGCAAGTGTGAGGCACGGATCAGATGCTGGAGTGGATCCGGAAAAAAGCTAATTAGGCCAAGATTTTGATCGAGCCCAAGATGGTCTTGGGCGATCCAAGTGTTACGTAAGATTTTGCGCGCTTAAGACGTCTAAGCAACTGAACAGGTTTATTATTTATGAAGAAACTGACTCTATCGACAATGTTGTTGTTATTGCTAGGATTGGCGTTTCCTCATTTTGTCCGGGCCCAGGCCTTGCCTATGGACGAAAAACAAAAAATCGAAGCCCTGATCAAACAAGTCGCCGCGTTAACAGATGCGAAATTTTTCCGTAACGGATTGAGTTACAACGCTAACACCGCCGTGACTTTTTTGCAGCTCAAATGGCAAGCCAACACGGCTAATATTAAAACCGCTTATGATTTCATCAACAACATCGGCAGCATCTCGGGAACTTCCGGTAAACCGTACTTGATCCGCTTCAAGGACGGCAGGGAAATTCTCGGTCGCGACTTTCTCCTTGCCGAGCTGAAAAAATTGGATACATAAAGGATGTCAGAAGCTGCTTGAGAAAAGCAGCGTAGCATCAGTGCGTTTGGTCAACAGCTTGCGGGGCGTTGTGCGCTAGCTGGCGGTGCGTATCGCCGACCAACCGCAGGTCATCGCCAATTTTGTGACGGTGGATAGCGAGCAGCGGCTGGGCCAGACGTTGTTGCAGTTGGCCCGCACCATCGGCAAGAAGGACCCACGCAGCATCCGCATTGAACTGAAGATTTCCCATGAAGAATTGTCGGAGATGGTAGGCGCGACGCGGCCTATCAAACCCCTTCGGCGGGGGACGCTGATTTGAGTCGCCTATTTAACAAGAATCCATCGAGACCGTCGTTTTTTCCCTAGGCGCGAAATTATCCCCGGCACTTTCCGGAACTACGCTGCTGCCGCATTGACCGGTAGTCCGCCGTTACTGCTCCAGCCTTCGGCTGCACGACCCGTGTCGGAGTTGCCCGGCTAGATTCCGCAAAGTACTTGGCTGCCGGTGGGCCGGCATTGTTTCTCGACACAAATCATTCGCTTTAACTCGACCTTTTGGTCGATCGTTTCGACTTTTTCGCCGAACCGTCCCTCCGTTCCCCCCCGGCGCGTCAATTAATCTCTAGCGCAATGCAGTCTCTTCCTGACCACGAGAACTGGCACGTAAGCTGCTCTTATAGTCATTCAGAAAAGCGAATTGAAAGAAGGGAACTGACTATGGGCCTGATATTGTTGATTATCTTAATTTTGTTTCTGGTGGGAGGTCTGCCGAACTGGGGTTATCACTCGTATGGCTTTGCGCCCTCGGGTATCGCCGGTGTGGTGCTGCTGGTCGTTGTTGTTCTGCTCTTGACCGGCCGGCTTTAATAGGGTCGCAAACATACTCATAAGGTAAACCGATTTAAGGCACAGGGTTTCACTCCCGAGGTTACTTGAAATTTCTCGAGTAAGCCTGACTTTACCCTGCTAATCAGTACAACCAAGGAGGTTGAAATGAAGAAATTAATGTTGGTGTTAGTGCTCATGGTCGCGTTCGGTCAAAGCGGTTGCGCGTTCTTGGGCGGAGCGGCGGTCGGCAGCTTAGCGACCGGAGCCGGCTACGAAATCAACGCCCATAGCCAGATGACCAAGCTGGAGGATGATTACAAAGCCGAAAAAATATCCCGTAGAGAATACGAAGCTCGTAAGTCGCAGATAGAGAAAGGTTCCATCATCTATTAGGAGCCATCATGAATTTATTCAATCATGCAGGATCGGGTTTAGCCCTGGCACAGTGGCTTTGATAGCACTCGCAAGATTGGGCTCAGCGGCGCCATAATTAGTGAGAAACGCGACCCATGATTCAACAGACTCCCGAAGCGGAACGGTTCAAACAGCAAATGCGCGATTCGTTGCAGCACGAGACCTTAAATTCTCGAGCCGTCAAGATTGCGCGACGCGCTAACGTTTACAGTTGTGGCGATCAAGATGGGATGGTCTACTTCATTGAAAGCGGCCAAATCAAACTTCTCATCCTCTCCTCCGAAGGTAAAGAGTGCCTTCTTGCCATCCACAGTGCGGGAGATGTTTTCGGTGAGCTGTGCCTATCCGGGTTAGGCGGACGTCTGGAAACAGCCACCGCAATGCAAGACACGATCTTAAAACAGATACCTTGTTCTCAATTCTTTGCGCGTCTAAGCCGTGACTCGCTCTCTGAGGGCTTCGTGCGCTATCTGGCGGTGCGTATCGCCGACCAACAGCAGGTCATCGCCAATCTGGTGACGGTGGACAGCGAACAGCGACTGGGCAAGACGCTGTTACAGTTGGCTCGCACACTGGGCAAGAAGGACCCGCGCAGTATCCGCATTGAACTGAAGATTTCCCATGAAGAATTGTCGGAGATGGTAGGCACGACCCGGCCTCGAATCAGTTTCT
>JBGPIK010000564.1:0-3928 GCA_041484845.1 Binatia bacterium | reverse complement strand
CGATTGGAAAATGGCAGTGCAGACGTTTCCCTGGTCGTGGGACGGGCATCGCTGCAGCATTTTCTTCATTCAAGGGCTACGAAGATTCTCGGCTGCGCGATGAATAGTTGTCCTTATTACCTGCTCGTTCATCCCTCGATAGGCGGAGGGCAGGATCTTAAGGGCAAAATCATCGCCTGCCGGGAGGGGCCTGCGCGGAACACACCCTTGTCCGAGACTTTCGCAAACACAGCGCAGCTTGACCTTGGCCGCGATTTAACGCTAGCTTTGCCGCAAAGCGATCTCGATGCCTTTAACGCGCTGGTCAACGGCAGGGTCCAAGCCGCACTGTTGCCACGCCCCTACGGTTTTCTCGCTGAGGAAAAAGGGTTCAAGCGGATCAGCGACTGGCCGGTTGTGGTCGATGATCCTCTGCCCATCACGATTGAAACCACTGAAAAGCTTTTGAAACAGCGCGGCCATGAATTCGCAGCGTTTTTGGCGGCGCATCGCGAGGGGATTCGGTATATGAAGAACCAACGTGCGAAGACTACCCAAATGTTACAAGATCGTTTCAATCACGTGCCGGCTCTCGCCGGCAAGACGTTCGACGACTATCTTGTTTGTATGGACGAGCGGCTGATTGTCGATTTCGGGAAATTCCAACAACTTTTATCACAAATCGCTCCCGACGCGATGGCGAACGCGCGGCAGATTGCCTCCGATTGGGTTATGGCAGGCGCGTTAAGCGAATAAGAAATTCCGGGGCGTGAGTTAAGCGCATTACCGAAGTTTTCCATATGTACAAAGGAGGGCCTATGAGGGGAGTCATCGACGCCGATACCCATATTTCGGAGTCGGAAGCCATGTGGAACATGATCGAGAGGGAAATGTATCACCGGCGCCCCGTCTTGCTCAAAGCTCCGGAGGATACCCTGTACGGTCCGCGCAACGCCTTCTGGCTCATCGACGGCAATATTTTTCCGAAGCCGAACGGCAAAGGCAGCTTTCGCCTGATCACGCCTTCGGCGTCAAAACTGGAACTATCCCGTGGCGACATCCACCTTGCTTGCCGTGAAATGACTGACATTCCAGGCCGCCTTACGGATATGGATAAATTCAATGTCGATACACAAATTATTTATCCGACTATCTTTTTAGTTTACCTGACGGACGATCCTGGATTAGAAATTGCTTTGTGCCGCGCCTACAACCGTTTTCTTGCGCAAGCGTGCGCCAAAGCCGGAGGCCGGATGAGGTGGGTTGCGATTCCGCCGCTCAAATCCATCGAGGAGTCGATCAAAGAGCTCAAGTGGGCCAAGGAGAATGGCGCTGTAGGTGTCTTTTTCCGCGGCATCGAAGGGAATTGGACCCTTGACAATCCCTATCTCTTTCCCATTTATCAGGCCGCGAATGACTTGCACCTGCCGATTTGCATCCATACCGGAGCCGGCTGCCCGGCATTTATTTCGCTATTCGACGTGGAAAGAAACCACAGCTTCGGCCACAGCCGCGTGCAGCCGCTGTTGGCCTTCAGGGACATCATCGCCAATGGAATCCCCGAACAATTTCCGCAGCTAAAATTCGGCTTTCTTGAAGCCTCGGCGGGTTGGGTGCCATTTTTGCTCCATATTTTAAAAAGGCTCTTTAAACAAAGGTGGCGGTTCTCGTCTGATCAGGATATGTTTCGGGAAAATCGCATTTTTGTCGCCTGCGAGGCGGATGAAGACGTGAATTATATCTGCCAATACACGGGTGAAGATCAGCTGCTTATCGGCTCCGATTACGGCCACCAAGATCCATCGGAAGAGCGGCAGCTGGTTGCAACCATGCGCGCGCGCGAAAATATCCCCCGTGCTCTAACCGACAAAATTCTTTTCGATAATGCGCGGCAGTTTTATCCGTTGAACACGTGAATCATTAGATCAGCCGCTGAGAAGGAGCCCATGATGACAAAGAGATTAACAATCGCGCTTTTACCTAAACGGTGTGCGGGGGTCATGATCCCGCTGTTCACGTTGTGCTTACAGCTAGCCGGTCCCCGTCCTGCCAACAGCCAAGCGCTGCAGGCGGTCAATATGGCGATTCCGTCAAAAAGTTTTCAGATGGTCATTTACCCGCTGGCCAAGGAGCACGGATTCATGAAGGAAGAGGGGATCGACTTGAGGGTCATCTATATCGCGCCGGTGACCAGCATTCAGGCGATGCTCGGCGGCGATGTGCAATTTACCGGCGCGGGATCAAGCGCGCTGGTGAGCATCGCCAGAGCGAATGCGCCTCTGAAGGTGGTTGTGTCGACCAATGATCGGGTGCTCCAGTGGCTGTTGACTCGTCCGAACATTACGACCCCAAAAGAACTCAAATCAAAGAGGATCGCGACGACCGGCGTCGCTTCGATTGCGACGTTCATGCTGAAGCAGATTCTCACCAAAAATGGGCTCGATGCAAACAAGGATGCTGTTTATCTCGATCCGGGTACTAACAATCAACTGCCCGCGCTGCTGGCGGGAACCATGGATGCTGCCGTGCTGAGCGTTGAGCAGCGCTATGTTGGCCTGGACAAGGGAATGCGGGAGATGTTCTTTTTCGGCAATGAAGTCAAGAACTCATGGGGCACACTCGGGACGACCGACAAACTCATCAAGGACAATCCCAAACTGGTCAGCGCCTTTGTCCGGGCGACGCTCAAAGCGCTGCGTTACATCCGCCACGACAAAGAGGGAACAACAGAAGCCCTGGTTAAATTTTCCGGCGTGTCGCGCCAGCAGGCGAACCGCGTCTACGACGACCTGATCGGCACTTTTACGCAGAACGGCGCGGTGGATGAGGAAGCACAAAAAAACGATCTCACCATCGTCCGTCAGGTCATCAATGGCAATGAAACGGTTCCGATTGCCAAGGCCTACGACTTCAGCTTCGCTCACGAGGCGGATCAACAACTGAATAAGGCGGGATGGAATCCTTAGACTTTGGGTGGGTTTGATAAGGTGCCAAGTCAGAACCGACAAGTGCCTGATGGGGGAGACGAGCATGGAACAAACCAATAGTCAGAAAAAGTTGGCGGTGTTAATCGACGCGGACAATAGTCAGCCTTCCATCATTGACGCGTTACTGGCGGAGATCGCAAAGTATGGTGTCGCAAGTGTCAGACGAATCTATGGCGATTGGACTACCCCTAATTTGCGGGGGTGGAAGGATGTTCTGTTAGAACACGCGATCCAGCCCATCCAACAATTCCGCTATACGGTCGGGAAAAACGCCACGGATAGCGCCCTGATCATCGATGCAATGGACTTACTCTATTCGGAGAAACTGGATGGCTTCTGCATCGTTTCGAGCGATAGTGATTTCACGCGTTTGGCATCGAGGATGCGCGAGGCGGGACTGGTCGTGTATGGCTTTGGTGAAAAGAAGACTCCGAAACCCTTTGTCGGCGCCTGCGATAAGTTCGTCTATACGGAGATACTTCGCGAGGATGAACCGACGGCCGCCCGGGGAAGGAAATCCACGAATGACTTGATCCGGGATACCATGCTCGTTAATTTGTTGGGAAACGCGGTGGAGTCCTCAGCGAGCGAAGACGGCTGGGCTTATCTGGGGCAGATCGGTCAACACATTGCGAACAAGTCTCCCGAGTTTGACCCGCGCAACTATGGTTACAAAAAACTCGGCGATCTGGTTAGAGCAACTAAACTTTTCGACGTGGATGAGCAACGGTCCGCCGATTCACGAGGGATATCGGTATACGTGCGTGACAAACGCAAGACACCAGCCGGAGTTTAGTGTTCGACCTCTGCGGACTCCATTTCTGAACGAATGAGAGCGAGATAAAGCCGATGATTCAAACTTTAGGGATGGTGAGCGGCATCATGATGCCGTTTTTTAATCTTCCCTTGATGCTGCGCATCATCCGGCGGCGCTCGTCCCAGGATATCAGCTTGGTTTGGGT
>JBGPIK010000563.1:0-3938 GCA_041484845.1 Binatia bacterium | reverse complement strand
GTCTTCAGGCTTCCGTGTGAAGCAGGGCTCGGAGATTGCACCGCCGAGGCGCGGAGGGCGCGGAGCGAAGAGGTTTTGATTAAAAAATACTCCGAACTCTGCGAACTCCGTGTCTCAGTGGTAATATCTGTTTTTTCTTTTTGGTTGCGGCTCAGCCGCGTTGGGTCTTTGTGGTGAATCCTTCTTCACAGGAAACCCTGAATAGCCTCTTTTCTATCGGCTCGGCTGCGGCGCACGCCGCCCGCGGACGTCTGGACGACCATTGTCAATGTAGAAGAACAAACGCGCGGTTGGCTAGCCGTGATCAGCCGCTCCAAAAAGGTTCCGCAAGAAATCGCGGGATATCGCCGGCTCCACGCGCTACTCTCTTTCTTCCGCCTCTTGAAACAACCTTAAAACAAGTACTCAAAGACGCAAGAAAAATCGCGAAAGAAAAATGATCTCCGATGTGACCTCTAAAAACGAGGTGTCGATTAGACTGACGGACGAGCGTTGGACGCACATCACGGAAGAACACGCGGAGCTGGCCGGAATGCGGCTGGACGTCCTGGAAACCGTCTCTCAACCGGAGCGTGTCTTGGCCGGGGGAGAAGGTGAACTCCTCGCGGTGCGGGAATTGGAAGTTGGAAAAGTCCTGGTAGTTGTGTATCGTGAATTGGACGAGGACGGCTTTATCATTACCGCGTTCATTACGCGCCGAGTTGGATCCCTGGACAGGAGAAAGCAGCTATGGCCATAACGGACATTAACGACTACTTAAAGCTCGTGCCGGCCGTAAAAAAGACTCCGCAGCATTACCTATGGCTATCGTATGACGAAGAAGCTGACACGTTGTATGTCAACTTCAAGAAGCCCAGTCACGCGACGGACAGCGAGCTCACGGAGAACGACGTGATCGTTCGTTATGAAAACGGTGAAATCATCGGGTTTACCGTCCTCCATGCCAGCAGTCGCTGAAGCGCCGAAAGAATTTAGACCGTAGATCTTTTCAATCAGGCGCGCCCAAAATATTAATCCGTCTATTTTCGAGTATTATGAAAAGTCCCGGAATAGCAGCGGTCCTTTCTTTCTTTTTCTGCGGACTCGGCCAGATCTACAATGGCCAGATCCTTAAGGGCATCTTCATGCTCGTAGCTTATGCTATCTCGTGGTGGATGGTGTGGCTCGTGATCGGGTTCATAACAACGCCGATCCTTTGGATCTGGGGTATGTTTGACGCCTACCGCACCGCCCAGAAAATCAACAAGGATCTTGGAATGATCGCGCCCTTCTAGCAAAAAGATTTCTCATATGAACCGAACCCTGAATTGGCTTACGCTCGTCTTTTTCGTTGCGCTTGCCGTTCTTAGCACCTAAAAAATTGGTGGTTTCTCGGGAGCGATGCTTTGAGTCAAGTTAGTCCAATCCACGTAGCTCTTGCCACTTGGCGCCAGCGCGCGCGGATATTCTCAAACGCTTGCTCGGGCAAGGAGCCTGCTTCCACGGCCGCGGCGTTTTCGGCGAGCCTTTCGGGTCTAGTCGTGCCGACGATCGCCGTGTGAATACCCGGAACACTCAGGGTAAAGCGGAGGGCGGTCGAGACCGTCTGTTTTAAATCTTCTTGCAGAAATTCATATTTCAATCTTTGCAGTCGGTCCCAGTAGGTGCGCCCGTAAGAATCGCTGGGCGGCCGATCGCCGTTGTGCCAGGCCATATTGGCAAGCGGGCGCTTGGCCATAACTCCAAGCGAGTGCTCTATCGCCGCCGGCAAAATAGATTCGAGCGCTTCCTGGTCGGCGATACTAACGGATAACTGCAGCGTGTCGAATCGTTCGGACTCCACGGCAAACAGCGCGGCCTTGCTATCACCGCTATAGCCGATGTAGCGCGTGTACCCGCGCTCGCGCATGCGTTGCAGCGTTTCAATAATTTTCCCTTGGCGGAGTTCCGCTTCCGAGCAGCTGTGGAGTTGAATGAGATCGACGTGGTTAGTTTTTAAACGTTTGAGACTGCGCTCGACGCTGCGAAACAAAGACTCTGGACGCCAATCGGGATAAGTCCAGCCGCTTTCGTGACCGCACTTGGTGAAAAGATAAAAGTCTTTGCGCCGTGCGGCAATGGCCTCACCGATGAGCTCTTCGCTGGTCGAATAACATTCAGCGGTATCGACGACATTGATTCCGCTGTCGAGCACTTCATTCAATAATCTCTTTGCCGCGCTGAGAGAGATATGCTGATAGCCGATCTCCATCCCGCCGAAACCGAGGACGCTGACATCCATGTCGGTTTTGCCGAGCCGACGTTTTTCCATCGTTTTATTCCTTCTGAGTTCGACGGAACAGATTGCACCCGGTTTCGAACTTAGGGATGGAGTACCGGAGTGGTGGAGTATTGGAGTGATGTCTTGAAATCCAATGCTCCAATTCTCCGATGCTCCAAGACTCCATTTCGTTCTGCGCAGCTTCCCTTTAACATCTTTTTGCCCAGCCTGCCGACAAAGTTATTCAATAACCTTTTAACGCGTTGCGAGCTGCGCGGACAATTCGATCTTTTCCCGGCAGGAAATATTTTTCAAGCGCCGGGCTCGCGGGGACCGGTGCAAGGGGTGCCGCCACGCGGATGATCGGACTGTTAAGATAATAAAATGCTTCCTGCTGGACTTGCGTGGCAATTTCGGCTCCGATGCCCCCTTGTTCGACCGCCTCATGGACGATGACGAGCCGCCCGGTTCGCTTAACAGAATTCGCGATCGTTTCCATATCCAGCGGCGCGATGCTGCGCGCGTCGATGATTTCAACTGAGATCCCGGCAGCCACAAGCTCTGCGCCGGCTTCGAGGGAGGTTTGGACCATTTTGCCAAGCGCCACAATCGTTAAATCATCGCCGTGACGAACCACGGCCGCTCTGCCGATTTCCGCGACTTGATCGCCGTCCGGGACTTCGCCGCGGGTCCAATACAGGCCGCGGTGTTCGATGAACACCACCGGATTGTCATCGCGGATGGCGGCTTTGAGCAGCCCCTTGGCGTCGGCGGCAGTCGCCGGCATGACGACTTTGAGCCCCGGCACATGCGCGAACCAGGACTCGAGACTCTGGGAATGGTGCGCTCCCATTGTGCCGCTGATGCCGCACTGCACGCGAACCGTCAGTGGAATTCTCAGCTGGCCGCCGGACATGTAATGGAGCTTGGCGGCGTGATTGACGAGCTGATCCAAGGCGAGCGTGATGAAATCGATAAACATGATTTCCACCACTGAACGCAACCCGACCGCGGCCGCGCCGATGGCCAGGCCCATCACCGTCCCCTCGCTGATGGGCGTGTTGACCACCCGGTTCGTGCCGAATTCTTCGGCAAGTCCCTGGGTCACCCCGAAGGGGCCGCCGAGGGCGATATCTTCGCCGAAAAGGTAAACCGACGGGTCGCGGTTCATCTCCTCATGGATTGCGGAGCGAATGGCTTCTAAGAAGGTTAATTGAGCCATGATCGATTAACCCATCACCTGCGTAGCGACTTCTTCCGGCCCGGGCCAGGGTGAGGAGAGGGCGAACTCGGCGGCCTTTTCAATCCGCTCCCGAGCTTCACGTTCGATCTTTTCGATTTCCTGATCGGTGATGGTTTTTTTATTTTTCAAAGCACGGGCAAAACGCGCGATCGGATCTTTCTTTTTCCACTCGGCAAGTTGTGAAAGCTCGCGGTATTTCGCGGGATCGCCCTCATAGTGGCCCCGCATCCGGTGGGTGAGGCATTCGACAAAGGACGGGCCTTTGCTCGCGCGCGCCAGCGCGACCGCGCTCTTCATAGCGGCGCGCACGGCGAGAAGATCATTGCCGTCCACGGTGCGGTTCGGAATCGCGTAAGTTTTTGCGTGCTCTGCGAGGCGCTCCACTTTGGTATGCGCCGACAAGGGCGTGAACTCCGCATACCCGTTATTTTCGCAGACGAAAATGACCGGGAGCTG
>JBGPIK010000562.1:0-3943 GCA_041484845.1 Binatia bacterium | reverse complement strand
TACGGCCGTTCAGACAAACCCACGACGCCGTTCAGTCTGAAAGATATGGCCGACGATGTTTTGGGCGTGTGCCGCGACGAAGGCGTAAAGCAGGCTATTCTCGGCGGCGTCAGCGTCGGTTCGGGAATCGGCTTGCTGCTGGGCTTGGACCATCCGGAGATGTTCAAGGCGTTGATTCTCGTGGGCGGCGCCAGCGGCGGCGCCGGCAGCATCGATGATCGCATTCACGGATATACCAAAACCGGCGTTGAAAAGTATCACACACAACATTTGCGCGAGTTGGTGGCGCCGGCATTTCCCGACACCAAGCTGGGCAAGTACCTTCTCAAATCTTTTGTCGAACGCGATCCGTGGCTCTCGGGCGAATGCATCGCACAGATATTTCGCGCCCGGGGCGGAACCGACATGACGCCGCGGCTCGGATCGATGCAGGTCCCAACACTCGTCATCAATGGCGAACACGACAATTCGCTGAAGGCTGGCCAGCGCACGGCATCCTTGATTCCCGGCGCGATTCACAAAATCCTTCCCAACACCGGCCATGCCTGCAACATCGAAGATCCCGCGGGCTTCGATGACTTCGTGATCGAGTTTTTGCGCGCCCGCGGGTTAATGCCTGTCGCAGCTCGTTGAAGCAACGTCCGACCTGCACCACCGATTCGATTTGCGCTCAAAGAAAGGGGGACCGCATTGCCAGTCGATATCAACAAACTGAAAAGGTTGACTCCTCCAACAGGAATGGATTTTCACATCAGCAAGCTGGGGCACGTCGTTCTTCAAGTTGCCGACCTGGAACGCTCCACGGTATTTTATACGCAAGTCCTTGGATTCAAAGTTTCCGATGTCTACCCTGAAACCATGATGCCGGGCGGCATGGTGTTTCTGCGCTGCAACACGGACCACCATTGCCTGGCTCTCGTCGGGGCTGCGGCGGTACAGGGCGCGAACAAAGAATTGCACCACTTCGCCTTCGAAGTGCCGACGCTCGCGGAGGTCTTACGCGCGCGTGACCGCCTGCGCGCTCACAACGTGAAGATCGACTTCGAAGGTCGCCGCCGCGCCGGCTGCCAGATCGCCGTGGAGTTTCGTGACCCGGACAATCACTCGGTTGAGATTTACTGGGGTGTTGACCAGGTGGGAAGCGACGGACGGGTCCGGCCCTCAAGCGAATGGCATGGCGTCAAATCCTTGGACGAAGCGATCGCCCATCCCGTCCCCGGCCAGGATACGCACCTGCCTAACCCGCACTATTCACCGCCAGAGGAGAAACGATGACACGATGTCGATCGAGAGGTGAGCCTGGAAGAGCGAGGCATAGAGACGAGCAGCTACAATGTTCTGTTTGGTGCTCGGCTCGGCGCTTGCCTTGTTCCCAGGCGCTCGCTCCAAAAGCTCAGTTTGCAGGCTGCTCCGGGGCACAGACCCATTGCCTCGCTCTGGAAGGCTCGCTTCTCGATCGCTCTCGTGCGCGAATAGTCCGGGCTACATGAACCACGGCGCGCCGACCTTGGAAACTCTAATCGGCGCCTCCTCGCGTGCGCTTGTCGTTGGCGTGGGCGGCGGCGGTGACGTCGTTGGCGCGTTGGCGGCTGGCAGATTTTTAGAGTTTTGCGGCTTAGCGTTCGTGCTCGGTGGTCTCTCTTGGGAACGTTACGTCTTCGACCCCGTCCCCGGGCCGCGCAAACTGTGCGAGGTCGAAAACGTCCGGGTTGTTCATGAATACGCCTGGATGGCCAACGCTCAAAGTCGCACCACGGCCGGGGTTTTCTTCGCCGAGTCGAGGATGGCCGCCGTTCACGGCAAAGAAATCCTGCTCATCGACATCAACGGCGGTGTCACCGGTGTCGTCGACGGATTGGAAGCAGCGCTGAAAGAGCTCAAGTGCGATTTATTGTTCGGCCTCGATGTCGGCGGGGACTCCTTGGCGCAAGGCCATGAACCCGGGCTGCGCAGCCCCCTGGCGGACTCGATCATGCTGGCAGCCTTCGCGGAGCTGGAAAAACGCGGCTGGCGCACGCTCTGGGGCATTTTTGGTTACGGCAGCGACGGCGAGCTCACCGTGGATGAAATCGAGCTCGCGCTTAGCAAGCTTGCCGCGGCCGGCGGTTGGCTGGGCGCCTGGTCCTTAACCGCCAAGGTCGCTGCCGAACTGGAAGAGGTCATCAAGACCGTCCCGACGGAGGCCAGCGCGATTCCCGTTCAATGTTTTCGCGGCGCCAGGGGCGAAAGCAAAATCCGCGGCGGCCAAAGAACCGTGAAGCTTACGCCGCTCACGGCCCTGACCTTTTTTCTCGCCACGAACGTGCTCTACGAAACGCTGGCTCGCCCGGCTCAAGCAGTGCGCGCGTGCGCTTCGCTCGAGTCAGCGAATGACGCGCTGCATGCGATCGGTATCAAAACGGAATTGGATCTTGAACGTGAAAGGTACCGCAAGGGCGACCGCTAATGGGATGGCGCGGCGAAGATTTTCAGCGGGATGTTCTGGTGTTGATGGCTTCGCGCGGTGTCAGGGCGTTTGCCTTTTCTTACTTGAGCGTGATTTTCGCGATCTATCTCGATCAGCTGGGCTTCTCTACGGTTACGGTGGGTCTGGTGTTCTCGACCGGTTACGCGACCAGCGCGTTACTTACGGCCGTATGGGGTTTTTTGGCCGATCGTTATGGACGCAAGAACATCTTGATCCTTCTTGCTATCCTTTCGATTATCGCAAACCTGCTGTATCTTTTTTTCAGCCATCTCATATTTATTTTGATCGCTGAAAGTATCGCCGCGGTCGGCGTGGGCAGTTCCGGCGCGGGGGGTCAAGGGGGCGGCCCGTTTAATCCGGTGGAACAAGCACTGCTGGCCGAAAAATGCACTCCTGAAAACAGAAATCGAATTTTCGCGACCAACGCCTGCGTAGGTTCGATTATGGGCTCTCTCGGGGCGCTGCTCAGCGGCCTGCCCCAGCACCTTCAGGAGCAGTGGGGCTGGCAGCCGGTTGTTTCTTATAAACCGCTGTTCGGGCTTACCGTGTTTTTTAGCATCGGAATTATTTTCGCTTACGCCAGCATCGACGAGCACCATGTTCCGCGCCGGTTCGAGAAGCGCGATCGAGCGACTAAGCCGCTCCAGCGTCGATTCGGCATCGTCCCCAAGCTTGCCCTGCTCGGCATGGTGGATAATTTAGGCGGAGGTCTCGTGAGCCCGCTCATGTCCTACTGGTTTTTTCTGCGTTTTGGCGTGGAGCTCAAATCTCTGGGGCTAATGTTTTTTCTTTCTTACATCCTCGCAGCTTTGTCGTTTCTAGTCGCACCGGCGATTGCGCGCCGATTCGGCGTGGTGAAGACCATGGCGGTTTCGCATGGCATGGCGTCGGTGATTTATTGTTTTCTGCCTTTCGCCTCAACCTTTGCAGTCGCCGCAACCATGACGATCCTCCGATCTTTTCTTGCCTATATGGATAGCCCGCTAAGAAGCTCGTTCGTCATGGGCGTGGTCAAACCGGAAGATCGCGGTTCGGCGGCCGGCATTACCAACTTATCGCGACAGGTCCCGGTTGCGGTGAGCCCCACGATTTCCGCCTATTTGATGCAGGCGTTTTCGTTGAACGTACCGATTTTCCTCGGCGGATTTCTGCAACTTTTTCACGATTGCGCTTTCTATTTAGTCTTTCGCAACGTCAAGCCGCCGGAAGAGCAACACTCGCCGCTCACGGTCGCAACGGAGTCGTGACGTGACCTTAGCCACCGTTGGAGGAAAAAGGATGACACCAGGTCGAGCGGGAGGTGAGCTTGGAAGAGCAAGGCACACAGACGAACAGTTTCAATCCCTTTTTTGGTGCTTGGCTCGCCGGTCGCCGTTCTCTCCGGCGTTCTCTCCACAAACTCAGTTTGCAGATCGCTCCAAGGCAGAGGCCCATTGCCTTGCTCTGGAGGGCTCATCTCCCGCTCGGCCTGGCCAG
>JBGPIK010000561.1:0-3975 GCA_041484845.1 Binatia bacterium | reverse complement strand
CATTTGCGCATCGAAACCGCCCCCTTGAATCATGAAACCTGGGATCACACGGTGAAAAATAAGGCCATCGTAAAAACTTTCGTTGACGTAATCCAAAAAATTTTGCGTCGTAACCGGCGCCTTCCCGGCATCAAGCTCGATGCGCATATTGCCTAAACTGGTTGTCATGACAACCACCGGGTTCTTTGTTTGCTCAGTCATTCTGCCTCCTGATTTTAGAGAATAGTTTTTATGTTTATCATCTTTAGCCACCGACACATAGAACCCCAATAGGCTGGAAATCGGCGGGAGCTTGCGATATGGGTAAATCGCTGGTCCGCAAAATAGTCTGTTTGCGGACTGTCCAAAAAAGATTTCAGTGGCGCGCGAAAAATCGACCCGCGTAGGGAACGGTCACGAGCATTTTCCTACGCCTCTTTTTGAAAGGAGCGATTATGCCGAGCGACAAAAAGATTGAAGGTATTTTGACGCCGATGCCGGTGGGCTTCAAAACCGACGGCGCCATCGATTATGCTGCTACGGACGCGATCGTCGACTTCTATCTAGGGGCGGGAACACATGGTTTTTTTCCTTTGGGAACGCACGGTCAGGGAATGGTCATGGAAATCGACGAGCGTAAAAAAGTTGCCGAGCACATCGTCAACCGCGTCAGAGGACGGGTTCCAGTGGTGATGCATGTCGGAACCGCCAATACGCTTTCATCCATCGAGCTTGCCAAGCATGCCGCGGGACTCGGCGTCGATGCCGTCGCCGTCGTGCCTCCGTACTATTATCCGCACGACGACTATGAGGTCTACGCCCACTACAAAGCGATCGCCAGGGCGATTCCGGGCGTGCCGATGTTTATCTACGACAATACCGAAACGACTCACGTCGAAGTTACGCCGCCAAAAGCAAACAAAATCATTGAGGCGATAGCGCCCAATCCTCTGGCGGGGATCAAGGTTTCGTTCATTCCCTATGACAAACTTCTCGGCTACGTGTATCAGCTGCCCAAATCCGTCGGGATCTTCCCGGGCGGGATCTTTTCCTTGTATAGCGGATACTCGGTCGGGGTGCGCGGAGCGATTCATCCGCCGTCAACCCCGTTCCCTGAGAGCTGCGTGAAAATGTACGAAGCCCTCAAAGCGGGCGATCTTAAAGCAGCCCAAAGGGAACACGATTTATTGACCCGGCTCATGCAGGTGGTGGGCCGCTTCTTGCGCACGCATGGACGCGGCGTTTTCTGCGAGCTCATGCGCATGCGTGGACTACCGATAGAGCGTTTTCCGCGCTGGGAATGTGCTCCGTTCACGGAAAAGGACAAAGCCGAGCTGAAAGAAGCGATCCAAAAAACGGGCGTGTCACTGTAGCGATTATCGAGGGGTGAGCCGTTCAGCTGAGCTCCGCGTGGAAGGAGGACCAAACCCGATTTAAGGTTCAATGTTCCAGGTTCAACTTTGAATGGGTCTCGGACTTTGAATATTGAACTCTAGACCTCCGCGACGCTCCGGCAGGCGGCCCCTCGATGGTCCACATGCGTGAATAATGCGGTTAGAAACATTATGACGGAGAAACATCTCCCATTGGAGCCGGGCGTCCGGCTCAGCGCCCAGGAAGCGCAAGCCTACACCGACGAGCTCAAGCGGCGCATGGCGGCGCGCTGGAACGAAACCATCTTCGGCAGCGCATTTATGCGCGATTTGGAGACCGGCAAACTGCCGTTCAAAACCATTCGGTTGTTTTGGAAGCATTGGTACAGCTATCCTGTAGAGATCAACAATTTTCATCTTATCATTTATCAGCGTCATCAGGGGTTCTTTGCGCGCCACCGCGAGTTGCTCGCGCCCTATGTCGGAAAAATCAGCGACGAGCTGGTGAATCCCATCATCCCCGGCCACATCGAGGTCCTCATAAAACAGGGCGAGACCTTCGGTGTCACCCTGGAGGAGATGGTCAACTGTGAGGTTTTCGCCGAGTGCCGCGCTTTGACCGAGTTTGCCCGCGGTTTGGTTTACGAAGGCAGCTTCATCGAGTGGTGGGGGCGCTCTTTGAACGAAGAGATGTTCGGCCACTGGGCGCAGCGCTGGCGCCGGGCCTTGCTCGACCGTTACAAGATGAGTGAAGCGGATCTTCACTATTTCAAGGTCCATGAGGAAGCCGATCTCCACGAGCACGACGAGGGTCTGCTGGCCCACGGCGAAGTCGCCCGCAGAGTTTTTGAAACACTGTTGCAAGACGGCTTGACCTGGTCACGGCCGGGTTGGGGTGCGAAGTACTGTTGCCTCACCAATGCAGACTATGTCGCGCTCTTTCATGACGGCATTTATCGGCACGCCAAACGGCTGGGACATTTTTCCTAGGAGATTTGAGCAACATGGCCTTCAACGATTTGCGCGAGTTCATTGACGCCGCGCGGAAGATCGGCGAGGTGAAGGAAATCCACGGGGCGCATTGGCAGCTCGAGATCGGCGCGCTCACGGAACTGTTTGCGTTCAAGGAACCGTCGCCTCTATTACTATTCGACCAGATCCCCGATCACGCGCCTAAATTTCGCGTGGCGTCGAATATCGTCAATAGCCCGGTACGCTCCTGTCTCGCCGTCGGTATGCCCACGGACACGACGCCGATCGGATTAATTGCGCGCTGGAAAGAACTCTTGAAAAGCGTAAAGCCGATTCCGCCGCGTACGGTTTCCACCGGGCCGATTCTTGAAAACACCCGCACGGGTGACGACATCGACATGACGATCTTCCCCACTCCGCATTGGCACGAACTGGACGGCGGGCGCTACATTGGAACCGCCGACTGCGTTATTACCGGCGAGCCTGAAGAAGGGGGTTGGATCAATGTCGGCATCTACCGCGTGCAGGTTCACGATCGCAATACGCTCGGCCTCTATGTCTCCCCCGGCCATCACGCGCGCATCATGCGCGAAAAGTATTGGGAACAAGGCAAGAGCTGTCCGGTTGTGGTCACCTTCGGGCAGGATCCTCTTTTGTTCTTAGTGGCGGGCCAATCTATCCCGTACGGCGTTTCAGAATTCGACTACTGCGGCGGATTGCGCGGAGCGCCCGTAGATGTTATCCGCGGCGACGAGACCGGGCTGCCGATCCCGGCCACGGCCGAGATCGCCATTGAAGGCGAAGTGCCGCCGCCCGGTGAGCAAGTTCACATGGAAGGCCCTTTCGGTGAATGGCCCGGCTATTATGCCCACGGGGCCGCCAACGAACCTGTCATTCGTGTCAAAAAACTTTATTTTCGAAATGATCCGATTCTAGCCGGCGCGCCGCCGTTAAAACCGCCGTTCATTACCTTTGGTGTGCCGATCGGCGCCGCGGCGATTTGGAACTACATCGAGAAAGCCGACGTTCCCGATATTCAGGGAGTGTGGTGCTACGTGGGCGGATCGGCCGCCGCCGGAGGCGCACCGTTTATTGTCGTGTCGGTGAAGCAACGCTACCATGGCCACGCTCAGCAAGCGGGGATGGCGGCGCTGGCCTGCCGCGCCGGTAATTACCACGGCCGCTTCGTCGTCGTCGTCGACGAAGACATCGATCCGTCCGATCTGCGTGAAGTCATTTGGGCGCTCTCGACTCGCTGCGACCCTAAAACCGCCATCAGTATCATCGACAACTGCTGGAGCACGCCACTCGACCCGGCTATGCATCCGGATCAGCGCAGCGCCGGAAACTTCGTGAACAGCCGCGCGGTGATGAACGCTTGCCGTCCCTATGCATGGCGTGATCGCTTTCCGCCGGTAAACGCGCTCAGTCCAGAACTACGAAAAACAATAACCGAGAAGTGGAAGAAAGAACTGGAGTAAAACGGCGGAGCGCCCGATCTGAGGGGTGATTTGATTGCGGCTCTGCCGCGCTAAGCGCTCCGTGGTTGACGCCCTCTTATTTGGCTCCACCGCTCGCCTGAGCCGCGCCCGGCGGTGTCGGCAATGGCACTTGATTTTTGATTGCCGGAAGTGTCCGGAGATATGCCCAT
>JBGPIK010000560.1:0-3994 GCA_041484845.1 Binatia bacterium | reverse complement strand
GCAAAGCGTCCAAGCAAAATTTGGTAGTTTTCATTTTGAACTGGGCGTGATCGTCTCGGTGTGATTCGTACTCGGGGTAATTATACTCGAGCATTAGCCCTTCTTCTGTTTCGAAGTGATAAACGGCATATTGGGTCATTCGGTCCAGCACGTGTGCGATAGGTTCAGAATGGCCGCCGGCGTCTTCATTCTCCACCAAACAATTTATAATTTTCACCAACTCCTGGTGCTGCTTATCTATTTTCTGGATCCCAACGCTCAGGCTTTCATCCCAGACAACAATGCCTCCGTACTGCGAGTCAGGCGCGCCGCTTTGGGCGATTGTCTTGTCGATCCAGTCTTTGGCGGCGCCGATCAAGTGTCTCCGAGTTTCTTCCGCACTCGTGTAACAGAGGTTCCCTGCGACCTTCTGGATCCTCTTTTGAATTGAGCCGTCGCCGAGCGTTACGACTACTGCTTTCCCCGTCCAATAAGGCGTTCCAGGCTGCGGTCGTATATCCCAGACGATCCGGTGGCGGCGGTATCTGATTTCGTTAAATAGCGGATCGGCGGTGCAAGAATCGATCGATGCCGTCGATGACGATGCATATACTCGCTGATCGCTCATAGCTGACGCCTCTCATAGGCCTGCGACATAATGCGCCTGCCCTTTGGTTTCGTCGTGCTTCTGCGCATGATTCGAGAGCTAGAGAGCAATTGCCGTGCCGGTTAACGAGATCTGAAGCGCTAGCAAACTCTTCGGGCTCTTTCCATTTTTAGGAATTAAGCACCTATAGTGTTCAGAGTTTAGGAAGTTCGTTGTGGAGAGCACCGGCGCAAACTCCACGCTTGGCAGGAGCACATGCGGCTGAATTGTCTAGGAGCACAGGGTAAACATTATCCGCTGCTTGAACGCGCCGCTATTCCATACCCCCTCACCTCGCCTTTTAGCCTCTGGGTATGACCATCAATTCCGGCACCTTAAGATTCGGTCTCGTGGCGATTCCGGTGAAGCTGTACCCGGCGATCAAAAATCAACCGATAAGGCTCCAATTGCCGCACAAGAGATGTGGCAGCCGGGTGAGGAATCAGGTTTGTAAGCAGGTCGTCGCGCGCGAGGATTTGGCAGGGGCTTCGGAATGAGCAAAGGCGAGTATGTCCGGGTGACTGAAGAGGAGCTTAAATCGCTGGAGGTGGAAGCGAACAAGGATATCACGCCGAAAGAGTTCGCACCGTTAGGGAGGTCGCGGAAACTCAGCACGGAAAGATACCGATGCGCAGCTGGTGAATGCTTCTTTGCCGGAGTACCGGTTTGCCGGGTTTTATGCTACGTAGAAATCAAGATTTTGGATTTTTGGAGGTTACATGTTTTCAAGGTTGGTGATGTTGCTTGCTATCGTTGCGATGGGATGGTGCCCTGGTGTCGGTCATGCGCAGGGACTGCGCATCAGTTATTCGGGCCTTTCGGGGCAAAATTTACCTTATTGGGTGACCTATGAGGCTGGACTGTATAAAAAATATGGGTTGAGTACGGAGATCGTCCTCATCGCCGGCGGCTTAACTAATATACAAGCGATGATGGCGAATGAGATCGCCTTTTCATATCTCGGCGGCTCTTCTCCTATCCAGGCGATCGTGCAGGGCGCGGACCTCGTGATTTTGGCCACCGCGTATGGCCTGATGCCCTACGGCGTTATCGCAAGCAAGAATATTCATGCGCCCGCGGAACTCAAAGGAAAGAGAATAGCGGTGTCTCGGCTCGGCGGCATCGAGGAAACCGCGGCGCGGGTCGCTCTCGATCAATTGGGTGTCGGCGCGAAAAATGTCACTTTCCTGCAAGCGGGCCCGGATCCGGTGCGCATTGCCGCCGTGGAATCCGGAGCCGCGCAGGCGACGATGCTTGCGCCACCGGCACTATTCGCGGCGACGGCGCGCGGCCTCAACATGCTAGCCGATCTCGGTAATCTCAAAATCAAATATCCGACTTCGGTGATTCCGGCGCAGCGTTCCTATCTCGCCCAAAACCGGCCGGTGGCGAAGAAGTTTTTAATGGCTATGGTGGAGGGAATGCAGATCTATCGCCAGAATAAAAAATTTGCCGTTCAGGTGCTGCAGAAATATACGAAGCAAACCAACCCCGAGGTTCTGTCCCAAACGTATGATTACTTTTCCAAGAATACGCCGGCGCTGCCGCTGACAGATCCGGCGGCTATTCAGGCGGCGCTGCAGAGCGACAAACCCACGAATCGCAAGCCTGAAGAGTTTTACGACAATTCGATTTTGGACGAGCTAACGCGCGAAGGTTTCGTGAAGTCCATTTCCAAGTAAGTCAATCGGCCGCGGGCTTGATTCCCCGCAGCTCGCTGCGTGAAAAGAATCTCCGGACCTCTTAGAGTCCGTCATTCCCGAATGCTTTTATCGGGAATCTAGACGAGACGGAACGGGATCTGGACCCCCGATTGAAACATTCGGGGGTGACGCCTTTGGGATAAATTCTATCGCTGTGTCTTGATACCTACGAAGGCCGCTGCGGGATAGTTCAATCTGCTGCAATAAATCGAAGAACGGGCTGACTGTTACGTTCGGTCACGCCCGTCCTTTTTTGCAGCCTTATTTCAGATAGCCTCTTTCCCGATAGAATTTTCTCGCCCCGGGGTGGAGCGGCACGTCGTAGGGCGCTTCTTCGTCATTGGCGCAGAGATCCGCGATATTCAGCGGCTTAAAATTGTCGGTGGGCATCGACTTCCTGCGCAATTCGATCGCTTCGCAGAGTGCGTAGGCCACGTCGTTGGGCATATCGGCGCGAACAACCATAGGCCAGCCGCTGAAGTCAATGGTCGGAACGTCAGCGGGTAGGCCTTGGAAATGCGCTTTGGGAACGGTTCCCGCGCGGTAGCCCATTGCTTTCAAACGCCTCATCACGCCGCCGTCAATCGGCAGGTAGCGGAAGCCCTGATCGACGACAGACTGTCCCCAGCTCTTGACACCTTCATCAAAGACCGCGTTGACCGTGCCATTCTCAACGCCGGCGCGCCGGTCCGGATGGCTGGGGCGCGAAACCCCCTGAATCTTGCCGCCCCAGTTGCGAATGTCGGCGATTGTGAATCCGGCCGCTTTTAATGCCGCACTCACTACGAAAGTCACCGGACTTTCGATCATGTCGCGCTCGGAGGTCGGCCCGGTGGATAAACGCAGGGGGACGCGTTCTTCCTTGATCTGGGCCAGCGAGGTAATGCCGGTGGATTGGTGCACCGCAAAGCCGACCACGTCCCAGGAGGGAAAAACCGCGATCGTTCTGAGCGGTATGCGCCCGGAAAGCGGCCCTGTTCCTTTATAGGCGAGAGTCACGGACGCTGACGGGTTGATCCAGGCGACTGAAACCTTGCCTTCCCCAAGCAGTTTGAGCTCGCGAAAACTATCGGCGGCAAATGACAGTGAAATGCAATCACCCTGTTTGCCACGTGGCAATAACGACAGCTTGAGGTAATAGCCCAGCCGGGAATCGGTTTGGAGAACGCCTTCCGCTGCCCGTCTTGTGCGGTGCGAAAGAGAGGTGTCGTAAAGCGCGGAGGCCAACTCGAGAAAGCCTTTCGCCCTTTGAATAGCGGCATTGTATCGTTGTTTCGTGCTCATGTTGCCCCTCCTCGCGTGAACAAATTTCTTCAGGCTATACACAGCCGGAGAATTAAACACAACTCTTTGGGTTCCCTACAAAAACAAAAAGGCATTCTCGCGGATGACGACTGGATGCGGCGCTTAGATTGTTGGCATTCCCTTCCACAGGCGCCATTTGGCTTGCGCGACAAAGTTGGAACGCTTGCGAAACAATCGGAGAATTTCAGATGGCTCCATTCGCGAATACTTCAGGGAAGGAATGAAGCGAGCGCAAGGAGAAGGAGAATAGGACTATTCATATATAGATATATGATAGACTTTAAAGTTGTAAATTCTTTTTACAATTTTATTCGTCGCGCCAAACAGACTTAAATATATAAAACGCTGCATGATTTTGTCT
>JBGPIK010000559.1:0-3998 GCA_041484845.1 Binatia bacterium | reverse complement strand
GCACCCCATGCACTTGTTCAGATCAATCACGAATGCGAGTTGCCTTTTGGCGTTGGGCATCGGACTCCCTTCTTTCTTTCCGGGATTTAGACGCGGCTGGTTCCACGCTCACTGCGCACCGTTCCGAATCCTGAAAGCGGTCAATTAGAACTGTTTACACCACTAGATACGATGCTGGTGCCCACGCATATCTCATGCCATTAAGAAACCTACTGGGTAGTCTTGGGAATGAGGACTGCTCCTTGCCTAAAATTCGGAAAATCCGCCAAAAAAATACTAGAAATGAAACAATATGAATCTCGCTTGCGCGATTTATGAGCGCAATTTCCTGGCATCCGAATTGCCGATCCAGCTCGCGATCAAATCGCTTGCGCAGCCGAGAGGAGAAGACTCTTGCGTGTCGAGGTCCGTTTTTACGGCTTTGTCCGAGATGTCATTGCCAATACCGCATTCTCTTTAGAAATGCCCGCCGGCAGCAACTTACGAAATCTACTGAGTGAATCGATAAAGAATTCCAGCGAAAGGCTTCGTGATCGTCTGTTCACAAGCTCAGGCGATCTCGAAGCCGATGTGCAGATTTTTGTCGTAGCTACCCAAACCCCATCGCTGGAAGAAGTGGTTGCCGACGGATTGGAAAGCTCCGATGTGAAAATTTTTTCTCTCAGCGACAGCTGGAGAATGAGTTCATGGATAGCGCGCTGGCTCAAAAGGACCTATGGATTCCGACGACCTGCGGCCTTTGCTACAAGGTATATTTTTCTGTTTAAGCCGGCCCAAAAAAAATTGCCCTCTAGCTCTTTTCGTTGTGGCTTTTCATCCTTTGTGCACCTGAAGGGCCCTGTCTACCTGTTCGGCAGCCGCACTTTTTGTTTCACCCAACACTTCGGCAATCTCACAGACCAGCAGCTTTTTCGCCCGTTCCAGAGTTTGACGGTCGTGTGGCGCTAGCGCCTTCGTCTCGTTCAACTCCGTGAGCGACTCGACGATCTCAGCCAGGTCAAATGCCGACCCAGAGGCCAACAGCTTCGAATTGTCGATGGCACGCTGCTTCCAGTTCTTGGCTCTGACAGCCTCGGTCTTCAAGTGACTTAGCAACTTCGGAATCTCAGAGCGTCCCAGTAATTGCCGGATACCTAATCCCCTGATTTTATCGACCGGGATGAACAATTCCCCGCCGCTATCGTCGAGGGGCGCCAAACGGTAGAAGGTCGTCGACGTTCCGCCGACAAGTTTCTTGACCACCGCGCCGATCAGGCAAGGGCCGTGACTGGGATAAATAATTTTTTCCCCAATACTCAATGTCATCCGATCTCCTCCGTAAGTTAGGCGTCCAGCGATACGAACTCTGAACAGCACAATTTCGCCTGACAGGCGACCGCTAACCTGTCTGAATCTTGGAACCGCATCCTGGCTCTGGTATGACTTCGATCTTGTCTTGACGGGCTGACAGAATCTGCTGCACTAAAAATAGTCCTTGACTGTTGCGTGAGCTTAGACTCATAAGATTGTTGGTCCCGGTCGAGCAACCGCCTGAGCGATCTGTGGGTTATCCTCATCAACCTGACTCTTACCCGTTGCCTTCTCATTCTTTCGTTCCATCCGGCGGGCTAGTTTCTGCTTTTGCTTCTCTCGCCGCGCCGTTTCTTGCTGTCGTTTCTTAAATGTCTCACTAGCCATAACTGCTCCTTTCATTCGTTGAGAGTTGCCGCCGGCTAGTCTTTAATCCGTTGAAGCCACTCCAGCATCGCACGAACACTGCCGGTGGCCAGGGCAATGCTCGTATCCGCGGCGCCATAATATAGATGAATAGTGTCGCCGTCCGGCGCTAGCGTGTATCCGCAAGGAAAAACAACGTTGTCCACGTCTCCATGTTGCTCGTAGGCTTCTTGCGGGCCGAAGATCCACTCATCGCCCCGTTTTAGGCAGTGCTCCGGCACCTGCAAATCAAACAGAGCAAGTCCGAGTCGGTAAATCGAGCCTGCTGCCGTTTGCCGCACACCGTGGTAAATCACCAGCCAGCCCTCTGCCGTTTCGATGGGCGGCGGCGATAGGCCGATTTTATTCGCGTCCCACCACGCGCCTTTGCGCGCCTCCATCATCAGCTTGTGGCTGCCCCAGTGGCGCAAGTCCGGAGAATACGACATCCATATATGCGCGCGCGGAGCGCTGACGGGCCGATGGATCAAAGCCCACTGGTCACCGATACGACGGGGAAGCAACGCCGCGTCTTTATCTTCCGGCGACATGATGACACCGTAGCGCTCGAAGGTGTGAAAATCCTCAGTCAGCGCCAGAGCTACGCCCGGGCCATCGCGTGAGAAGGCGGTATAGACAACGGCGTACTTGCTTAATTCGGACAGGTAGGTGATGCGCGGGTCTTCAATGCCCCACACCTCTTCCGGGAAGTGTTCAGGGTCGGCTAGCAGTGTCGGCTGGGATTCAATCCGCCAGTCGTCCACGCCGTTGTCGGAACGAGCGACAGTAAGATGAGAATGGCCCCGGCGATCTTCGACGCGGCACAATAACAGGGTAGTGCCATCGGGCAGCAACGTAGCCCCAGGGTTGAGAATGCTATTGACCGGATAGGGCCAATCAGCGGCGCTTAAGATGGGATTAAGTTTATGACGGCGCAAAAGTTCGGCGTGTTGATTGTTCATCAAGCTCCTGTTGCTACGGATGCCAGGGTTGTCTCAGCCAAGCGCAACTCCAGCACCGCCTGAAGAAAGGCGAGGGAAGACTCTGCGCCCTGATTTTCGTTCGGGCGGTCGGGATGCAAACCGTCTCGACAGCCGCCGGTTGTCGGATCATAGATCGGCAGATTCAGGTCATTGCGCCCAAGAAACCACTCGAAGGCACATCGAGCTTCTTTGTACCAGTTCTTGTCTCCCGTGATCCGGTGCGCTGCGAGGCAAGCCGATACCATGGCCTGAGCCTCAACCGGTTGCTGATCGAACCTGGCACGTTCACCGCCGCGTTGATAAAAACCGTTGGAGCCGATCGGCACAAAATGGCCCCCAGCCTCTTCAGCGTGCTGTAAGGCGTCCAGCCAACTGAGCGACTCCAGTCCAGCTTCGGTCATGTCGGCGTTGGGTATGGCTTGGCCGCACGTGAGCAAGGCGTGCGGCAGCACGGCATTACAATAGGTTAGCGATTCTTCATACCAACGCCATTCGCTTGTCCGATTTTTGCGATACAAGTCGACTAACCGCCCGGCCAACACTTCACGGGCCTGAGCGATTGTTCGGTCACCGGCAAAACGCTGCAGGTATTCGTTGATACCTATGAGCGCGAACGCCCACGCCCGCGGGCTGGTGGTGTCTAGAACGGCGGGCAACGCCTTCTCGAATACCCAGCCGGCCATATTTTGAAGTGCCGGCGTGTTGGAGCGGCCCAATACCGTGCCGAGTGCCCACAAGGCGCGGCCGTGACTGTCGTCAGACCCATTCTCCTCCAGCCAGTTGCGCTGATAGTTCATGAAATTTCGGAAGCGTCCGGTCTTCGCATTGAACGCGTACCAGACGAAGGCAAAATAGCGGGACACGAGATCTGCGGTCTCTTCACTACCGAGTTCTTCCAAGAGTGTGCTTACCGTCAGCGCGCGCGCATTGTCGTCGATGGTGTACCCCTCGTTATAGTTGGGCACGGTGAAAATGGCATGTTGAAACATACCGGTATCATCCGTCATGCGGCGCAAGTGATCGAGTTTGAGAGCGGGCAGTTCGGCCGGACGCTTATCGAGGGGTTTGACGACAAAACCAGGCGGAGTGAAGTGCCGCCGTTCGGCTCGGGCGCGCTGAAAACTCTCCATGTAGCGGCGCGCTACCTGCGGCCAGATCATCTCGCGCCCATAGAGATAGGCACGCTTGCGCATGCCGTGGCGCTTGGCCTCGTTGTCCAACAAATCGATCACTTGCTCGGCCAGCGCCGCAGGATTTCGGAACGGTACCAGCGCGCCACGTTCCTCAGCCAGCATCTCTTCGGCGTACCAATAGGGCGTC
>JBGPIK010000558.1:0-4021 GCA_041484845.1 Binatia bacterium | reverse complement strand
TCTTCCAGCCGGTGGTTTGTGATCTGATTTCGCTGAGTCCAAAACTCAGCCATTCAACGCCGTGGAAAAGGGCGAACGGGCGATTTGCGCAGATGCATGAACGAAACCGCCTCCATATCGACGTCATTCAGACATTCATCGCCACTTATGACTATCAGATCAAGTTCGTCGTGAATCGATTACAAGATTTTGCCGAGGTTGATGAGATTTTGCGTCAGCTCCCACACCCGGACCCGGCACGTGTCCTCATTATGGCGCAGGGAAAGACACGCGCGGAATTAAAGAAAAAGAGCCAATGGATCGTGGAGTCGTGCAAGCAGCACGGCTATGGTTTTACGCCGCGTCTTCATATCGACCTGTTCGGCAACCGGCGCGGAACTTAGTGGCGCAGGCTCCTTGCCGAAACTCCTCGCGCTGGATCGAAGCTGATCTTATGAGCTTCGATTTCGTCGTGCATGTCTTCACCGGGAGCCGCAGGCTCATCCGGCGGCGCGTCTAGCTTGTTGTCCATCTTGGCAATCAGTGTCGGTGACAGTAATTTGAGGATCGTCACCGGTAGGGCACTGGTGAAACGATAATCGCTCGCCTCCCGCCCTTGGACGTAAACGGTAATCACGCCGAAATAGCGATCCCCGATATAAAAGACAAAAGCCGCGGTGCGGTTGGTCGAGTGCGAACTGGTGACTCCGCCATAGCGATTGAACGTCTCAAAGCGGTTGTCGCCCGAGCCGGTTTTGCCGCCAACCGTGAGCGCCGTCCCATCCGATAGCCGGAAGACGCCCTGAAGGCGCCGCGCGGTTCCCTGTTCGACGACCTCAGCCATGACTCTTCTCACGGTCCGAGCCACTTCAGGCGCAAGCACTTGTTCCCCTTTCACCGGAGTCCGCTCGAACACGGTTTCATAAGGGGTGCCCCGAGCGAAGTGAATTTTGGTCAGGCTCGCCGCTTGGCGCCGCATGCCATCATTGACCAAGATGCCGACGAGCTCAGCCAATGCCACCGGCCGGTCCGAAGAGCTACCGATTGCGGTTGCATAAGAAGGTACCATCGATTTGAAAGGAAAGCCAAGGCGCTGCCAGTAGGGAAGCATGCGGGCAAATGCATCTTTTTCGATCCGAATCCGTAGCCGCAGATCCTGTGCCCGACGGTTGCGCGGCTGGAGCAACCAGGCGGAGCCCATCCGCCGCGCCTCGCGGCTGCCTGCATAGAGAGCTTCCCAGGAAAGATTGGCATTTTTTCTAAATTCGCTGGCACACCAGAGATCCAAGGGGTGAAGCGACAAAAGATAGGCATAGTCCACCAACGTGAGGCGGGGATTATGGTAGGCACGGAACAATTTGCTGACCACCTCAGCGGTGGTCGCCTCCTGATTTTGTTCGAGCCAAGCCGAAAGCGCTTTTTCATCATTGCCGATGCGCCAAGCGAAAAACAGGATCGCCAAACGCCGCTCACCGTTGGCTTTCGTCCCGAGAAGATGCGTTAAGATCCGGTCCGGCGTTTGATTGCGGTATACCAGGTAAGCGCGCCTTAAGACCGACAACGATTCTTCTTCCGCGATTTCTCCGAGCAGGTGCCCCCGCACGGGATGCGCCGGCTCTTCCAAGACGTCATCGGGATTGTACGAAAGTCGCGCGCGGTGGTAGCTGACGATGTCGCGCATCAGTCGGATGAACACAAGATTGACGGAGTTGCGAAAAGCCTCGCGCAGCTGGAGCACGCGGTTATTATCCTCTTTGTCAAAGTTTTCGAAATGGTGCAGGCCACCGCCGGTAAAGAAGGCTTCGTAGGGGCTGGCGGAATAGCGCCGCTCCATGGCGCGGCTCAGAAACGGTTCCAAGGCGATGTTTTTTTCCTGCAGCAGGGTTTCGCCGGCCCATCGGGTCAGCGGATCGCGCGCTTGCGCGACGGTGCTTCTAAGCTCTTCATTTTCCAGCGGTGAGAGTTGTTTGTGCAAATCGGTGATAATTTCAAGATAGTGCGTGACCGTCCGTAATTTGGCGGTGCTGCCGAGTTCCAGTTTAACGCTCTTATTAAAATCAAAAGGCGCGGCCAAGTTGTCCGCCTGCACGCGCACGAAATTGCCCTGGGGCGTCGGCTCAACGAGAAGAAAAGAGTAAATGACTTTGCTCGGATCGGCGTTTTCCAGAAGCCGCTCACCATTCAGGCCATAGGCTTTGATGACGTCGGGATCAGAGAGACGGTGGAGAAAATCCGTAACCCGTTTCTGTAGAGCGACATCGATGGTGCTCTGAGCCTCTAGGTGCAGACGATTAAGATCATAAAAATTCGTGACGCCCATATACTCCATCAGGGTCATGCGGATCGCGTTCGCCGCCTTGTTGTTACGCGATGATGGTTGCGGCGGCAGCGGCGCGCTGGGAAGAAACGTGATCGGCGTTTCTTGGAGAGCCGAGGCCGTCTCGCCGTCGATCACGCCGGCCCGGGCCAGGAGCGCGATGAATCGCCCGACCTTCTCTTCGAGAGAGGCGCGCTCTTCCAGGAGAAAAACCGAAGGTGCCCGAACCGAGATGAGTAGAGTCAGGACGTGCTTGTAAGCCTTCAGTTTCGCCGGCGTAATGCCGGGCGTGTTCAATGCCTTGACCACGTCTTTTAATTGCATTCCGAACCAAGCGTAGAGACCTTCGCCCAGCCCATGAATCTCGCCGTAGCTCGGCGCCGCGGCAAGGGGGACCGTATTGAGATAATCGACGATGATCCGCTCGCGCCAGGCGCGGGTGTTTTTGCCCTCGCGATAGGCTTTTAAGCTTGCGCCGATGACCTGCCGGAGTTTTTCTGCCGGCGTATCCGTACGCCCGTTGGGCGAATGGCGGAATTTTTCCAGCTGCACGGCGAGCGTACTGCCGCCTTGAACCGGAACCGGAAGGTAAAGCTTGGAACCGATATAAAGCAGTCCGGCTTTCAAGAGTCGATCCCATTCTATCGCGGGATTTTGCCACGGGGCACCTAGACGGCCGAGATTGCGATTTTCCAGATAAACGAGACTCTTAACTAAGAGGGGCGGAATATCGTCAATGGTCTCAAAGAGAAAATCCGATTGGGCGTAACGGAACAAAGACGCATCATCGGGCCCGCGAATTTCTATACCGGTTCCCGGCAATTCAGCATAAGGGGGTGAGATGCCGCGTCGGATCAAATCGCGCAGCGTTTCCGATTGTTGAACCTGCTGCGTAATTTTAAACCCTTGAGCTTCGAGCCGCGGCTGAAATTGAGGAAGTTTGGAATAGCCCCGGCGATCGTCGAGCGGCGCTGACCGCGGAAAGGCGATTGCAACACTATGCCCGGCGGAAATTTGAAAAGCGATTCTCTCATTGATCCGGGTAAACAGCCAAGACTGAAGCACTGAAGTGTAGATCTCAAGAAAGCCCAGGCCGACGACGACGGACAGAGCCGCGAGCCACCCAAGCCACAGCTTTAGGCGCCGCTTGTTAATGAATAATGAAACGCGGGATGTCAGCGAAAGCGACTGCGCGAGGTCAGAGGGAACAGACTTGCCGTTCATTGATTTCGCCATAGAGTACCATAACGAGGCCGGAAAACGAAATTGAGAATTCTATTTTATGCGGCCGCGCATGAACGGCATGGATGACGCAAATTCATGGGGCCTCCGGGCCATACCGCAGGGTTTACTCTAAGCCCCAGATTTGCTAGAGGCCCAACATAGCATAAAAACCGAGGATCGCAGCCGGAGGTTGTCATGGCTCTTTCACAGATCAAAGTCATGTATGGGTATCTCGAAGGAACCGCAGGAAAATTTGCCCGTGATCCTTCGGGTTACCTTACCATCGAGAACGGCATCTTCGCCAATCATGACCTGGACGTCTCCTGGGAGCATGTGCAAGGAACCGAAGAGCGCTACCATCGATTGGAAAATGGCAGTGCAGACGTTTCCCTGGTCGTGGGACGGGCATCGCTGCAGCATTTTCTTCATTCAAGGGCTACGAAGATTCTCGGCTGCGCGATGAATAGTTGTCCTTATTACCTGCTCGTTCATCCCTCGATA
>JBGPIK010000557.1:0-4038 GCA_041484845.1 Binatia bacterium | reverse complement strand
GGAATAGGAAGCTTTGCCAGATCGGCGAGAATCCGAAATCCCTGGCGCTCCATCCTTGAAGCAAAAGTATACGTTAAATAGGAGCCGTCGATGATGTGCGAAGCGAGCGACTGCGTGAGCACGGTGAAGTCGCCCAAGACTCTAAATTTGATATTGTCCCGCTTAAGATCGAGCTCCCAATGATTGAGGAGCAGCATGGTGATCATCCAGATTCCTCCGCCGATGCTCTGGACGCCGATAGTTTTGCCCTTTAATTCAGCGGGAGTTTTGATGGAAGGTTCAACTGCAAAGGTGCCGTTAAGTTTGTTAACCAAACCGGCGACAAAAACTACATCCAGCCCTCCCGCAACCGCGCCGAGAGTCGCACCCGTCGGCGATCCGGTGTAGAAATGAGCATCGCCTGACGCCAGAGCCGAAAGCGCGATAGACCCACTCGACACGTAGACGTGTTTTACGTCCAGCCCGTACTTGCGAAAAAGGCCTTGATCCTCGGCAACAAAAAGTGCTCCCTCCTTCTCACTGAAACTGGCGAACGCGGTGACGATTCTTGGAAGCGGTGCTGCCGCTTTCAAAGTTGAAGGATTTATAAATAAGACAAAAGAAAGCGCGACTACGGTGGACAGTAATGTTTTCATCCTGTCAGCCTCCTTCGCTCTCTGCTACGACAATCCGTATTTAGTAATTAGACGGGCCCACGTCACTCCATTTTGTTTAGTAACATGTCGCCGCCAGGCGTTTGTACTTGACCTACGCAGCCCGGCGAGTATTCAAAAGCGGTTCTCTTGTTGTAGTTTTTCCACGATCCGGTTATCGACCAAATCCTCTGCTCGGAGAGCGCGGATATTATCGTTCGTGGCGCCCAAGAGCCGGATCGCATTGCGGATTCCTTCAACATTGGGATAGATTCGCCGTTCATACAGAGAAATCATTCTCTCATAGCCCTCTGCTGCATCCTCAACCCGCGGTAGATGAAGCCCCTTGGCCAAACTCCTCATTACCGCGGCTTTGTTACCGGGATCCAGAACGAAGGCAATCGTTTCCACCAAGGCCCGGACGATTCTCTCGCTCACGCCGGGTGAAGAATTTATAAAGCTGCGCCGGGCTATAATCCCTGTGCCCTGGTATGGAATCCCAAGCTTCGCGAGATCAGCGAGGACGCGAAACCCCTGGCGCTCCAAAAGAGAGGCAAAAGTGTAACCCAGATAGGACCCATCGATAACGCCCGTGGCGATTGACTGAGCCAGAACAGTCTCGTCTCCGATTACCCTGAAGTTGATCTTGTCTCTTTTCGGGTCGAGCCCCCAATAGTCAAAGGCCAGCATAGTAAACATCCATACTCCTCCCCCCATGCTCTGAACACCAATGTTTTTGCCTTTGATGTCAGCCGGGGTCTTGATTGCAGGAGAAACGACGAACGTGCCCGTGAGCTTGTTGATCAATCCAGCAATGAAAACCGTGTCAAGCCCCCCTGCAACCGCGCCGAGGATGGTTCCGGTGATTGAGCCGTTGTAAAACTGGGACTCCCCGGCGGACAGAGCTGCCAAACCCACGGGGCCGCTTCGCACGTGGACGAGTCTCACATCCAGGTCATACTTGCGAAAAAAACCTTGATCTAGTGCAACGAAAAGCGCACCCTCTCTTTCACTGAAGCTGCCGAACGTAAGCACCACCTTCGCAGGCGTCGAGGCTGCTTGCGCAGATTCAGAAGTAAGTGGAAAATTAAGAAAAATGACCATAAGCAAATGGAGCGTCCAGTTTTTCATTTGCTCAACCTCCCGTTAAGAATGTCGACCGTGTTCTCACACCCCATCCAAAATTCCCTCGCCCCATTTCTTTAATAGCTCCGCTCTTAACTCCGGGCTGGTTTCCGCCACCGGGTAAAATTTATCTTTCCACTCGTAGGGTTTGCACGCGTCGATGATGCAGCGCGAGTTAAATTGTTTCTGATCAATGGGCAAGGCCGGATCAGCGGAACTGGACCAGGCGCGGCGGATGATTTCTATGGAGCGTTCGGGTTCTGAACGTGTGGCCATCGCCCAAAGGACGTCATGGGTATTGGCCGGGTCGATGTCCTCATCGACGACAACCACGTATCGTCCCACATAAGCTCCCGAGTGAACTTGAGATGCGAGGAGTCCGGCTTGCCGCGCGTGACCCGCATAGCGTTGATGAATGGATACGATGGTGAAGAGACGGCTGCCTCCCGCTTCGTGGCACCAAACTCCCTTGACGTCGGGAACGCCGGCCTTCTCCAACTCATCCCACACCAACCCGGAGCGAACGATGCTGCGGTACAACGAATACTCGTGCGGCGGCCTGGACGGCTGCGCGCAGGTCAAAATAGGGTCCGTGCGATACATGATTCTCTTGACGTGGATGACCGGCTCGGGAACTTTCTCCAATCCCCGGTTAGCATAGTAGCCGGCCCATTCTCCAAACGGCCCTTCGTCCTTAAGTTCCCCCGGATGGCATTCGCCTTCCACGACAATTTCCGCGGTCGCCGGAATCGGAAAGCCGGTGTGCGGGCCGGACATGACAGCGATAGGCTGGCCTTTCAGCGCTCCCGCATACGCGTACTCCGATACGCCCCAGGGAATTTCCGAGGCGGAGGCGAGGTACAGCGCCGGGTCTACGCCCGCGGCCACAACGACCTTCATCGGCAGGCCGCGCTCGAAGTAAAGATCGCGGTGAATCCGCCCATGTTTGCCGCCCGTGATGTGCAGCCCCAGGGTGTCTTTGTCGTGGACCATGCAACGATACGTGCCGAGATTGTACCAACCGTCGTCGGGGTGCTGCGTGAGCACCACATGGGCAGTGCCGAAATATCTGCCGCCGTCCTTCTCGTGGTGAAATGGGGAGGGAAACTTGTACAGATCGATGCGATCTCCCTCCATGACATTCTCAGCCACCGGTCCTTGTTTCACGGTCACCGGTGGAATGAGCTGCAAGTCGCGAATCTTCTCATGGAAAGCTCTGACGAAGTCCATCATGCCGCCGCATTCCAGCGGCAGGTTCACCGTGAGCGCGAGCCGTTTTACCGAGCTCAGCATAGCGAATAGAGCCCGCACTCCTTTGGGGTATCCTCGGATCTCGTCGAAGAGGATCGCCGGAACGTTCTTTTTCGCCTCGCGAACGATAACGTCGCAGAGCCCGCCAATCTCGAGGTTCCAATCCGCGCCGTTTAAACGGAGCATTTCCCCGAACCCGTCCACTTGCTTAAGCCAGTCTCTCAGATCCTCGTATCCCATAGTTCTTTCCTGAAGCCTCTCCCTCGAAAAGAGGACCAAACGAACGACCTTTCCGCTCGCGCCGGCTCCCAGGACTGAGGGCCGAGTGCTGAGTTCCCCGCCTCCCAATTTGAGTCTTTACTCAGAGCGGGTGAAGAAATCCGTTCATGCTTCGAGAGCCTCAGCACGAACGGAAAATTGTCAATGTTATCAATATAATTTCCGTACGCCCTGAGCTTAGTCGAAGGGCGGGCATTTTTTTCACAACCTCTCAGTCCTCAGTCCTCGTTACTCAGCACTGGCTTGGCCGCTATTTGCCGCCTTGCCATAAACTCTTGAAAAAACCTTCTCTGGTCAGCTCCTGGAGAAGGCTCGGGTCATAAAATTGAGACGCTCGGGCTTTGAGCGCCCGCGCGTCGGTTTTCCCCATTTCGTTAAGGATCACTTGAATCCCTTCCTCATTCAGCGCTCCTTCTTTTTCGATCGCATCGTAGCTCTCATCGTAACTGGCGGACAAAACTTGCGGATCGCTAATCCGCGTGTACTTGCCGAGACTTTGCATCGTCGCCTCTTTGCTGCGATAAACCTCTCTCACCCCTGCAAAGTAAGCCATAAGAAAGGCCTTCGTCACCGAGCGAAACTCGCGCAAAGATCGATCCGTCGCCGCAATCGCCTGGTGCTGGATTATAACCCCGAGCTTTTTCATCTCGCTGACTGGAATGAGAACTTTCATCCCGGCGTTTTTTGCCATGATGCTTTCAGGAGCGGAGAGCGTGGTTCCCTGAATCAATCCCTTAGTCAGCGCCACCAG